>JBJEOU010000101.1:0-8911 GCA_051880875.1 Ruminococcus sp. | reverse complement strand
TTTGGCAATGCGAAATGTATGTTACAATGGAGCCTTGCCCTATGTGTGCCGGTGCAATTGTAAACGCAAGAATACCCCGTATATACTTTGGTGCATACGACGAGAAGTACGGTGCCTGCGGTTCGGAAATTGATATTTTAAATATGAAAAATAATTTTAATGTCGAATGCTCCGGCGGGCATATGGAAGAAGAATCATTAAAGCTGTTTGATGAGTTTTTCAGGTATTTGAGAAATAAGAAAAAGTAGAAAAATGGAGTTGTCGCAAATCTTTTCTTTTACGGCAACTCCTTATTTTATCTTACTGATTGAATTTTTAAAAAACACGTAGCTACCAAGCATGTTTTCCTGTGGAAAGCAAGCTGTCAATATCCATATATGCGTTTTCAATACGCTCTGTGTGATAACACCAATAGTTATTATAAATTTTCTCTGTAATACCGTGTTCATCCCACTCTTTCAGTACATCTCCTGTTTTCATATTTTTATATCCTGCATAAAATTCCAGCAAGTACATAAAAAAGCTCATTTCCTCCGACATCTCACTCACCCCTTATATACACAGATTGCCTTGGGTCGCCGGTAACCTTTTCAGTTTCCCAAATTTCAAATATTGCACCGGCACCAAATGAAGTGAGTCCGCTATCTTCATTTTCAAGCATTTCGTGAGTTTTTGAAGAAACAAATTGCCTCATGGCATCCATATAGCTATAACCGTACTTTTCTGCTATCATCTTAACAACTTCACTATTGTAATAATCAATGATTTCAGGTTCCAAACGTTTCATACATTTTTCGCCTCCGTAAAATTCAAAATATCAATAGACCTTTCTGTTCGGAAAGCGTACTGATCTTTTAGCTTTTGAGGAAGAAGTAACTGAATTGCAACATCCTCAGGAAAATAACCTCTAAGATAGTTATTTACAGTTCTGATTGCCTGATCATTTGCAACAGGCCCGATTACTACATCATAATCATCGTTGAGCTGTTTGCCTGTTCTGTTTGCCGAGATAAATCTTAGCTACTCCCTGTCGGCAGTTTTAAAGATAAGTAAATTCAGCCCTTTTAGTGTATTTTTGTCAACTTCAAAAACCGAAACAGTTGGGACACCGGTTTCACGGTTAAGAGTGGTACGCATTGCCCATTTTTTCGCCTGTTCAAAATCGCTGGTCAAATAAAAACCTGCGCCAAAATCCAACAATCTTTTGGACGGTATTAATTTCGGTACTTTTACCTCAACATTACTTCCGTGGTATAAAAGCATAAATTCATCTCCCTTATTTTAACAAATTTTAAGGACAGATTTCCTTACTTTGATGTTATTTGAATTATCTGATTTGCGGCGAGCATAACTCCTGTTTTACCGCTGTGGAAGTTGAACGCACCCTGCATCCACACCGCAAAGGGTTCCCTTAGTGGTGCATCAGCAGAAAGCTCTATGCTTGAACCGAGGGTAAATGCACCTGCCGCCATAATTACCTTGCTGTCATAACCGGGTAAATCGTCAGGAACAGGGGTTACATAGCTGTCAACAGGTGAGCCTGACTGAATACCCTTGCAAAATTCTATAAGATTTTCTTCATTTTCAAGGAGAATAGCCTGAACAATATCTCCCCTTGTTTCCTTAAGGTCGGGAGAAACACCGTAGCCCATCTCTTTAAAAAGTGCACAGGCAAACACGGCGGTTTTTAGTGCTTCACCTGTTATGTGAGGAGCGTTAAAGGCACCCATAAACATTTCTCTTTTGGTGCTGATTGTTGCGCCTAATTCTCTGCCGGTTCCCGGGGTGGTAAGGCGGTAACTGCACTGCTCTACCAAATCTGCTCTTCCGGCTATATAGCCACCTGTTGGGGCGATTCCTCCCCCGGCATTTTTAATGAGAGAGCCTGCCATTATATCTGCACCCACCTGAACAGGCTCGTATTTTTCTACAAATTCTCCGTAGCAGTTGTCAACCATTATAATTGTGCTTGGAGATACTCTCTTAACAACTTCACAGATTTTCTTAATATCGGAAATTGTGAGAGCTTTCCTGAGAGAATAACCCCTTGAACGCTGAATATATGCCATTTTAGGTTTTGACTTTAATTTTTCTTCTAAAGCAATATAATCAACATCATTACCGTCAAGGGGAACTTCGTCATAGTGAATGTCAAAGTCCTTTAGTGAGCCGGAATAGTCACCCTCTATCCCGATAACACTTCTGATTGTATCGTAGGGTATTCCTGCAACTGACAGCATAGTGTCACCCGGTCTAAGCATACCGAAAAGTGCAACTGTTAGCGCATGAGTACCTGACTGAAAGCCCTGTCTTACAAGGGCGTCCTCTGCACCAAAGGCTGTGGCATACACCTTGTCAAGCACTTCCCTGCCCCAGTCGCTGTAGCCGTAGCCTGTGCTGTCGGCAAAGTGGCTTTCGGACACCTTGCAAATCTGAAAAGCCTTTAGCATTTTATTCTGGTTATATTCCTGGATTTCCTCAATATTTCTTAGAATCTCCTTACAATTCTCCATTGCTTTTTCGGAAAGCTTTAACACTCTTTCGTCAAAATCAAAAAAACTCATCTATAAATTTCCTTCCATTCTCCACAAGGGTCAAAACCCATTCTCTTATATATAAGTGTATGCTCATCATCTTTGCAGTACAGATAGATGTTTTCTGTTTTATCCAAGGAATAGATTAATCTTCTTGCTAATCCACAGTTCTGAAAACTTTTTGCTGTTGCAACAGGACCGACTATTGTATTAATTTTGTCACCGGTAGCTATCACACAGGATACAATTCTATCCTTATCATATACTGAAAGAACTTTGCTGACACCGCATTTTATTTTAGAATACAAATCCGTTGCAAAATCGCCGTAGGAGTTTATTTTCACGTCATCACAGCTTAGTGAATTGAAAAATTCATATACTCTTTTGTAATTATCTTCAATAGTTATATTTATGTTGCTGTCATTAGGAATGTGCCTTTCGCAAAGCTTCATTACTATTCCCTGCGACTGACTACTGCCTGATAATTGCAATAATTCATAGCTATTATCAAAAAGTACAGAGGCATAACCTATCACATTAATGAACTCTGATAGTTCTGTAATATCAGTATTTTGTGTTAAGTAAAGCACAATATTGCCGTCATTTTTTAGTATCAACGAGGTAAATTCACTTTGGTTTTGCTGAAACCAAAAGTCTTTGCCCCTTACACCGATACCGTAGGCTTTAAAAACAGAAATAATTTTTGTTAAAAAAGTATCGTGATTTTCAAAGCTGTTTGCAATTTTCGTAAATAGACTGACCTCTTCTATATATTTTATCATTTCAGGCTGTTCACTATGTTTTTGAAGTGAATACCTCTCTCCATAAAGTTTTTGTACAAATCAAAGCTTGCACTTGCAGGAGAAAGAGAAACTCTGTCGCCGGAAACTGCCAATTCCTTAGCTTTGTTTACAGCCTCTTCCATATTTGAAACTCTTACTATAACAGGCTCGTTTTCTATATATGAGGTCGCATTTTTAGTTGCCTTTTCTATCTTATCCGCTGTATTGCCCATTAGGATAAGGATTTTTACCTTGTTGCATATGATTTCTCCAAGGTCTGTGTAATCAAGATTTTTGTCGTAACCGCCTGCTATAAGGATAATCTTTTCGTCATAAAGGGAAAGTGTACCTGATGCTGTCCTTGTTGGGCTGGAGGCTATTGAGTCGTTATAGTACTTGACACCGTTTAATTCCCTGACAAATTCCGCCCTGTGTTCAACACCTGTAAAGGTCTTTGCCACCTGTCTTATGGTGTCAACATCTACAATACCCCAAACAGCAGATATAGCCGCCATATAGTTCTCTACATTGTGCATACCGGGGATAAAAATATCATCAATATCAATAATTTCAGTTTCTGTGCCAAAATCGTAATAGATAATTTTGTTATCTCTTAAAAATGCTCCGTTATCTACTTTATCCTGTCTGCTGAACTTTGCAAGGGTTCCCCTTACATCATCTGAAAAGGAGTTGGAAATCTCATTGTCAAGGTTCAGTACAGTTTTGGAAAAAGCTCCCTGGTGTAAAAGCACATTTCTCTTAGCATCAACATACTCCTGCATATCCTTGTGAATATCAAGGTGGTTGGGAGAAACATTTGTGACAACAGCAACATCTGGACTTGTCCTCATAGAGATAAGCTGGAAAGAGGAAAGCTCAACCACTGCATAGTCCTCCGGGGTAATTTCTTCAATTTCCGGCAAAAGGGGTTTTCCTATATTACCGCCAAGGTAAACCTTTTTCCCTTGTGCCTTGAGAAATTCTGAAATAATTGATGTTGTGGTGGTTTTGCCGTCGGAGCCTGTGATGGCAATGATTTTGCATGGGCAAAGTTCAAAGAAAAGCTCCATTTCCGATGTAACAACAACGCCCCTGTTTCTCATTTCTACAAGCTCATCCATATAGTACCTCATACCCGGTGTTCTGAAAACAATGTCAACATCAAGGTTTTTAAGGTAATCTTCTCCCAAAGAAAGCTTTACACCCAGACTTTTGGCTTTGTCTGCATTTTCACCAAGAGATTCAAAATCCCTTTTGTCGCAGGCTGTAACATCTATTCCGTGATTTACAAACATCTCCATAACAGGAAAGTTGCTTATTCCCAGTCCGCAAAATGCAACCTTCTTGTCCTTTATACTATTAAAAAAGCTGTCAACCTTGTTCATAACGATAGTCCTCCAATTAATATTACTTTATAATTATAACAAATAGGGATTAAATTTCAATTATTTTTTGCAATAAAAAACGGCGACATCTAAGTCACCGTAGTTTTTAGTCCCTGCCAAGCAGTGAATCAACAGAAATTTCAAGAATATCAGCAAGTGCAACAAGCTCGATATCTGTTACATATCTAATCTGTCCCTCAAGCTTTGAAAGGCCTGAAGCGTTCATATCAACACCGTTAACCTGAAGCTGTGCCAACAGTTCCTTTTGCTTCATACCCTTCTTCTTTCTTGCCGCTTCAACTCTTGCGCCAATTAGGTTTCTATCCCCTAATTCTTGTTTTCTCAGTCTCATAAACATTCTCCCCGTAAAATATAATATTTCTTTTAAGAAATTCTTTAAAGAAATTCTTTTAAATAATTCTTTAAAGTCAATTCAGCATGTCCATATTATAATACGATAAAAGAAAAAAAACAAGACCTTTTTGTAATTTAATTTAAAAAAATGAAACTTTTTATCAAAAATAATTACATATATGACCTGTTGATGTAATTTAATTGTAATTTTTTGTCAGGTAATATCAATTTTAGTCGTAAAAAAATATAATTATTCTTATAAAGAAAATAAAAAGAACCCCGAAGGGTTCTTTGCTAAACTCCTCTTTAAAAGGAGTTCAGTATTAAGGTACAACCAAATCTATAAGCCGAGTTCTGTCGTGAACAGCCATCTATCTTGGCAAAGTGTTGCCACATTTGCTCAATGCCACCTCCATGGGACTGCCGAGCAAGCATATATGTCCCTCCACGGTGTTGCTCCAAATAGGGTTTACACGGCTGTTATGTCTCCATAACACCGGTGAGCTCTTACCTCACCTTTCCATCCTTACCGCAAAAGCGGCGGTTATTTTCTGTTGCACTATCCCTGGGGTCGCCCCCGGCGGCCGTTAGCCGTTATTATTGCTCTGTGGAGCTCGGACTTTCCTCGGATAGTCGCTTTCGCTTCTAACCGCAGCTGTCCAACTTGGTTGCAAGGTTATTTTAATGCAGAAAATAAATTTTGTCAAACTATTTTGGGGTATTGAATGAAATGGTAATTAGTTGTATAATAATCGGAGAAGTTTAGGAGGATAATAAAATGGATATTAGACAGGAGTCTCTTAAAAAGCATTATGAATGGAACGGAAAGATTGAAGTAGTTTCAAGGGTTAAGGTTAACAGCAGTGAGGATTTGTCCCTTGCTTACACACCCGGCGTTGCAGAGCCTTGCCTTGAAATTAACAAGGACTACAACAAATCCTTTGAGCTAACAAGGAGGAACAACCTTGTTGCTGTTGTAACTGACGGTACAGCTATCCTTGGCTTGGGTGACATTGGCCCGGAGGCAGGAATGCCTGTTATGGAGGGTAAATGCGCTTTATTTAAGGAATTTGCAGATGTTGACGCTTTTCCTATATGTGTAAGGAGCAAGGATGTAGACGAATTTGTAAACACAGTTTACCTTATCAGCGGCAGCTTTGGCGGAATTAACCTTGAGGATATTTCAGCACCAAGGTGCTTTGAAATTGAGAAAAAGCTAAAGGAAAAATGTGACATTCCTGTATTTCACGATGACCAGCACGGCACAGCAATTATTGTTGCAGCTGCGCTTATTAATGCCCTTAAGGTTGTAAACAAGAAGATTGAGAAAATTGAAGTAGTTATCAATGGTGCCGGTTCTGCAGGAACTGCAATTTGTAAGCATCTTATGAATATCGGCGTTAAAAATATCACTATGTGCGACAAGGACGGTATTCTCTGTGAGGGTGACGAAAGTCTTAACCCTGCACACGCAGAAATTGCAAGGGAAACCAACAGAAGCAAAAAGACAGGTGGTCTTGCTGACGCAATGAAGGGTGCTGATGTGTTTATCGGTGTTAGTGCACCAAATATTGTTTCAGAAGATATGGTAAAATCAATGGCTAAGGACCCTGTTATCTTCTCCATGGCAAATCCAACACCTGAAATTATGCCGGACAAGGCAAAGGCAGCCGGTGCCGCTGTTGTTGGAACAGGAAGAAGCGATTTCCCAAATCAGATCAACAATGTTCTGGCTTTCCCGGGCATTTTCAGAGGAGCACTTGACTGCAGAGCCAAGGAAATCAACGAAGAGATGAAGGTTGCCGCATCCCTTGCCATTGCAGGGCTTATCAGCGATGAGGAGCTTAACGCTGAGTATATTCTTCCCGAGGCATTTGATAAGAGAATCGGCAAAGCAGTTGCAGAGGCTGTTATTGAAGCCGCTAAGAAAACCGGGGTTAACAGGATATAAATATTAATCCTTTGCATATACTGTTATTGATATGTATAGTTGAAATTTATCAATAAATTTATCAATAAATATATTTACATTTATACCTATCTGTGTTATACTTTTTATACAGAGGTGATTAGTATGGCTAATATTACAAGTGCAATTAAGGACACTATTTCAATTTCTCAGTTCAACCGTGGACTTGCAGGAAAAATTTTTGAAGATGTTAAGCAAAGCGGTGCAAAGGTAGTTATGAAAAATAACACTGCTGAATGTGTACTTCTGTCCCCTGAAGAATATCTTCGCCTTATGGATGAAGTAAATGACGCCCGTTTACTTGCCATTGCAAACGAAAGGATGTCAAACTTTAATCCAAGCGATGCTATTCCTGCAGAAGATATTTACAGGGAGCTTGGTATAACTGATGAAGATATTGCCCATTGCACAGAGGTAGAAATAGAATGAACTGGGAACTAAAGTTTCTGCCCGAAGCAAAAAAGGACTTAAAAAATCTTGCAGGAAATCAGCGGATATTAGTGATAAAAGCAATAAACAAGGTTTTGCAAAATCCTGTATCTGTTTATGACGGCGGTTATGGAAAGCCCCTTGGAAATAAAGGAAATAACAATTTATCCGGCTTTTTAAAAATCAAATTGCGGAGTGCCGGAATCCGGGTTGTATATAAGCTGATTAAGACAGAAACAGAAATGCTTGTTGTAGTGATAGGTGCAAGGGCGGACGATGAGGTTTATGATACAGCGTGCCACCGTTCAGAAAAACATAATCTATAATAGAAATCCTTACCCTTTACAGGTAAGGATTTTTCTATATCGCCATTGAAGTAGATCTGTACCTAAATATTTTTCAGCAATTCTTCTTTAGTATTACTGCATTTTCCCTCTATTACAAGGTTCAGAAGTCGGTTGAGGGTTTCGCCTATTATTTTGCCCTCTGTTATTCCGCTGTGAATTAAGTCTGAACCGCTTACATTAAGAGTTTCCAGACTGTAACATTCGCTTTTATCAATGATTTCACCAAACAGCTCCTGAACATTGCTTAGGTTTTGTAGCTTTTCCTCTCTTTTATAGCTTGACTGGGCAAGTATATCTGCCTTTTGAACCTTTAGGAGTAATCGGAATTTATCCTCACCCATATTTTTCAGTATCTTCTTAATAATTACCTTGTCGGTATTAATATTCAGTGAGTGATTTCTTATTAAAAATGAAACTGTATCTGTAAAATTCTTCGGATACTTCAGCCTTGTCAGCACTTCCCTTGAAATTGCCTCTCCTATTCTTTCGTGACCGTGGTAAACAGAATTGCCGTTTTTGTCGGTTTTTTGTGACATAGGCTTGCCGATGTCGTGGAGGAGCATTGTCATTCTCAGCACGCCGTCACTTTCAATATTTTTTACTGATGACACGGTGTGTTTCCACAGGGTTTTATTGTGGTGAGGACTATTCTGCTGGAAGTTGAACATTGAGGCTATTTCAGGCATAACCACAGCCACAACATCCTTGAACCGCCTTAATATATAGTCACAGCATTGTCCACAGAGAATTTGGGTGAATTCATTTGCAATTCTCTCCTTTGATATATTGTTAAGGAGCTTTTTATTTTCTAATATAGCATTAAAAGTGTTGTATTCAATGGAAAAGTTATATACAGAGGCAAACCTTAATGCTCTTAAAATTCTAAGGGCATCCTCCTTGAATCTGAGATCGGCATCTCCTACACAGCGGATAGCCTTATATTCCACATCCCTTTTGCCGTTAAAATAATCTACTAAACCCTCCCGGGGGTTGTATGCCATTGCATTTACCGTGAAATCCCTTCGTGACAAATCCTCTTTCAAAGAGGAAGTAAATTCTACATTTTCGGGATGACGGCAGTCTATGTAATCGCCGTCTATGCGGTATGTAG
>JBJEOU010000100.1:0-2148 GCA_051880875.1 Ruminococcus sp. | reverse complement strand
ATGTATCAGAAGCCTGGGCACTTGTGATTACAACAGTTTCACCCTCGTTTTCTGTTAATACATCAAACATATTGGCAAAGAATTTTGCATTATTATACTGGGTAAAGGTATTTAGACAATTATCTGATATTGCAAAGAAGGAACCAATTACAACCGTATTCTTATATACTTCGTCAGTAACCTCTGCCTGGTTAATGGCGGCTCCGCAGATTGGTTCTCCGTTACCCTCTACAATGTCCTCTTCGGATTCCGCTGTAAATGGAAGGGTGTCAGCCTTATCTGAGGAATTCAAGAGAGAAACTGCGTTGCTTCCCTCTGTAAAGGTGATAGCTCTTGTGCCCCCCATAAGAATCTTTGTTGCGGTATCAATTCCAGAAGTGAAATCCTCGTTATCATAATCAAAAATTGAAAACATCGGTTCATCCGGATAAATAGAAGAAAGATATTTATCGCTCTGCTCATATATCCAAGATTCCTCAACCTTTATTCCCTGTGTTTCAAGGAATGAATCAAGGTTTGGCGTACCGTTTTCAATTTTAGTCGGACTTGGAACATATACAAATGTTTTGCTTGTCTTTTTAGCTGTGTCAAGGAAATCCTCTATCTTTTCAAGTCCTGATTCGGAAATATCCTGTGTTGGATAAATGAGTAACAAAATATCGCAGTCTGACGGAATCTTCTGATTTGAATCAACATTTACTGTTACGGTGTCGTAAGCCTGATTCTTCAGAAGCTTCTTAAGTGCAGTGTAGGTGCTTTCCCCTGAGGCACTTTCAGCTTCTGCCGGTATTCCCGAGGAAGTGATAAAGCAAGCCTTGGCTGCATTTTTCTTTGTCAGACCCAGAATAGCTGTGCAGACTGTCTGCTCTACCTGACTTCCTGTTATTGTCTGGTAGCCGGACTCGTCAGATTCAATCACAAACAAATCTGTCATAGTGTAACCCTTGTACTTGTTGTCGCCGGCGTCCACAATCAGAATTGTGTCGGCACCGGAGGTTGTAAGGTTAAGGTCACTGTATTGTGTTGAGAATGACGGGTTGGAGGAAACATCCTTGTACTCAAACTTAATGTGACTGCTCTGTCCGGCAATTTCCTTAAACATCTGATTTGCCTGTGTAAAGTATGCAGTACCAAAGGAGCTGTCATATGATGTAAAGGTGTCTTCATCTGTTAAGAGATACATCTGAATGTCTGTTTCAACACTGCTGCAAAGCTTCTTGGTTTCGTCCTGAAGCTCATACATATTACTGCTTGTAATGTCAAATGTCAGGGCAGGGAATCTGTTTTCAAGAACAGAAACTATTATGTTCACAGCAACTACGCAGGCAAGAAATACTGCGATTACTGCGGCGAAAAGCCAGCCCCTTGCAAACTTTCGTGATTGCAAAATCTTCTTTATCTTAGAAGTCTTTTTATCTTTTCCTTCTGTTTCGGCAATGGCGTCCTCTTCCACAGCCAGATTTTCTATATCCTTTTCAATTTCTGAAGCAAGGAAATCTTCTTTTCTGTTTTTAGCCATCTCAATACCTCCTTAGCTCCAGCGTCTTTTTTCAAGTACCCTAAGTGTCAAGAAGTTGAACAGTGCAATAACAGACAGGAAGAATACCATATCTGAAACGCTGAGGATACCTGTTGTAAAGTTTTGATAATGTCCTACAAATGACAGACTGGAAATTGCAGTTGAAATCCATGTTACGGAAACAAGGGATGCTATGCTGTCAATGAAGAAAATTGCAAGACCAACGCACATTCCCACAATAGCAGAGATTATCATACTTTCTGTCAAAGAAGAGATAAAAATATTAATGGAAATCATTGCGGCACCGAGGAGAATTGTTCCCAAAAGGTTGCCGATGAATACGGACCAGTCCGGTGCGCTGTATACAGAAATAGTAAATGCAAACAGCACAAAAATTGCCATACAGCAAAGGAACATAACAAGTGCTCCTAAGAACTTTCCTATTACAATTTCACCCAGTCCCAAGGGAGAGGTGAGAAGTGCCTGGTCGGTCTTTTGCTTTTTCTCTTCCGAAAGGCTTTTCATTGTAATAATTGGTATTACAAGAACTGTAATCATAAACATATTAGAAAACAGAGTTGCCATATCCTTGCTGTCCAATAATAAACAGTAATAGTAGAAAAACAGTC
>JBJEOU010000099.1:0-2158 GCA_051880875.1 Ruminococcus sp. | reverse complement strand
TGTGGACGCCTTGGTGCTGGAGAGCAACCACGACATTGATATGCTGAAAAACGGGTTTTATCCGTATTATTTAAAGCAGAGGATTTTGTCCTCAGACGGCCACCTTTCCAACGAAAGCTGTGCAAAGGAACTTCCTCAGATAATTGAGAACGGAACAATGCGTATTATGCTGGGACATTTAAGTCAGGACAACAACCGTCCTGAGGTTGCCCTTAACGAAAGTTTATGTGTTCTTAATCAGATGGGCTTCAGGCGTGACTACGACTACACCATTGATGTAGCACCTGTGGAAAGTAACGGAAAGGTAATACTATTCTGATGTTGACTGTTAACATAATTTGTATAGGAAAGCTGAAAGAAAAATATTGGGTAGATGCAATTAAGGAGTACAGCAAGCGACTGTCCTCATTTTGCAAGTTTTCTGTAATTGAGCTTTCAGAATGTAAGGTAAACTCCGACCCTAACGAAAAGCAGATTGAACACATTTTGCAGGAGGAGGGCAACGCTATCCTTCAAAAGATAAAACCCTCTGACTACACCATAGCTATGTGCATTGAAGGTAAGAATATTTCATCACCTCAGATGTCAAATCTTATGGACAATGTTCAGCTTGAGGGAAAAAGCACCATTGATTTTATAATCGGCGGAAGCTGGGGACTGTCAGACGAGGTTAAGAAAAGGGCAGACTACAAGCTGTCTATGGGAAAAATGACCTTCCCTCACCAGATGGCAAGGGTAATGCTTACGGAGCAGATTTACCGCAGTTTTCAGATAAGCAGTAACGGAAAATATCACAAGTAATTACAGAAAGGGGTGGAATAATGGCTTTTGACGGAGTTATGCTTCACTATGTAAAAGAAGAGATAAAGGAAAACGCAATAGAGGCAAGGGTGAGCCAGATTCATCAGCCTAACAGGGACGAGCTTGTTATTGCCCTGCGTTCAAAAAACGGCAACAAAAAGCTCCTTATTTCCACCCGTGCAAATTCCCCCAGGGTGTGCTTTACAGAACATTCCCCTGAAAATCCTGCGACACCTCCAATGCTTTGTATGCTCCTTAGGAAAAGGCTTGGTGGAGCAAAGCTTGTGGATATTCGTCAGCCGGAGCTGGAGAGGATTCTGTTCCTTGATTTTATAGCCATCAACGAGTTGGGGGACAGGGTAAGGCTTTCCCTTTGTGTTGAGATTATGGGAAAGTACAGCAACATAATTCTCATTGACGAAAATGAAAATATTATAGACGCACTAAAGCGTGTTGACTTTACAATGAGCACCCAAAGGCTTGTTTTGCCAAACATCAAGTATGAGCTACCGCCAAAGCAGGATAAGCTTTGCATATTCACAAGTGACAGCAGAGAAATTGTACAGAAGGCACTTGATACACCGGGAGAGATGAAGCTTTCTAAGGCACTTCTGTCGGCAATGCAGGGTATTTCCCCCATTATTGCAAGGGAGCTGGAATACCAAATCGGTGTTGAGAGCAACAGGGAAGTAACGGTTGTTGACAAGGTAAGGTTGATTGAAAAAATTGACAAGCTCCGAGAATATATTGCAGGGGGTAAAAGCTGTCCTACAATGATGATAAAGCCGGACGGCAAGCCCTTTGACATAGCCTTTGCCGACATAATGCAGTACGGCGATATGGCAAGCAAAAAGAGGTTTTTGTCCTTTTCCCAAATGCTTGATTCCTTTTATTACGAAAGGGACAAGGCTGAGAGGATTAAGGTCAAGGGTCAGGATTTGTTCCGCCTTTGCTCCAACATCAAGGATAAGCTGGCAAGGAAAATCGCCGTACAACAAAGGGAGCTTTCCGAAAGCCTTAACAGGGAAGAGCTTAGGAAAAAGGGAGATTTGCTCCAGGCAAATATGTACAAAATGGTTCGTGGTCAAAGCTTTATTGAGGTTGAGGACTACTATAACAACAACGAAAAGGTTAAGATAAAGCTAAGCCCAACCCTGAACCCCAGTCAGAATGTGCAGAAGTACTACAAGGATTACCGCCGTGCCAAGACAAGGGAAGAAATGCTGACGGTGCAGATTAAAAAGGCACAGGAGGAGCTGGAATACATTGACTCTGTGCAGGAGAGCCTTTCCCGTTGCGAAAGCGAAAGGGAGCTTTCGGAGATTCGCCTTGAGCTTGCCGACGAGGGATATGTTCG
>JBJEOU010000098.1:0-9071 GCA_051880875.1 Ruminococcus sp. | reverse complement strand
CGACCCTTTACCACAAATGTCAATACCTTTTTTCAACTTTTTTTAAAAAATTTTTTCTTTTTATTTTGACCACATTAAATAGGATATTTTTATCCCGTATCTACTATATATAGAAACGTGTCAATTCTTAAAATATTGCTTTTTTCCCTGTTATATCGTAAAATGAATTCATCTTACCTGATTGGTAAAATATAGAGGAGGATTTTATGAAAAATCAAATTAATGTACAGCACATTAAAAATTATTTTAGCCGCAAGACTGTTTTAATTTTAGGCATAGTTTTGCTTGTACCTGTAATTGCATCTTTTGTCGCATCTATCATTGCTGTAAATGGTTCCACAGGGTTTATTAGGGATATTTACTCCATACTCAGGGCAACAGGGGAATTGGGCGATGGAGCCGAAGCTCTTAAATTTTCTGAGAGCTTTTTCTCTGCTTACGGAATTTCAGTGTCTGTAATTCAGCTTATCTTCTCTTTAATTGTTCCGTCTGTTTGGATATTCATTTACTTCAGGTCAAAGAGTCCGGACCCTAACAAAACACCCTCAGGCGGATTTATGTTTTTCTTTGTAATATACATAATAAGTATTGTATCTGCTTCCTTTATTCTTTTGGGCGGCATCTTTTTGGGTGTTGTCGGCATTATTCTCTTAGCCGGCACTGGAAGTTTGACAGGTACTGCTTATGACGAAACTGTTGTAATGTCTGTTGTTTTTATTGTTTTGTCCGTTGTTTTTCTTTTTATCGGAACATTTACATTGATTTTATCCATTTCAGGTGTTAAATTCTTTGGTGCCACAAGGAAAAGTATGACATCACCGAATATGATTGTTTCCGGCAAGGCATATGGAGTTATACTTGCAATTATTTCTGTCTTTACTGTTATTTCCGGGTTAACTCTCATAATAACAGGATGTGTTTTGCCAAGTATAGTTGACGAATTCAGTTCAGCGGATATTGAAATGATTATTGTCAATTCACTAATTAACCGTCTTGTTCCTTCAATAATACTAAGCGGTGTGGCAACTATTCTTTCTGCTTTGCCTTATATATTGGAATCAAAAATTGCCCTGGGCTACTGCCGTATGGCAAAGAGCATCCCACCGATGCCTGTGCCAAACCAGTATAATCCATACAACCAAAACAATCAATATAATCAGTATAGACAAATTCCACCACAGCAATAATTTACACTGAACTTAAGAAAGTCCTCCTTTTGGGAGGACTTTTTCATTTAAAGTAAGAATGCTAACAAATAAAAATCCCTGCACAAACATTTTAGTCGTCTGTGCAGGGTATCAATTTGCCTTTTATTTTTCCTTGTAGCTTTCAAAATACTTTATAGCGTCATTCATCTTGGTTTGGTTTTTCTTCTCTGTGCTGGAATCCTGGTAAACGAGAAGATACTTTTCGTCAGCGCTAAGATAAGCCTTGATTTTGGTATCACCCTCACCGATGCTCATTTCTCCTGTGCTCTTTACATCGCTGATAGTCTTTTTGCCTGTTTCATCAAGCTTTTTTGTATCAAAACGGTACATTTCAAGGTTTACATCGCTTTCGTTATACTTAAAGGAATAGCGAACACCCTCAACAGCTCCGATAATAAGGTAACCGCCATATTCCTGGGTTTTGCCGTCTGTACCCTCCTGCTTAACAGGGGACATCTCGGTTTTTGTAACTGATTTGTCGTCATCAGGGATAAAACCCTTGTCCTGCATACCCTTTTCCAAAGCGCTGAGCTGTGAGGACAGTTTAATTTCTTTCTGGGTAGTTTGTGCTGTTGTGCCACAGCCTGTAACAAAAACTGCTACCATAATTATTGAGGCAATCATAGCCACTAATTTTTTCATTTTATCACCTATTTTTTTCAAAGTGTTTTCATTATACCCTATTTCCTTTTTATTTTCAATAGTATATAATAATCTTATGGACAAGATACTTGGAAAGGTGCGTGCCTGCACCGATAAATACAATATGATAGAAGAAAATGACACTATAGCAGTTGGTGTTTCCGGCGGTAAAGACAGTATGGTACTGCTGTCTGCTCTGGCAAGGCTGAGGGATTTTTATCCTAAAAAATTTGAAGTCAAGGCAATTACGGTTGACCCCTATTTTCTCAACCAAAGGGGGAAATACGGGGAAATAGAGAAGTTGTGCCAAAGTCTTAATGTTGAATACATTATCAAGGAAACCGCTTTGTACAAGGTGATTTTTGAAGAAAGGAAGGAAAATAACCCCTGCTCCCTTTGTGCAAGAATGAGGAGGGGGATAATCCACAACACCGCCAAAGAAAATGGATGCAACAAGGTTGCCCTTGGTCATCACGGTGACGACGCTATTGAAACATTTTTGCTTAACCTCTTTGACGGGGGAAAGGTGGGGTGTTTCAGTCCTGTGACATACCTTTCAAGGAAGGACATCACCCTGATAAGACCTTTACTCTACCTGTGGGAAAATGAAGTTACAAATGCCCACAAAAGGGAAGGTCTGCCCATAGTAAAAAGCACCTGTCCTGCTGACGGTGTGACAGAGAGACAGAATATGAAAGAATATATCTCCTCTCTGCAAAAAACATATCCCGACATAAAACAAAAGCTGTTTGGTGCTATGGAAAGGGGAAATATTTCGGGGTTTCATCTGTGATATAACATCAGAAAACCTCCCGTTGGGGAGGTTTTTATTGTTGTAATATTACACAACTTAATTATGTTCTTTACCTTTTGCCTTATATAGCTTTTCGTTCATTTTCTTTATATTATTTTTTCCGATAATAAACTGTACAATCCATATAAAAACAAAGATTACGGCAAAAATTCCGAAGTACATAACAAAGCCTAAAATACTATGCTCCATCCAATATGCAAAATAGGCAACAGGCATCATTATCGCAGAAATAATTATAAAATATATTCCTGTCTGTTTTACAATACTCCAATTCTCCATTTCCCATATCACTGAACTTGCCCCAAAGCCTATGCCTAACAGACCGCAAAGGAAAGTTTGCAAAATAACAGCTTTGATTTCACTACCTGTTACAGAAATCAGTTCAGGCACACAGGGGTAATAACCGCCATTATCCATTGCAAGTGAAATGAATATGGTTATTATATAGCCTATGGTAATTCCCACAGGTAAGCCTGTAATACCTCTTAAAAATATTTTCTTTTTCATTTTTATCACCTCATATACCCAATACCTTTTTAATCTTTGGAACATACCTTCTGGACACATATGTTACTGTACCGTCCGACAATTTAACACAAATTGTTCCTGTAAAACTTAAATCAAAGTTGACAACCTTTTTCAGATTAACAATTTCGGAATTTGATATGCGGACAAATTGACAAGAATCCAGCTTTTGTTCTAACTCATACAATCTCATTCGGACAGTATATTCACCTTTGTCCGTCACTGCAAAAACCTTTCCGGCGTTTGCATAAATTCTTATGAAATCCTCCTGAGATAACACCTCTATTTTTTTATCCTTCATCCCGGAGATTATTTGGGTAGAGCCCATAGATATTTTTTTCACAAGATTATTAATATCATCTGTCATCGAAGCCGTCATTACAATAATTTTAGGTTCAGTAAATGCACTGTCGATTTTAATCTCAATTTGCATTGAGCCACCTCCTTGTTGACATCATTGTATGAATTCCAGAGATTAATTGCAATATATTTTCGATAATCGGTACATTATGGAATATAGGCGGTATAAAAATATAAACGAAGTAAAACAAAAACCCCAAAGGACGAACCTTTGGGGTGAATTTGTGTGGAAATAATTGAAATTATCTCTTTGAGAACTGTGGTGCACGACGAGCAGCCTTGAGACCGTACTTCTTTCTTTCCTTCATACGAGGGTCACGAGTTAAGAAGCCTGCCTTCTTAAGGGCCGGTCTGAGGTTTTCACTGTCATACTGGAGAAGTGCACGGGAAATGCCGTGACGGATAGCACCGGCCTGACCTGTAACGCCGCCGCCTGTTACACGGCAAACGATGTCAAACTTTTCTCCTGTTTCTGTAAGCTCAAGAGGCTGACGAACGATGAGCTTGAGTGTATCAAGACCGAAATACTCGTCAATATCTCTGTCGTTAATTGTAATCTTTCCGGTACCCTGATATAGTCTAACACGGGCTACTGAAGATTTTCTTCTGCCTGTTCCATAGAAAAATGGTGTCTTATCGTACATTATAGTAGCCTCCTTCCTTAAATTTCATATGCCTCAGGAGACTGAGCCATATGATTGTGCTCTGCTCCGGCAAAAAGTCTTAATCTTAAAATCTGGTTTCTGCCAAGTGTGTTGTCAGGAAGCATACCCTTAACAGCAAGCTCAACAGCCTTTTCAGGACGGGTAGCCATGAGTGTGTCATAGCGTGTTTCCTTAAGG
Organism: Ruminococcus sp.; assembly: GCA_051880875.1. Lineage (GTDB taxonomy): Bacteria > Bacillota > Clostridia > Oscillospirales > Acutalibacteraceae > Ruminococcoides. The sequence continues at coordinate 4,680 of JBJEOU010000098.1, read as the reverse complement.
TGTCCGATATAACCTGTGTGTCTGTACCACTTCTTCTGTGTAAGCTTGTTACCTGTTAAAACAACATCCTTACAATTTACAATAATTACATGGTCGCCGCAGTCCACATGTGGTGTGAATGTTACCTTGTGCTTGCCTCTTAAGAGAGTAGCAGCCTCAGTAGCAACTCTACCAAGAGTTTTGCCCTTAGCGTCAATTACATACCACTTGCGTTCAACTTCGCCCTTTTTAGCCATATAAGTTGACATAAAATTGTCCTCCTTTTTCTTATTCCTTAAATCGCAAGGTTGATTTTATCACCTTTGATAGCGGAAGTCAACACTTTTTTGAAATATTTTAATTTACCACAGCACAATCTCTTTAAATCTCCTGTTTACTCTTAAATACTCCTTAATACTCACTTGTCATTTTCAAAAATATTTTTCTTTTTCTTTATAAATTCCTCCTTTTTATTGAAAATACAGGTGTACCGTGATATAATTTTTACATAAATAAGAGGAGGTTTCCCCATGAGTAAATATAAAGTAGGTATCGACCTGGGCGGCACAAACATTGTCGCCGGAGTTGTTGACAAGGATTACAATATTATTGCAAGAGCAGAGTGCAAAACTGCTATCCCACGCCCTGAAAGCGAGGTTTGCGACTCAATGGCTGCCATTGTTAAAGAGGCAGTTAAAAAAGCTAAGCTAAAGATGGACGACATTTCACACATCGGAATCGGTGTTCCCGGTGCTGTTAACCCTGAAACTAAGATTGTTGAAACTTCACCAAACCTTTTGTTCCACAACTGGGAAGTAAGCAAAATGATGGAAGAGCGTCTTGACAAGCCGGTTCGCATTGAGAACGACGCAAATGCAGCCGCTTGGGGTGAATTTCTTGCCGGATCTGCAAAGGGCTGTAGAAATGCTGTTGCCATCACCCTGGGAACAGGTGTAGGCGGTGGAATTATCATTGACGGCAAGCTGTACAGCGGAAGCAACTTTGCCGGTGCTGAGCTGGGTCATATGGTTATCGTCAAGGACGGAAAGGAATGTGGCTGTGGCAGAAAGGGATGCTGGGAATCCTATGCCTCTGCAACTGCACTTATCAATATGACCAAGGAAGCCATCAAAAACGAAAAGGCTGAATTTTCATATATGCTGAAGGCTGTTGACGGCGACCTTAATAATGTAACAGGAAAAACTCCTTTTGACGCTATGCTTGCCGGTGACGCAACAGGTAAGGCTGTTGTTGAGGAATACATAGGCTACCTTGCAACAGGTATTGTAAATGTAATCAACATCTTCCAGCCTGACATCATCTGCATTGGCGGTGGTGTTTGCAGACAGGGAGAAAATCTCCTTGCACCTGTAAGGGCTATTGTAGAAAAGGAAAGAATTACAAAGCACAACGAAAAGCAAACTGTACTTTGCACCGCAACCCTTGGAAACGACGCTGGAATCATCGGTGCCGCTATGCTTTGATAAACAGACAATTATTTCATTAGTTAGATAGACTGACTAAGCCTTGCTTGGTCAGTTTTTCTTTTGGAATTACTGAAAGAAAGGGCGGACAGCAAACTGTCCGCCTTGATTATTTATTGATAGTTTATTCTGTTGTCAGTTAAAAAACATTATAACCTGCAACCTTTTTCTGAATCATTGTTACATCACGAACATCAATTCTTCCGTCACCGTTTACATCTGCAACCTCTTGTTGGATTGTAACAGCAACCATATTAATGTACTTCTGCAAAATTGTTGCGTCTGCAATATCAACATCACCATCACCGTTTACATCACCCTTTGTGTATGATGGCTGTGAAGAAGTTGTAGGCTCTGTTGAAGAGGATGTAGTTGGCTCTGTCTGGGTTGTTGATGAAGTTGTTGGCTCTGTTTGGGTTGTTGATGTTTCAGTTGGAACATCACTATATACCTTCCATTCACCATCATATATGTAGTTATCTCCCGGTATAGCAAGGTTGCCTGTCTGACTGCTTCCCTTGTTGCTGAAAATAATCATATTATTTTCAGCAGGCACCTGAATGCTGTAAACATCATCACTTACATTTGTCATAGCTGTTCCCGGCCAGGCTACAGGACCGGAGCCACCGTCAGGCCAATAGTAGGCATAAACATTGCTGAAATTAGATGTGTTCTTAAAATATACTGTATATACTGTTCCCGGTTCAGGCGGTACTGTTGAAGGTGGCTGTGTTGTTGTAGGCTGTGGCTGCTGGGATATACCTATGCTTTCAAAAGTAACATTATATTCCTGTGCATAACGGTCTGCCGCCGAGCCTGTATAGCCCTTAAGCACAAAGCCTACCAGCGGAATATCGTTCCAAACGCTTAAATCAAACCAGTAGCCTAAGGCAAGACGAGAAATATCTGTTACTGAATCAGGCACGGTAATTTCCATAAGCTTTATGCAGTTCGAGAAAGCAAATGCACCTATGGCTTCAAGTGTGTTGGGAAGAGAAATACTTGTCATATTCTCACAGTAGCTGAAAGCACCGGTGTCAATAAGTGTAACTCCCTCGGGAACAGTAACACTTGTCAAACCGTAACAGTGAGCAAAAGTATTTTGTCCTATCTCTTTTATGTTTGACGGAATATCAATGCTTGTTAGACTTTCACAGGAGGTAAACAAGGAGTCACATAAAACATCTATGCTGTTGGGGAGCTTTATGTATGTCAATGCTTTACAGCCTTGGAAAGCATAGTTTCCTAAAGTTGTAATACTGTTAGGAACAACAACATTATTAAGACTTTCACAGTAAGAAAACGCACCGTTATTTATTGTTGTCAATCCATCAGGCAAAGAGACAGTTTCGATGTTCTCGCAGAATCTGAAAGCGTTTTCGCCAATAGTTGTTATACCTTTTGGGATAGTCAAACTTACAATGGATTTGCAATTCTCAAAAGAATAGCCACCGATCTGGGTAATCTTATTGCCATCAAGGTCTGTAGGGATTGTCAAATCAGTTTCTGTTCCTGTGTATTTATCAATTTGTGCAGTACCGTCCTCAAGCAAAGAATATTGATAATCTCCGCTGGTTATCACTGTTTCTTCTGTTGTGTCAGTTGTTTCGGCAGAATATGTTGCAATACCTACAATGCTCATAATCATTGTCACCACAAGGAGAAAAGCAATGCGCCTTGTTGACCTTGTGTGTACCCACTTAAGGGATTTGTTTTGTTCTTTTTTCATAGGACCACTCCTCTTTTAAAATCCTGTAATGATTATAACAATTAAGATTCCCTTTTACTATCTTAATAATAGACAAAGTTTTAACAATCTCTTTGTCTATAAGCAATAAATTTTATTGACATTTTGTGAACAATTTTATTATTATATGAACAAACACATTTTCACCGATTAAATATATTATTTTTCTCAGGCCAAATCTATATTATTGATAATATCCTCAAATTGTGTTATTATAACGATAAAGAAACGGAGGTATTTTATGAAAACCAAAAAGGCTATATCCCTTATATTTACTGCTGTTATTCTTGTTCTCTCATTATCCTTTGCAGGATGTGGCACAGAGCAGGAAAATACAGACAACACCCAGCCAAGCGCACCTTCAATCAAGGACGACCCCCTTTACGACGGAATAAACAGCTGTATTGAAAACATTGTTATGGCTGACAAAACCAACGATATGGAATACGAGCTGAAAAAATATCCCTCTTACTATATAGAGTCTGAGTTCGGCGGAGAAGAGGAATTTGAAAAAATAGTTAAAGATAATTTCTACACCTGTGATACTGAATATGAAATCAGCGAAATCACCGATGTCACAGAAAAACAGGCTGAAAATATAGAAAAGGAAATCAAGGACTATTACGAAGCAGAAATTGATATTCAAAAGGTGGCAAAGGTTGATGTGTCCTACAAATACACCAATTACTCAGAAGATGGTTACATTGACGATTCCACCCTCGTTCCAACCACAGAATACTACATTCAGTTTGACAACACATGGTACTACGGTTGGGGACTTGAGCTGAACTCAGAAATTATTGAACAGGAAATAGAGTAATACAGAAAATTCCTATAAACCAATGTCGACAACTTAAAAATTTTTATACTCAGAGAAATGTGTACTCGCCCTGTCATTCTGAGGGAGCAAAGCGACTGAAGAATCTGAAAGGATAGCAGTAGTGCACAAATCGACATTATCAGGTTATAGGAAAGTATGATTTCTCTAACAAAGCAAGTGATAAAGGTAGGGGATTCCTCGACAAGCTCGGAATGACAAGGTGTGGCTCAAAGTGACAGAGTACGGGTTCTTCTTAAGTTGACGACATTGCCTATAAACCTTACAAATTACAAAAGCCAAACAAACCTCAAAAGTTTGTTTGGCTTGATTTTTTATTTTTAAATTTTAAATTAAATGAAAAATAACAGACAAAGAGAGCAAATGATATTTAATACTATGAGATAAATCGGTTTAAGCTTTGCTTTCTTTACCAGTAAAAAGTCAACCACAACCAGCAAAAGCAACATTCCAAGGACTATCCACATAGGTATGTCAAGTCCCAGCGCCGTTTGACGGCTTTGGTTAACAAGCACAAGCATTACATTGCCGAGAAGCCCGGAAATAATAGGGCGGATGTAGTTGCTGAAAGTGCGGAACACACTGGAGGTTGCAAATTCCTCGTACAGCAGGTAGATAAATCCGAACACACC
>JBJEOU010000097.1:0-2190 GCA_051880875.1 Ruminococcus sp. | reverse complement strand
GAGAAAGCAACATTGTTTGCGTGGTCGCCCACCCTTTCCAAGGTTGTAAGCATTTCCAGGAACACCGTTCCGTTTTCTGCTGAGCAAAGTCCGTCGTTCATTCTCTTGATGTGATTTGCCTTGTAGGTGTCAACATAATCGTCCAGCTCATCCTCGGTAGCCACAACCTCCTCTGCAAGAACAGGGTCGGGATTCTGTGTATTGAACATTTCAAATCCGCTGTCTAACAGAGATATTACAAGGGAGTCAAGGTGCTTCAATTCACCAAGTGCGTCCTCGGAAAAGACGATTTTACCGTCAAGCATAGTTTTTACACATTCGGTAATATTCTCTGCATGGTCGCCGATACGCTCCAAATCCTGGATTGCAGAGTACATAACACCCATAATTTTTCTGTCCTCATCGGAAATATCCAGACCGTTGATTTTAACAATATATCTGGTGATTTCGTGGGTTAAAAAGTCCACAACCTTTTCGTTCTTTTCAACCTTTTCAATATACTTTACATCCTGTTCAAAGAATGCCTTTATGGCATAATCGTAGCTTTTTCTTGCCAGGGTGCTAAGTCTTTCGCACTCTTTTTCAACCTGTCGTACAGCCATAGGAGGTGTGGTAAGGATACGGTTGTCCAGATAAACTGTACCCATCTTTTCCTTGTCCTCCTCAAGGTCAGGCAGAATAAGCCTTGTGATTTTGATAATGAGGTTCGAGCAGGGAAGAAGTATTACTGTGATTAAAATATTGAATGTGATGTGGGCGGCGGAAATCTGAGCCGCTACGCCTACTGTTTCTGCCGGCAGGAAATAATCTATAATATCCGTAAAGGGCAGGAACACCGCAACCACCGTCATAATGACAGCACCAAAACAGCTGATTAAAAGGTTAGAAAGTGCAATCTGCTTTGCTGTTCTGTTTGCACCCAAGGATGACAGAATAGCCGCCGAGCAAGCCCCCACATTAAAGCCGAATACAACATATACAGCCTGGTCAAGACTTGTGATAACTCCTGCTGTGGCAAGTGCCATCAGAATACCCACAGACGCTGAGGAGCTCTGAATAATACCTGTGAACACTATACCAACCAAAAGTCCCAAAAGCGGGAAAGAAAGCTTGTCTGCAATGCTGAGGAAAGCCTCGCTTTCACCCATAAATCGCAGATTTTCACTCATTAAGGAAAGACCCAAAAACAGCATACCAAAGCCTGCTGCAATCTGTCCGTAGTACTTGTAGTTGTTCTTCTTAACGAAGGTGATAATAAGTGCACCAATGAATATGAAGATAGGCACAAACGCCTTGATGTCAATAGCCAGAAGAAGGGAGGTTACCGTTGTACCGATTTTCGCACCGAAAAGCACACCGATTGCCTGTCCGAATTCCATAAGTCCTGCGTTGGCAAAACCAACAACCATGGCGTCCGTTGCCGAGGAGCTTTGAATAACACCTGTTACCAACACACCCACAAGCATTGCAATAAACTTGTTGCTTGTGATTTTTTCAAGCAAATTACGAAGTTTGCTTCCTGCCGCAAGTTCAAGACCTTCTCCCATGCTTTTCATACCAATAAGGAAAAGTCCCAGTCCACCAAGTGCCATAATCACATTAAGCACCATACTGTAAGCGTCCATACATCTTACCTCCGGTTAAGAAGTTTAAATAGGATAATGTTTCCAAAATACCCTAATGTAATTGTAATATATCACTTTGTCAATAAAATTCCTTAAAAGAATATTAAGAAAATATTAGAAATAGGTTAAATCTAATGATAATTTACCGACCTAAATTATATAATTTGACAAAAGAAAGCCCAATACTCATTTGTCTGAAAACAATTTGAGCATTGGGATAGTTTTATACTAATTCCTGATAGAAAGTAGACTTATATTTGCGAGGATAATTTTCAGAGGACAAGGCGGAGGACGCCACAAGGCTGACGCCTTGCAAGGACGACAACGCAGTACTCAGGAAATTAGACCGCAAAGATTGTCTGCTTTTTATTAGGTATTAGTATTATATACTTTCTTATATACTTTCCTTGGGGTTCACATATATGGTTTTGTTCTTGACATAAATCACCATTCCCGGCTTTGCTCCCCTTGGCTTGCTTACATTCTTGACTATTGTGTAGTCAACAGGAACATTGGTGCTTTCCTTTGCCTTGCTGTTGTATGCCGCAAGGGACGCCGCCTCCTT
>JBJEOU010000096.1:0-2219 GCA_051880875.1 Ruminococcus sp. | reverse complement strand
TTCCCTATGATGAAGAAACCACAGTTGATGTATGCTCCAAGGTGCTAAGTCTTTTTTACAAAAATAAGATTGAAGTTATCAGGGTTGGACTGCACTATTCAGACGACCTTGTGAACAATAAAATTGCAGGATATTATCACCCTGCTTTCAGAGAAATTTGCGAAAGCAAAATATTCTTTGATCTTAGTTCTGAGAAACTTAAAAAACATCCAAAGAAAAAATATACTGTTTTTGTAGCCAAGAGCTTTGTTTCCAAAGCTGTTGGACAGAAAAAGAGTAACATAAATAAATTTTCAGAGTTGGGTTATGATGTTAAAATCAAAGAAAACCCCAACTTAAAAGACTACGAATTTTTAATTGAAGAAGAGAAATGAGGTGACTTATGCTTCTCAAATCATTAGAATTACACGGATTTAAAACCTTTCCCGATAAAATCAAATTGTCCTTTGACCACGGTATTACATCTATTGTAGGACCTAACGGTTCCGGCAAAAGTAACATAAGTGACGCTATCCGTTGGGTGCTTGGGGAACAGTCTGCAAAAACCCTGAGATGCTCCAAAATGGAGGATGTTGTATTCAACGGCACAGACAAGAGGAAAAAGACAGGCTATGCAGAGGTAACCCTCACCATAGACAACAGCGACCGTGTGTTACAGTTTGACGGTGACGAGGTTGCTGTTACTAGAAGATATTACCGAAGCGGTGAAAGTGAATATCTAATCAACAAAGCCACAGTAAGACTCCGGGACATCAACGAGCTGTTTATGGACACAGGTCTTGGCCGTGACGGTTACTCTATGATAGGTCAGGGTAAAATTGACAGCATTGTTGCATCAAAAAGCGAAGAGAGAAGGGAAATTTTTGAGGAAGCCTCAGGAATTTCCAGATATAGATACAGAAAAACAGAAGCAGAGAGAAAACTGAAAAATACCGAAGAAAACCTTGTCAGACTTCGTGATATCGTGGGCGAATTAGAGGGCAGAGTAGGCCCCCTTAAAACCCAGTCCGACAAGGCTGAAAAATTCCTTTTGCTGTCACAGGAGAAGAAGGGACTGGAAATTGCCCTTTGGCTTGAAACCCTTAATAAATCTTCTCAGGTAATAAAGGAGCAGGAGGACAAAATCGACATTCAGCGTTCACAGTACGAGGACGCCGAAAGACAGCTTTCTAACATCAATGCCGAAACAGAGATGCTATATCTCAGAAACGGTGAGATTTCTTCAAAAATCGACTCAATCAGGAGGAATATTTCTCACTTTGAATCAGAGGTCAGCAGTAACAACGCATTGATTTCTGTTGCAGAAAACGACATTGAACATAATGAAGAAACTATCCAAAGACTGAACAGCGAGATTGAACAGCTTGATGTTACCTTTGCAGAGGTCGAAAGCCAGATTGAAGAGAAGAAACAGCAGATTGAAAATCTCAAGTTGAAAATTGAAGAAAAGCAAAGTGAATATAACGAAGTTTCAAACGACCTTAACACAATCAGCATAAGTGCGTCAAGGAGTGGTGATAAGCTCCAGGAGCTTAACGCAAAGCTTTCATCCCTTTCCCAAAAGTCAGCAGATGCAAAGGTTGTGCTTTTGACAAGTGACTCAACTATTAGTGAACTTGAAGAGAGAATTAACTCTTTAAAGGTTAGTGAAGAAGAAAAGACTTCTGACCTTTCTTCCACAGAGGTAATGCTATCTGACTATGAAAGCAAGGGTAAAGAAACCTCCGAAAAGGTTGAGAGCATAGGCAATACTATTAAAGGTCTTGAACTTAAACTGCAAAATCTACAGAATAAAAAGGAGACTCTTAAAAGCGAGGCTGACAACCTTACCCTTGATTCACAGGAGCTTATAAGAAGGGCAAATCTCCTTGAAGATTTAGAGAAAAATCTTGAAGGATTCTCCCACAGCGTAAAAGTTGTTATGAATATGTCAAAGCAGGGCAAGCTTGGGGGTATTCACGGACCAGTTTCAAGAATAATCAATGTGCCACAGGAGTATGCAGTTGCCATAGAAACTGCCCTTGGGGGTGCGATGCAAAACATAGTAACAGGCAACGAGGAGGACGCAAAAAGGGCAATCAGAGCCTTAAAGGAGAATAAAGGTGGCAGAGCAACATTTCTGCCTATTGCCACCATTAAACCGAGAACACTAAATGAAAAGGGCATTGAAGATTGCTACGGATTTGTAGGTATAGCCTCTGACCTTTGCAACTGTAAGG
>JBJEOU010000095.1:8253-9442 GCA_051880875.1 Ruminococcus sp. | reverse complement strand
GTTTTTTGAACATACCGACAAAAAATCTGACTGCACAATCTGTGCAAATGATTTACTCAGTGTTTCCTTAATAATTCAGAGGCTGTCGCAAAATCAAAATTGCGACAGCCTTTTAAATATGCTCCAAATTATTGATATAGAAAATATGCACAAAAAACATAATTGTATTTTGGTTAATATACCTCGAAAAATGTAATGTTAGATAAACAAAAAAATAAATATTGGTAATATTTATTGTTTATTTATTGTTTTAAAAATAGTATAATAATAGTTAAGATAAGGTGTTTAGTGGTAGAATGACAAAATGCGGTAGTTTTAAATTCTATACATCTAATTAATTTCCACCAAAGTTATATTGAATCATTCCCTGTAGAGTCTTAGGAGGTTGAATTATGAAAAAATTAGTATCAATAATGTTGTCAATGATAATGGCTTTGTCTGTTGTATGGGGAACAACTGTTTTTGCCGACAGCAATACTGACACAACAGAAGAAAAAGAAATGTGCAAAATTCATTACTTTGACTGTTATACCCTAAATATGGGAGAAGTGCCAGGTGATGAGACATTAAGTGGCGTTAATAAAGATATGATTTTTTTGACCAATAAAAGCACAGAGGTTGAAAAAGGCGGAAGTTATTATACCTGTGTTAAATTTAATGCTGCCATTGGTGAAAACGATTATGCTTCTGAGTTTAATGTGACAGTTGTTATGGGTGACGGTACAGTTGTTACTCCGGGCATCCTTGATAAAGGTCTTATCTCTATTGTAATACCAAAGGTTACGGATGATATTTATATCAATATAGATTTTTTTACAAGTAACAACGATAAATTCATAGCGGATGATAGATACTCTCTTTTTGTTTGGGATGTGAATAATGTTGTATCTGATGATCGATATTTAAACAGGCAACCACAAAAGGGTGGAGAACATTTTATTAATGGATTAAGTAGTATTACTTATTCTCCAATAGAGGGATATGAGATTACTTCAATAAAGGTAATAAAAATTATATCTGTTTATGACTTAATGACAGGAGAATTTGAGTATGGCTCCCTTGTCTGTGACCCTAAGAACAGCCAAAATTTAATTGATAACGGAGATGGAACATACACCATATATAATAATTCCCACAATGCCTATGATGAAAGAAACTATAATAGCTATTATGTGTATATAAATGCCGA
>JBJEOU010000095.1:0-8153 GCA_051880875.1 Ruminococcus sp. | reverse complement strand
GCAACTACATACAAAAGCAGTAATACAAAAGTCGCTAAGGTTGACAGCAAGGGCAAAGTAACTGCGCTAAAGGCAGGTACAGCAAAAATAACTGTGACAAATAACAAGGTGTCCAAGACCTTTACCGTTACAGTAAAAAATCCAAAGCTGAGCAAAACCAAACTTACACTAAAGCCTGAGGAGTCTTATACTCTTAAGGTAACCGGAAAAATCGGCAAAGCTACATTTACATCTTCAAAAAAATCAGTAGTAAAAGTAAATTCAGCCGGCAAGATAGTTGCAAAGAAAAAGGGCAAGGCAGTAATTACCGTAAAAACAAATGGTATAACACTAAAGTGTAATGTAGTGGTAAAGTAAAACTAAATACAAAAGATAAAAGGGGCCGTCGCAAAATCAAAATTGCGACAGCCTCTTTTTGGGAAAATACTGAATAATCGGGAAAATATTATGGATAAAACACAATACTTAAAAAGTATATACAGAGAAGTTCTTACGGACTTTGACAGTCTGAAAATACCCTACGCAAAGGGAGTTCCCATTGTGATTAATTCAAGGGCAAAAAGGCGACAGGGTTGCTGTAAGAAAAAGGACGGAAAATTCATCATAGAAATTTCTGAATTTGTGATGAACTACCCTGATTATGAAATTAAAAATGTAGTTGCCCACGAAATTATACACACCTGCTACGGTTGCTTTAATCACCGGAAACGGTTTAAAAATTACGGTGAAAAGCTGAAAACTTTGGGGTACAATGTGACAACAACCTATAAGGGTGAGGAAAAAACTCCGGCAGAGCTTGAAGCACGATATATGGTTGTATGCCAAAGTTGCGGGGAAGTGATTTACAGAATGAAGCGTTCACACCTTGTCACACACCCCCAGAAATACCGCTGTTCAAAGTGCAAGGGAAAATTCAAGGTATATACTAAAGATGGCGACGACTAAAAACTATTATCCTTCATGGTTTTTCTTTTGATTCTCTGCTATGTCATACAGTTCCCTGTCAATGGGAAGATTTTTAAAATAATAATTTTTGTCCTCGTCTGTTATTTTCCGAAGTACCCTGCATGGATTTCCCACAGCAATAACATTGTCGGGGATATCCTTTGTAACGACACTTCCTGAGCCGATAACAACATTACTGCCGATTGTCACACCGGGATTGATAACCGACTGTGCACCAATCCACACATTGTCCCCTATGGTAACAGGCATATTGTATTCAATTCCTAAATTTCTCGGGTAGGGGTGCACAGGATGACCTGCGGTGTAAATGCCCACATAGGGTGCACAAAAAACATTGTCACCTATTGTGACCCTTGCCCCGTCAAGGACGGTAAGACCTGTGTTGGCATAAAAATTATCCCCAACATAGGTGTTTTTTCCGTAGTCAAAGTATATGGGTCGCTCCATCCACACATTGTCGGTGCAACCGCCCAGCATTTCCTTTATTGCTTTAACTCTGCCTTCAAAATCCTCGGGGTCAAGATTGTTAAAGTCAAACTGCCTTCTCTGCTGGGCATTTCGTTCCCTGAGCAGTTCTTCTTCAAAGGTAAGGCAGGGTTTACCGTTTAACATTCTTTCTTTCATATTCATAGGGAAAACTCCTTGTTTATTATATGTTGATTAAAATTTCAATATCTTTTGTAATGATTAAAGTTGTCAGCTTTTATTAAGTGCAGGCAACAGAATTTCAAAGGTGTTAAAGCCGTTTTCGCTTTTTACCCGGATTTTTCCGTGATGAAGCTGTACAACGCTGTGTGCTATTGCAAGCCCCAGTCCGTAATGGTTTCCGCTTGCCCCTCTCTCTTCGTTGTCACGGTAAAAACGGCGAAAGATTTTTTCCCTCTTATCCGGCGGGATTTCCTCTCCTGTATTGGAGAAGGTAAGGTGTATTTTTGAGGAAGCCTTGAAGGCGCTGATTATCACATTTCCGTTTTTGTTAGTGTAGCTCATAGCATTGTCCATAAGGATAGATATAAGCCTTTTTATTTGCTCGCTGTCACCAAAGAGCATAAGTCCGTCCTCAATGCTTATGTCAAAGGTTATTCCGCTTTCGTAGGCAACGCTTTCAAAGGGAAGAACCATCTCGTAAATCAGACTTGAAAGGTCAAATTCTTCAAAAACCCTTTGCCTTGTGGGTGAATCTATGCTTAGTAGTGTAAGGGTCTGGTTTACCATACTGCTCATTTTTGCAGTTTCCTGGCGGATGTATTCAATCTGTTTGTTGTTGCCGTATTCACTTTCCAGCATATCAGCATTGGCTTTGATTATGGTAATGGGAGTTTTGAGGTCGTGGCTCACATTTGACATAAACTCCTTTTCTGCCTTTATAGATTCCTCGGTGGGCTTTATCATCCACTTGGAAAGGAGAAAGGCAACACAACTCAACAGCGGTAAACCTATGACGAAAATAATTACGGAAAATATAAAGAAATTCTTTGAATTTTCCTTTGCTGTCCTGTTGTCGGAGAAAATATATACTCTGTTTCCGCTTTTTCGGTCGGCTTCTACAAAAACAAGACCTTCGTATGAACCGCTGCTAATACCCTGTGAGGACAGGCTTTTGGTGATTTTCTTCATTTCATCAGAGGAGTATCCCGGTAGCTCGTTTGCCATAACCACAACGGAGTTGTCATTCAGCACGACACAGGTGCAGTAGTCGTACTCGCTTATTTCTATGTTATTCTTTACCTGTCCGCAAAAGACCTCCACACCGTAGTGCTTTACATCGTCCCTTATTGCCATTCGCTGATGCTTCAGGTTTACATTGTAGTTAAGGATATTTACAGCAATTAATGTGCCCAGAAGAGTGACGCCGAAAAGGGTCATCAGCACAATAATAATTCTTTTTCTCAGCTTCTTTGTCATTCTTCAATCTCCATAGCGTAGCCCACACCCCTTACAGAGCGTATGTTGGCATTGCATTGCAGGCTTTTGATTTTTCTTCTTAAAAAGGACACATACACCTCAACATTGTTGTACTCGGCGTTGGCGTCATATCCCCATATCTTATCTGTAATCCGGCTTTTGGTCAGCACTTGGTTTTTGTTGTACAAAAACATTTCCAGAAGTTGAAGCTCCTTGCCGGATATTTTCAGGGATTTTTTGTTGTCACTGTTAATCACCTGGCAGGTGTGAATATCAAGGACTAAGTTTCCACAGCTAAGGTCGGGTATTTCGCTTCCGCTGCTCCTTTTGATAATTGCACCCACACGCATAACTAATTCTTCAATCTCAAAGGGCTTTGACATATAGTCGTCAGCGCCGTACTTGAATGCCTTTACCTTGTCGTCCAGTTCGGATTTTGCAGATAATATCAGCACAGGAATTGTATTGTTCTCGATTCTGAGTTTTTCAAGCACCTGATAACCGCTCATCTTTGGCAGCATAAGGTCAAGGATAGCAAGGTCATAAATTCCTGTTACTGCGTATTCATATCCCTGTTCGCCGTCCCCTACAACATCAACTATGTAATGCTCCTTTCTGAGCACTGTTGCAACCGTATCAGCCAGAGGATAATAATCTTCAACAATTAAAATTCTCATATTTTCACTTTCTTTTGCAAAATTAAATAATATATGATATAATTATATACGATTTTCAATATTTCTTCAAGAAAATCTATTTATAATCATTTTAGTATAATGGTTAAGTATAGGCAAAAACTTATACTGGATATTATTATTAACTGAGATAGGTGAATAAAATGAATCATTTAGACAAGCTGGAGGCAGAGGCAATTTACATTATGCGTGAGGTTGCCGCCGAGTGTGAAAAACCGGTTATGCTGTACTCCATTGGTAAGGACTCATCTGTAATGCTGCACCTTGCATTAAAGGCGTTCTATCCCGAAAAACCCCCGTTCCCATTCCTTCATGTTGACACAACATGGAAGTTCAGGGAGATGATTGAATTCCGTGACAAGATTGCAAAGAAGTACGGAATTGAAATGTTGGTTTACACCAACGAAGAGGGTGTAAAGCAGGGCATCAACCCATTTGACCACGGTGCATCCTACACAGATATTATGAAGACCCAGGCTTTGAAGCAGGCTCTTAACAAGTACGGATTTACCGCAGCCTTTGGCGGCGGCCGCCGTGATGAAGAAAAGAGCCGTGCAAAGGAGAGAATTTTCTCCTTCCGTAACAAGGAGCAGGCTTGGGACCCTAAGAATCAGCGTCCGGAAATGTGGAAGCTGTTTAACACCGAGATTAACAAGGGCGAGAGCATTCGTGTTTTCCCTATTTCCAACTGGACAGAAAAGGATATCTGGCAGTATATCAAGAGGGAGAATATTGACATTGTTCCCCTTTACTTTGCAGATGTCCGCCCTGTTGTTGAGCGTGACGGCAACCTTATTATGGTTGACGACGACCGTATGAGGCTTAACCCGGGTGAAAAGCCTATGATGAAGAAGGTGCGTTTCCGTACATTGGGATGCTATCCTCTTTCCGGCGGTGTTGAAAGTGACGCTACAACCCTTGACGAGATTATTGAAGAAACCCTTAGTGCTGTTTCATCCGAAAGGACAAGCCGTGTTATTGACAAGGACGGCGGAGAAGCAAGTATGGAAAAGAGAAAAAGGGAGGGTTACTTCTAATGGATACTTTACTTAAATTTATAACCTGCGGTAGTGTTGACGACGGAAAGTCCACACTTATCGGTCATATGCTGTATGATGCAAAATTGCTCTTTACCGACCAGGAGGAGTCCCTTGAGCTTGATTCCAAAATCGGCTCAAGAGGTGGAGAAATTGACTATTCACTTCTTCTTGACGGACTTATGGCGGAGAGAGAGCAGGGCATCACCATTGATGTTGCATACCGCTACTTTACCACCGAAAACCGTTCCTTTATCGTTGCCGACACACCGGGACACGAGGAATACACCAGGAATATGGCTGTTGGTGCGTCTTTTGCAGACCTTGCTGTAATTCTTGTTGACGCCAGCAAAGGAGTTCTTACCCAGACAAGGAGACATACCAGAATATGCTCCCTTATGGGTATCAAGCACTTTGTATTTGCTGTTAATAAGATGGACCTTATTAACTACAGCCAGAAGGAATACAAAAAGATTAAGAAGTCAATTAAGGTTCTCCTTGCAGAATTTGAATATGACTCTGTTGAGATTATCCCTGTTTCTGCAACAGAGGGTGACAACATCACCGAAAAGTCCGGCTCTATGCCTTGGTACACAGGGGATACCCTGCTGAAATACCTTGAAAATGTAGATGTAAGTCAGGACCCCTCCGAAACAGGATTTACTATGCCTGTTCAAAGGGTTTGCAGACCAAGCTACAACTTCAGAGGCTTCCAGGGACAGATAGAAAGCGGAAAGGTTGCTGTGGGGGACAAAATTACTGTTCTGCCCAGCGGTGAAAGCGCAGTTGTCACAAAGATTTATCAGAGTGACAAGGATGTACAGGAGAGCTGTGAGGGCTATGCAGTAACCATTTGTCTTGACAAGGAAATTGATATTTCCAGAGGATGTGTTCTTGTAAAGGACGCAGACCTTTGTGTTAATACTCTGTTCTCAGCCACACTCCTTTGGATGGACGACACAAAGCTGGTTACAGGCAAAAACTTCTTTATGAAGTTAGGCACTCGTATGACACCGGCAACAGTTATGAACATCAAGTATAAAATTGATGTAAATACAGGAGAAGAGGTTGCCACCGACAGAATCTACAAAAACGAGATTGCCAGATGCGAGATTGCTGTTCCGTCAAAAATCGTATTTGACCTTTTTGAGAACAACAAATCCCTTGGCGCTCTTATCCTTATAGACAGATTAACCCATATGACTGCCGCCTGCGGTGTTGTAATTGAATCCATAGCAAGAAGCAACAACCTGACATGGCACCAGATGGATATTACCAAAAAGTCAAGGGAACAGTCCCTTAACCAGAAGGCAAGGACAATCTGGTTCACAGGACTTTCCGGCTCAGGAAAATCCACCATAGCAAACGAGCTTGAAAAGAGACTTGTTGCCCTTGGTAAGCACACAATGCTCCTTGACGGTGACAATGTGCGTATGGGTCTTAACAAAAACCTTGGCTTTAGTGAAGCCGACAGAATTGAGAACATCAGAAGAATTGCCGAAACCTCAAAGCTGATGAACGACGCAGGACTGATTGTTCTCACATCCTTTATCTCTCCTTTCACAAGGGACAGAAGAAACGCAAAGGATATTATCGGCGACGACTTTGTTGAAGTATATATCAGCACTCCTATTGAGGTTTGCGAACAGCGTGATGTAAAGGGTCTTTACAAGAAGGCACGTAGGGGAGAAATTGAGAACTTCACAGGAATTAACAGTCCTTACGAGGCTCCTCAGAACCCTGATGTAACAGTTGATACAAGCAAACACACCATTGACGAATGTGTTGATATTATTATGGAGAAGCTTTCACCTCTCCTGTAATCGGAGGCAAAATGAAAACACTTTACTTGCATATTGGAATACCAAAGACTGCTACAACTTCAATACAGAATTTCTGCGCAAAAAACAGGGATCTGCTTTCTGAGAAGGGTTTTTATTACCCCGAAAGCTTCCATGTTTACAAAAATATTAATACCGACAGAAACGCCCACTTCCTTTTTGGCATACTCAAGGATGAAAACGGTAAAAGAAGATATAAGTACGAGGGAAAAATCCGCCGTGAAGGACTTGCCCATATTGTAAAGCTTTTTGAGGAGCACGACAACATTATACTCTCTGACGAAAGTATATGGTGGGCTACCTGTTTTCACCGCAAGGACCTTTGGGATATGCTTAAGGAAGAGAGCGAAAAGCACAACTATTCCATTAAGATAATTGTATATCTCCGCCGTCAGGATGAGTTTTTGCTGTCAAGATACAATCAGCTTGTAAAGGCGATGAACTCCCACAGCGAGTCCTTTGAGGAATACTATAATAACTGTATGACCGAAAGGCGGAAAATCGTAGAATACTGTGAAAAGATTGACGGAATAGCCGAAGTTCTTGGAAAAGAAAACATTATCGTAAAGCGTTTTGACAGGGATTTCTTTTATAAAGGCGATGTTATTGCTGATTTTCTCCACATATTCGGCTTGGAGCTTACCGATGAATATGCTCCCCTTGATGATGACCTTAATGTGGGAATCGGACTTAACTCCGGTGAAATCAAGAGAAAGCTCAATTCCCTTGGCAAGTTTGAAAATGAAGAGAACAGATTTGTTATTAACCTACTTAAGGAATGTGAAGATAAACTCCCAAAATGTTCGGAAAAATACCTTTCAAGTGAAGAGACAAAGGAGATGCTCTCTCAGTTTGAGGAGGGCAACAACCGAATTGCAAAGGAGTATATCAACGACGGAAAGCCTCTCTTTAAGGAAGTTCCCGACGGCATTGAAAAGTGGACAAGGGATAACCCGGTTGTTACTGACGAAACTGTAATATTCCTGTACAGCCTTTGCCGTGCCCTGCATACCGAAAACCAGATGTTGAAGGACAAGGAGAAAGAAAACAGGAAGAATATAGAGTCCCTTAATAAACAACTTTCTGACCTTAAAAAAGAGGTTAAGAAAAACGAAAAGAGAATCCGTGACCTTAAGGGTGCATTAAAACATCCGTTTAAAACTATTTTCCGCAAATTTAAGAAGTAGGAGAGTCGTATAAATTTATGAAATTTGCAACCTTTCTTCTTAAAATATTTAAAATAGGATGTATTGGTTTTGGTGGCGGAAGTGCCTTAATCCCCGTGATGGAGGAAGAATTTATAGGCGAGGGTAAGCTTGATACGAAAGAGAATTTTGACAACGATGTAATTGTTGCCACATTGACCCCGGGAGCATTGCCTATTGAGCTTGCATCCTCTCTGGGACGGCGAAATTACGGTCACAAAGGAATGGTGCTTGGCGGAGTGATGATGGCTTTGCCGGGAATTATTCTCACGGTATCGCTCCTTACAATTCTGTCAAGCCTGCAATCTCAGATTGGACATATAATCAAGTGCCTTACGGTGGGTATTGCCGCCTTTATCATCTACCTCTTATTAAATTATATCAAAAATGTGTTTACCCGTTGCAAAGAAATAAGCAAGACCTTCTCTTACCGTTCAGTGGGGGTGGCGATAGGAGTTTTCCTCCTGTCCTGCGAAAGTAACCTTTACAAAATTCTGGGGATAG
>JBJEOU010000094.1:6186-9546 GCA_051880875.1 Ruminococcus sp. | reverse complement strand
TCACTCCCTCAGTCACGCAAGCGTGACAGCTCCCTCATCCGATGGAGCCTTTGTTTCACCGACATTTCCCTTAGCAAGGGAATACTCATCCGATGGAGCCTTTGTATATGTTTTTCTAAGATTACGGCATTAACCAAAAAAGAGGTTGTCACATTATGCGATAACCTCTTGCTGTCTTTATTAACAGTATATCAGTCGTCAAGCTGATTAAATACCTTTAGTATAGCCTCGCCCTCGTTGTCGGAAAGACGGTTACACTCGTACCTCTTGTCACGGAGCATAATCTGTAGCTCCTGAATAAGGTATCTGAAGCCTGTTCCCTCAAAGTTAAAGGAGCGTCTGTCTACCTTTTTAACACCCTTTTTCATAACCTTAAAGTAACCTGTGTTCCACCAGTCGTCCTCAACCACAATACTACCGTTTGTGCCGATAACGGTAAGGTGGTTATGTAGGTCGACATTTTTGCCTATTTCAATCCTTGCAACTGAGTTGTCATAGCGGAAGAACAGGGAGCAGTATTCCATATCATCATTATCCCCGGGGATAATGTTCTTTGACACATACTTTGCGTCAGTTCCCAGGAGCTTGATAACTGCGGTAATGGCAAGTACGGACATCTCCTCAAGGGTCTTTTCGTACTTGAAGTAGTCACTGCTCATACCAATGTTTACGCTCAGCACCTTGCCAACCTCTCCGCTTCGTGCAATCCAAAGGAACTGTGTAAATGCACGGAGATATACAGACACAATGTTCTCCATCAGGGCAACATTCTTCTCCTTTGCAAGGCGGTTAAGCTCCTGGCACTTTTCGTTGTCGTAGGAGAAAGGAAAGTCGCAGATGATGTGGAGTCCCTTTTCTATGCACTTCTTAATGTAGTCATATCTCTTTTCAATAGATGACTTGATGTACACAATGCCCAGGTCGTCCACAAATTTGTCAAAGTCGTTGCTGTAGGAGTTAAGCTCATATTTGTTGCAAAATTCCTCCGCCACAGCAATGTCGTCGCTGTAAACTCTCTCAATGTGAATACCTGAAACATACTTTGTTTCCTTAACAACACCAAGGTCGTCGGCATTGTCGGTGATAACGCCGAACTTGCAGATTTCGTTGCTTTTTTCCCTGATTTGTGTTGAGGAGATGTTTTTTGTCCTTTCAAGATAAACAACATTGCAGTACTGCCTTAGGTGGTCAAACTTGCCCTTCCAGTCGCTTCCTACAACAAGGGTGTCAATGTTGTACTGAATGATGTCCCTTGTTTTCTGACCAAGGTACTCTTCAACTATAACCTCGTCAACAAGTCCTGTTTTCTTAACATTCTCAATTCTTGTAAGGAGGGAGTCGTGAACAGACAGCTTGCCCCTTTCAATGTCGTAGCTTTCGGAGGTAACGCCTACAATGAGGTAGTCGCCGTATTCCCTTGCCCTTTTGATAATGTTGTAATGCCCCTGATGAAACAAATCGAATGTTCCGTAAGTGATAACCTTTTTCATAGCTTCTCCTAAAGTGTAATTATTAGATAATCAGTATGCCAGAATTTCCTCCATCAATTCGTCATTGATGTATGGCTTCTGGTTGTACATCTCCTCACCAAAGTAGGTCTTTGGATATGCCTTTGACTTAACATCCAAATGGACCTCAATAAGGTTTGGGGAATTTTTGTCCGCAGTTTTAAGTATATCTTCAAACTCTTCAAGGGTGAAAGCGCTGTATGAGTTTATGCCGTATGCCTTGCCGATTTCCTTAAAGCAAGGTGCGTCATATCCCCCCTCGGCGGTTGAGCCAAAGTGGTTTCCGTCAAAGAAGTCGTCCTGCTGTTGCTGAATAAGTCCAAGGCTTTCGTTGTTAAGCACTATAACCGTAACAGGCAGGTTTTCCCTCTTAAGCCATTGTAGCTCCTGAATATTCATCTGGAAAGCACCGTCACCGCACACCGCAATGGTTGGCTGGTACTTTTCGTAATATGCTCCGATAGCCGCAGGTAATGCAAATCCCATAGCCCCGTGACCGCCGGAAAACAGCAGTCTTTGACCCCCTGTAACCTTGTAGGACTGTCCCATCCAAAGCTGGTGCTGTCCAACATCACAGCAAACTACGGTGTCCTTGTCGGCAAAGTCGGATATAGCGTCAACAAATCTGTTTGGCTCTCTTTCAGGGGAGTTGTTGTCAAACTCAACAAGAGGTTCTTTGACCTTTTTGCAAATATCAAGCCAGTCTGACTTGTCAATATTTTTATCCTTAATCACCTTAAGCATAGCCTTTGCAATTACACTTCCGTCACAGCAGTAGTGAATTTCGTCACTGTGAACCTTACGTAAAAGCTCGTCCCTGTCAATATCAATTCGGATTATTTTTGCATTTTTTGCAAAGTTTTCGCTTTTGCCCCCTGTCTGCCTTTTGCAGAAGGAGCATGCTATGGAAACGATTAAATCACATTTCTTGTGAGCCAGAATATTTGCATATCTGTGGCCGTAAGCCGCGCCGATATATCCGAAATTAAGTGGATGGTCGTGTGATAAAAGGTGTCTGCCCGGCAGGCTGGTGATAACGGGGATATTCAGCGTTTCCACAATTTTCATTATATCCCTGTGAAACTCACTGTCCTTTACAATTCCGTTACCCAGCAATATAAGAGGTCTTTCTGCCTTTTCAATGGCGTCAATCACATGGGAAGCAACCATTTCGGCATTGATTATTACCCTGTCCTTTGGGGGAACAAATGACCTTGCGGTTTTTTCGTCAAAATCCTCCCTTTGGACATTCATTGGAATGTCAAGGACAACAGGGCCTTTTCTGCCCTCATTTGCGTAGTAAAAAGCCTTTTCCAGCTCAAACTTCAAGTCTTGCACATCGCTGATGTGAACGGCATATTTTGTCACAGGCTTTACAATGCTTACCACATCGGTTTCCTGAAAGCCCTGCTGACGCAATTCGGTAATTCCTGTATATTCGTATTCATTGAGCTGTCCTGTAAAGAATAATACAGGGGAGCTGTCGTAATAAGCGTCGGCAATTCCGTTGAGTAGATTTATGGCACCGGGGCCTGATGTGGAGTAGGCAACTGCGGTTTTCCCTGTTGCCTTTGCAAGACCAACAGCGGCAAAGGCGGCGCCCTGCTCGTTGTAGCACATATGGTTTTCTATGCCATCTGCTTTGCACACAGAGTCCACAAAGTGGGCAATCATTGTGCCCTGATAGCCGAAAATATCCCTTATACCCTTTTCTTTGAGAAAGGATACTATATAATCACTTGCTTTCATATTACACCTTAAAATTAATAGTATATATTTTCTAATAATTATATCATTATACTGTGTTTAAGTCAATAAATCATCTTTTTACTTGCACAGTTCAAAAAGAAAA
>JBJEOU010000094.1:0-6086 GCA_051880875.1 Ruminococcus sp. | reverse complement strand
TTAAAAGTTTGTTAATTGACTTTATTAGTATTTTCAACTAATATTGTAATATATGTTTTTGCGGTAAATTTTTCTATATGGAGTTAAAATGAAGGTTATTTTTAAGAGAAGTTTTTCAGTATTTATTACACTTGTAATGTTATTATCTGCTTTAATGGTTATGGATATAACAGCAAGCGCAGAGGAAGTTGACGAATCTGAAATAATAAGTGATTCTGATGTAGTAAGTGATTCTGATATAAAATATGTTGAGGTGACGGTGGACATCACCGAGGAAACACCCCCCACAGAGGTGTTTGAAAAGATACAGGCTGTCTTTAACGAGGCTCGTGAAAACGCTACTCCTACTATGCAGTACAAGGTAATACTGCCCACCGGACTTTTTAAACTGGACGGCACCTTGTCCTTGTACAGCAACACATTTTTCGATATGAACGGCGCAACAATTCTGCGCTACCACAGTCGTGAAGCAAGCATTTTAAAGTGCGGCAGGGCGGATGATGTTTCCCAGGGTTACGAGGGCTTTGTGAACATTACCATATGCAACGGAACTCTTGACGGCTGGGACAAGGTTATGACCCCCTCCACCAGCAATCTTATGAGAATGGGTCACGCAAGAAATGTCCTTGTGGAAAATGTGAACTTTGTAAATAACTGCAACAGCCATTGTCTGGAGATGGGCGCCTGCAAGGATGTAACGGTTAGGAACTGCGTCTTTAAGGACCAGTATCAGGTGAACGGCAAAACTGCCGCCAGCGAGGCCTTGCAGATAGACGCATTGCACACAAAGAGCTTCCCCCTGTACGAAAGCTATGACGGAACAGCCTGTAGGGATATTTATGTCACAGGATGTACCTTTGAGAACCTCACAAGGGGAGTGGGCACCCACGCTGTTATCCTGGACGACAACAGCTATTATGACGGAATTATAATTACCAACAATACCTTTAAAAATATTTCCGACTATGCTGTGATTTTTCTTTGCTGGAAAAACAGCAAGGTGAACAACAATGTGATAACCGACTGCAACAACGGAATTCTCATAAGGTCTATGAGGAGCGACTTTAAGCTGATGTACGACGGAGATACCTTTACCGCCCCCCTAAAGGATTACAATGTGCAGGTGGACAGCAACACCGTCAGCACCACCTTAGCCTGCGTCCGCCTTTACGGTGTAAATGTTCCCTCTGCGGTTAACTGGACTTACGAAGAGGTGACAGGAACAGTCCCTGCCGGGGACTACGGCATCTACAATGTATCTGTTACCAACAACACCTTGAAGTCAACGGATACAGCTGTCAAGCTGTGCCACGCATCCTCCTGCAAGGTGCTGAAAAACAAGGTTTATGTTTCCGGGGCAACCACAGGTCTTTCGGGCATTTATTCCTTTGACTCTTCAAGCAGTAATATTATCAGCCACAATACCGTACAAAATTCCAACGGAAAAAGTATGAAAGCGGGAATTCTGTTCTCAGGCGCCTGCAAGAAGAATACGGTTTATAACAACACCGTCAAGGGAAATATCCTGAACGGAATCTTCCTGTACAACGGAGCTAACAGCTGTAGTGTAAATCAGAACACAGTTTCGGGAACAACAACCAACGGTATTTATGTGTACGGTTGTAAAAATACTGTGACAAACAGCAACACCGTTTCAGCCTCAACAGGCAACGGAATTATGCTGAAAAGCGGATCTACATCCCTTGGCCTTACAAAAAATACCGTCAAGGGCGGAACAATAGGCATAGGTGTTTCAAACTCCACCACAGGCAATATAAACGGCAATGTGGCGTCAGGGAACAACTACGGACTTTATTTTAACGGTTCAACTGTAAAGACTGTGAAAAGCAACACCGTCACCGGTGCAAAGGCAAACGGAATGTACATCAATAGCACAACCTTTTCCTCTGTAACATCAAACAGCGTGTCCAATTCCGCCTGCTCGGGAATCTATGCCACCGGCTCAACAGGCAAGGTGCAGAGCAACACCATCAAGAACAGCAAAAAGTACGGTATGTACTTTGACAGCGGTTCAAAGAATAATATTTACAAAAACAGCTTTACCTCCAACAAAAAGGGTGACATCTATCTGAACAGCAGTAAAGGTATTGTGACAACCAACCTTGCAACTCCACAAAATCTCACAAGCAAAAGCTGTGCCTATAACAAAACAAACCTTAGCTGGAAAAAGTCAAAGAATGCGGAGTATTACAGAATTTATCGCAGTACAGACAACAAAACCTTTACCCACATTGCCTCCACAACAGGGAATGTGAATACCTACAGGGACAAAAACCTGATACCCGGCAAGAATTATTACTACAAAATCATTCCTGTTGTCCACAGCGGAAAAACCTATGTTGTGGGCAGTGAGTCCAACGAAAGAAGGGCAAAGACGGGTGTTGTAAAGGCAAAGATAGAAAAGACAACACAGAGCAAGTCAAATGCCGTAAGGGTTATCTGGAACAACAACTACACCCCCGAAAAATATCAGGTATACAGGAGAGAGCTGGGCAAAAGCAGTTATTCCCTGGTTAAGACCGTCAACGGTACGGCTCTCAGCTACTACGATATGAATGTAACCCCCGGCAAGACCTATTATTACAGGGTAAGGCAAATTTGCTACGGTGAGAATAAAAAGCTGATTACAGGGGAGATTTCCAACACAGTAAAAATCCGTGCAGAAATTATAAAGAACAAAATTACCTCTGTTAAGAGGACAAGTAAAAACACCGTGAAAATTACTGTTAACAACAGTATGGGCAACACCGGCTACAAAATCTATTGCAGTACTGCAAAGGATGGAAAATATACCCTGCTTAAAACGGTGACATCCGGCAAAAAGTCCACCGTTACTGTCAATCTTAAGGAGGGTAACAAGTATTACCTTAAAGCAATGCCTTTTGTAAAGCAAGGCTCAAAGGTTTACTACGGTGACTATTCCAATATAAAATCAATATAGCCGATAAAAAATCAGGAGCTGTGCAGAAGTTTTGCACAGCTCCGTTTTTTATTTATGATTTCTTCTGTTTTCGACAAAATTTCCTGTATGAATGAGTCATAATAAAAGCATAAAAATATCAGACACAACAACAAGAGTGTTTTTTATGATACCATATATTGGGGTTTAATTCAACTAAAGAAATAAAAATTTGGTTATTTTAATAGTGCTTTTGACTTATTTCACAATATACAGCCTGTGTATTTGTGCAAAATAACGCAAGAATCGCCTTGAAATAGGGTTACAAATATGTTACAGTATACTGAGGGAACGCTGAATAAATCACGCTGAACAGGATTTTTAGGCATTCCCCAAGAACGGAGAATTACTATGTCCAGAAAAATTGGTTACGCCTTTCTTTGCAAAAAAGGAAAGGTGAGAGAAAAAAATCAAGATAACTACTGGTGTATGGGTGATTATCTGCCACAGGAGAATGAGGGGCAGGAAAGAACCATTACAGGTGAAATAAACCTTAAGGATATCAAGGGTGCGTTCTGCGTTTTTGACGGTATGGGGGGAGAATCCTGCGGAGAGGTTGCCTCCTCTATATCTGCCACCACCTTTAACAACATCTACAAATCCATTGTTGACTTTGGTGTGCAAAGCATTGTGGATATGTGCTACATAATGAACAAGAATGTCTGCCGTTTTGCCCAGAGGCACAACATTCAATATATGGGCACCACAGCGGCAATGCTGTTCTTTGACAACAAGGAGGTGTATGCCTGCAACCTTGGTGACAGCAGGATTTTTCTTCTTAGGGGAGATTCCCTCCAAAAAATTTCTGTTGACCATGTTGCAGAGGGTACAATTTTTAAAAAGCCACCTCTTACACAACACTTGGGCATTCCCCGGGATGACTTTAAGATTGACCCCTACATTGTGTCCCTTAAGATACGCAAGGGGGACAGATTCCTCATATGCTCCGACGGTCTTACCGATATGCTGAGCAAGGAGGACATCGAGGCATTTATGGTGGAAACCCACAACATTGAGGACTGCGTCAACGATATGATGGAGCTTGTGTACGCCAGAGGGGCTGTGGACAACACAACCATTGTGCTGTGCGAGGTAAGATAACAATAAAAAATCATCCGGACTTCTTTATAGTTGTCCGGCTTTTTTCAGCGTTATTTTGGTGAGGAATTTGGAACCCTTAACTGTTCTCCAGCTCCTCCCACAGTGCAAAGGCTTTTTCCTGCTCTTTTTCCAGGGTGGTGAGTTCCTGGGTGTATTTCATAAGCTGTTCGTAGTCGGTGCTTACATTTTCGTCACCTAAAATCTCCTGCACCTGTGCGATTTTTTCGTCAAGGCTTTCTATTAATGCCTGAACCTTTTTAATGTCGTTTTCCCTTTTTCGTTTCCTTGCCCTTTCCTCCTTTTTCTGCTTGTATTCATTTGGCTTGTCCTCCGACTTTTTCACCTTAAGGGTTGGGGCGTTGTCACTGCTCTGTTCACAATGCTCCATAAAGTAGTCGTAATTTCCCAAATATTCCTTAAAGCCCTCATCGGTAAGGTACAAAATCCTATCGGCAAGCTTGTTCACAAAATATCTGTCGTGGCTGATTATCAGCAATGTTCCCTCATATTCAGCCAGGGTTTTCTCCAGACTTTCCCTTGAAAATGTGTCAAGGTGATTCGTCGGTTCGTCAAGGAGTAAAAGGTTATCCCCCCTAAGCATCAGCTTTAACAGGTTCACCCTTGCCCTTTCTCCGCCGGACATAAGGGACATTTTTTTGAACACATCATCCCCTCTGAAACGGAATCTTCCCAAGGCTGTGCGTACCTGTGTTTCGGTCATATTGGGGAATGTGTCGTGAATTTCCGTAAAGGAGTCGTTGTCCAGGTTAAGGCTCTCCTGCAACTGGTCAAAGTAGCCGATTTTAACCCCTGTTCCGTAGTCGATGTAACCCTCATCGGGCATTTGTCTGCCCATTAATATTTTAAACAAAGTGGTTTTTCCTGTGCCGTTGCCCCCAAGGATAAACACCTTTTCTCCTTTTCTCAGGTGAAAGCTAAGATTCCTAAAAAGGTGATTTTCCCCAAAGGACTTTGAAAGTCCGTTGCACATAAGCACGTCATTTCCGCTTTCGCTTTTTAGGGTGAACTGAAAATTAAGCTGATTGTTCTCCTCCTCGGGAGGTACCATACGAGCCTTGATTCTGTCAATTTCCTTTTGCTTGCTTGCGGCTGTGATGTAGTTTCGCTCCTGGCTCCACTCAATCTGTTGCTGAATAATGCCCTCAATACGCTTAATCTCTTTCAAATCGTTTTCGTACTTGTTGCGGATATTCTCCTGCTCCTTCTCCTTTTTCTTCATATACTGGGTGTAGTTGCCTTTGTAGGAGATAAGGCGCTTGCAGTAAAGCTCCATTGTTCTGTTTGTCACAGCGTCAAGGAAATATCTGTCGTGGCTTATGATTATTGCACTGCCGTCAAAGTCCTTTAAAAATCCCTCAAGCCAGGTTACAGCGTCAATATCCAGGTGGTTTGTCGGCTCGTCAAGGAGAAGTAAATTTGCGCCGGAAAGTAACAGCTTTGCAAGGCTCAGCTTGCTCTTCTGACCTCCCGACAGCTTGCCAACCTCCATATCAAAGTCGTCACTTGAAAATCCCAGACCTGCAAGGGAGCTTTTTGTCCTGCTCCTGAAGGTAAGTCCTCCCTTGTCCTGAAATTCTGCAAGCAAAGCGTCCTGCTTTTCAATAAGGGAATGGACATCGCCCTTTTCACGGGTTGCCCTTTCGATTTGTGCAGGCAGTTCTTCAAGCTGTTTTTCCATTTCAATAAGTGGCTGAAAAACAGACAAAAGCTCCTGATACACAGTCCTTTCAAGGTGTGTACAGGCGTGCTGTTCCATATATCCTATTTTTGTATTTTTGCTAATGGTCACCGAACCGTTGTCGGGGGTAACCGCCCCTGTGAGCACCTTGAACAGGGTGGTTTTGCCTGCTCCGTTAGCACCGATAAAGCCTATCTTATCCCTTTCCTCCACGTTAAAGGTAATGGACGAAAAAAGCTGTTTTTCAACAAATGTAACTCCCAAATCAAAAGCCGACAGTACCGACACAAGGCTCTCCTCCTTTTA
>JBJEOU010000093.1:0-9600 GCA_051880875.1 Ruminococcus sp. | reverse complement strand
CAGTAATAAAGGCTAAAAAGGGAAATCTCCTTGTAAAGGTCAGCAAAAAATCCTACATAGTTAATAAAAAGGGCTTAGTTCTAAAGAACAAGAAATCAGTAAAGGTAGGAAAAAAGACCTACAAAATCAACAAATACGGTATTGCAACCCGCAAAAAATAACCGAAACAGCAAACCAAGAGATTGTAAAAAATAAAGTGTGTAAGTTAGAAAAATGACATAATCCCCCTAAAGTTTTTGGCTTTTTTGCCTGTCTGCTTTAGGCGGATTATGTCAAGCTGATAAGTTTCACTTAATTTTTTCATGAGAGGAGGTGTTATTCATTATGAAAAAGACAATATCTGCATTTTTGTGTTTGATGTTAGTTTTCCTGTTTACTGCCTGCGGAAGTAATGACGGTACATCAGGTGCATCAGCCGAGACAAAAACCGTTACAGGAGAAGTTGTCAAGGCAGAAATTCCTTCCGGCTGGAGCATTGTTACCGGCACCGAAATGACGGGAGCATCCGGAGCGGATTTTATCTGTCACTCTGAAAAGTATGAGATGGGAGACGCCTATTTTCAGGTGACTTCCGACGGCAGAGATCTGGACAGAATTAAGTCAGTGCTGGAATCTGCCGATACTTACGGTGCATATTCCGGTGAAGCGAAACTCGCAAACGGAACATGGTATATTGCCGAAAATGCTGCGGCAGCAGCTGTAAGCGAAAGGATTCTTTTAGTCACAGGCTATGAAATTGATTTCAGTTCTGATGAAGTTCAGTCCATATTGGGCAGCTTACAATGGGCAGAATGAGTCACATTTGCATATTAAAAAACAACTTATATTTAAAATTTATCTAAAGAAAGGAAATTATTATGAAAAAGGTTATTTCAGCATTATTATGCATAGTTATGGTTTTATCTTTTGCTTCTTGCGGAGGTTCAGGCGATGCACTTGAAGGAACATGGGTACAGGAAGGTACTGATTACGGAACAGTTACATGGAATTTCGACGGCAGCGGAAAGTGCACGTTAGATACAGATCTCCTGGATAACGCCGAGGGTACTTATACTATTAAAGATGATAGTAATGTTACTATCAAGATTGATTTATGGGGAGAGGAAAAGGTTTACGAATATTCAGTTTCCGACAGTACTCTGAAACTTACAGCAACCGATGATTTATCACCTGATTATGATCTGACTAAAAAATAATAGCAATATTACTTAGCAATATTAAGCCTTTAGTTTTCTTCGGGAATTTATAAATGCACCCCAAAATACAAAATGCACCCATAACACTTCTTGGGTGCTTTTGTATTAGAATAAGAACCGCAATTTTGATACAATGTATCAAGACTGCGGTTCTTTTCTTTTTGCACCATTTTAATTTTCTTTTCAATTAATATCAAATACAAAAGGTCAGTCAATTAGTGTGAACCGTCCGTAAGGTGATAGGAGCAGGACACATTGTATAAAGTGTTTACGAAACATTCACGAAAAATTAACATATAAGCACGATAAATTGTTGACATTCACCAATGCGTATTATATTATTATCTTAGTTAGTAGTTTACAGCTTTGAATTTAAGGAAAGGTGATTACTATGAAAATTGAACAATTCACTAAACAGATTTTATCTGTTGTACTTTCCATGCTGATGATACTTTCCTCGATTTTTATATCTTATGCTGCTGAGGGTGATGAACTGATAACAAATACAAATGTTGCTCCCTCTTTTGCAAGCACTGATGAAGTGGGTATCTATGCCCATGCCACTGCAGGGGGAGAAAGCGCCGAAGCATGGCAAAAATGGGAAACTCAGTCGGGTATGAACTCAAAGAAAGATGTTAAATACTTATTCCTGCCTTCAATATCCTCGGATAATCAGGTAGAGCTTTACAATAACTACCCGGATGCTGTTACAATAGATGACAGCATTACTGTTGAACCTTACACCTCTCAGGTTATAAACTACTCCTCTGGAACGGAAATCACTGTTGCGAGGGAAAGTAAAAGCTACACTATGATAATTTACAAAAGCGACGCAGAAGCATCTGTTTATGTAAACGACACCACCGGTGTTTATACTGACTGTAACGGCAATACGGTGGAAAGCGATTTTTATTCTTTCCTTACTGCTAATAAAGAAAATTCTGTTTCTGGTTCTTCCTGCGCCATTGTAAGCAGTAACGGTATACAAGAAACAACCCTGAAAAAAATCAAGGGCAGAGGAAACACCAACTGGAAACACAGCGATAAAAAGCCTTTTAACCTGCAATTCAACTCTATGACAACAATAGGCAACATTACAAGCAAAAAGTTTTCTCTGATTTCCAGCGCTATGGATTCTACTATGCTGAGAAACAAAATTATGTATGACCTTGCAAACGAGGTAGGCTCTCCCTATGCACCGAATGTGAGCTATATTGATTTTTATATTAACGGCATTTACAGAGGATGCTACTTAATCAGTCAAAAGGTTGACTTAGGCAAAAACTCCCTTGTATCGCTAAAAGACACCTCCGATGATGTTGATACCGACTTCAGTTTTCTTGTGGAGGTAGATATTTGGAATTATGCCAACGATGTTTATTTCGTATCCGACGGAGGTTACCATGTTGTATGCAAAACTCCCGACCTTGACGGTTACACTCCTGAGGACGAAAGTCTGAGTGCAAAATATAATTTTATAAAGAGTACATACCAAAAGCTTGAGGATGCCCTGTACACGGGAACAATGTCCGACCTTGAGAAAATATGTGACCTGGATAGTCTTGCAACAATGTATCTTATGCAGGATTTCGGTAAAAACTGTGACGGTGGTTACACAAGTACGTATTTTACATACAATGCTGACGAAAAGAAATTCTATGCTTGCCCAATATGGGACATGGATTCAACCTTGGGCGCAGTTGACTGCGTTCGTGACGGATGCTCAAATTCAACCTGTCATTATACCGGATGGACCACAAGAACCGCCACATACCGCAATAGTGTGAACCCTTACGGAAAAGCATTTACGGTACAAGGTACTTCCGCCAGTGGGCAAACCTTTGAAGAATTGTGCAAATCAGTATGGAAAGAAAGATTTGTTCCGGCTATAAAATTAATACTTGGAAATGGTACAGCTTTGGGGGATAGGCTGAAAAGTGTTGAGGAATATGAAAAATCAATATCTCAGGCAAGATTTAATAACTACGTCAAGTGGAATTTTGCGTGGTATTGTATATTTAATGATTCAGGGCTTACTTCAAGCTATCAGGCAAATTATGACGGTGAGATTTCCTATCTAAAGGATTGGATTTACGCAAGAGCAAACTGGATATCTACACAGTATGGATTTGAAGAATTTCCTGTGATTGAACCGTCAGACGATGAGATAACTACCATATATTTTGCAAATACCCAAGGTTGGGAAAAGGTAAATTACTATGTATGGAACGGTAGCGGTGCCATTGCCGATTGGCCAGGAGTTCCGGCTTACTTTATAGGTAAGGACGAAAACGGTGTTGACATATACAAAGCAATGTTCAGCAGTAAATATAAATACATAATATTTAACGACAGTATTGCGACAGAACAAACACTTGACCTTTATCTTAATAATTACAACAACTTCTACATTCTTGACAAGGAAAGTGGTATAAAGGACGAGTATGGATTTACAAAATACTCCGCAAATGCAGATGTGTTTACTTCCGGATTGATTGGTGATGTAAATCTTGATGGAGAAGTTAACATCAAGGATGTTACTCTGATTCAGCGATATGTAGCAAAGGACGCACAGCTTGGCTATAAGCAGGTAGATGTTGCCGAAACGGACAAAGACGGAACTGTTACGGTAAAAGATGCTACAAAAATTCAAAAATATTTAGTAAAATTAATAACCAAATTATAAGAGAATCTTCATAATGGAACATGCTTGAAAATTAAAGAATGGCTTTGCGATGTGGTTTTTCGGGCATAAAGAAAAGGCTCAAGTTCATATGAACTGAGCCTTTTTTGGTGCGGGTGACATACTGAGATATTGACTGAGTACCTACCTCGCTATACGGTAACTTGTTTAGAGGAGAATATCATCAACGCTCTCCCTAAAAACAGTCCACAGGACTGTTTTTTTAACGGTCGCTTTCAAGTCCTGTCACCGCTTTGCTGGTATAAAATAAAAACAAGGTATCCAAAAGGATACCTTGTTTTTTGGTGCGGGTGACATACTATGATATTAACTAAGTACCTACCTCGCTTTACGGTAACTTGTTTAGTGGATAGTATCATAAACGCAGTTCGCTAAAAACAGTCCACTGGACTGTTTTCTTTACGCTCACCTTCAAGTCCTGTCACCGCTTGCTTGTAAAAGATAAAAACAGGTAAAGCAAATGCATTACCTGTTTTTTATGGTGCGGGTGACAGGACTTGAACCTGCACATCGGTTGACACTAGAACCTAAATCTAGCGCGTCTGCCAATTCCGCCACACCCGCATTTATTAAATTGAAAGTGGAAAATTGAAAATGTAAAATTATTGGTTCTTTGAAGTTTTCATAATAGTAACCAAAATTTTTTCAATTTCCACACAATCTGATAGAATTGATTCTGATTCACTTGTTGATAAGTAATCGGTTGCGCTTAACAGCTTAATCCAATATTTTGTTTCAGATGTTTCTTTTAATGCAATATTTATTTTAGAAATAAAATCAGGTTTGCTTTGTGCCTGTTGTGCTTCGGCAACATTTGCACCTATACTTGTGCCGGACCGAAGTAATTGCTTTGAAAGAGTAAACTCTTTCTTTTGCTCACACAAATATTTATAAAGTTTTACTATTCGTACAGCAAAGTCGAAACTTTTAGTTTCAATGATATTACCCACAAGACACCAATTTCAACTTTCAATTTTCAATTACATAAGCGCAAGTGTCATTATACACAACAATTCAGAATTTGTCAACAAAAAAAGATGAAAGTATTACATAATTTATGGCAGGGCTTTTTTCGGCTTTTTGTTGCAATTATTCTTCAAATCTGTATAATGTTTATTAGCGTTTTAATCCTGACTTTTTGTGACAGGTTGTTCTGAAATTTTGCAGATTTTACAGCTTGCCATAGCTTAGGGTTGGTTTTATAATGTGAATTTTTGAGATGTTGGAGAAAATATGAGAGGTTCTAACAGAGTTCAGATGTCGGAGTCAATTCCTGTGGGATTTTTGCTTGCTCTTTCCGGCGGATTTATGGACGCATATTCATATATGTGCAGGGGAGAGGTCTTTGCAAATGCGCAGACGGGCAACCTTATGCTTATGGGAATTAGTATTTCTCAGGGCGATTTTCAAGTGGCTATGAGTTATTTTTGCCCTGTGTTTGCCTTTGTTGCCGGCATATTTATTGCCAATGTGTTGCGCCATTATTTTATTGATTATCACAAAATTTGCTGGAAACAGCTTTGCACAATAGCCGAGGCTGTGTTCCTCTTTGGTGCGTCATTTGTGCCACAGGAGCTTAACCTTCTGGCTAATAGTATGATTTCCTTTGCCTGCGGTGTTCAGGTTCAGGCTTTCAGAAAAATCAGCGGTAACAATATTGCCACCACAATGTGTATCGGCAACCTACGGTCGGCGATTTGCGCCATAAGCGACTCCCTGTTTTTGAGTGACAAAAGCATGGTGAAAAAGGGGTGCTTTTACCTCATGATAATAGGCGTGTTTGTTATTGGTGCTGTGCTTGGAAATCTGTGCGTTGATGTGTTTGGAGAAAAGGCAATTATTATAAGTGCTTTACTTATTTTTGCATCTTTCCTTTTGATGTTTTTTGAAAAGAATGAGAATTCAAAAGGGATAAAAGGGGAGAGAGTTGCTGAATAGCGATTATATCACATAAGATTGGACTGCCGGCAGGCAGTCCTTTTTGTTTTAAATCAATAATTATAATTCTCTCTGAGAAGTTTAATTTCCTCTGCGTAGCCGTCTATGTCGTTGGGGGTTTCCAGGAAGAAGGGCAGGTCTTTAAGGAAGGGGTGGTTGATTATCTTTACCATTGCGTCAAGTCCTATTGCACCTTTGCCGATTTTTTCGTGTCTGTCCTTGTGGCATCCCAGATAATTTTTGCTGTCGTTCATATGAATTGCTTTCAGCCTGTCTATGCCTATAATTCTGTCAAAATCTTCAAGGACTTGTTCAAGGTTGTCCTTTATGTCGTATCCTCCGTCAAACACATGGCAGGTGTCAAGGCAAACTCCCAGCTTTTCCTTTAGCTGAACACCGTCAATAATTTCTCGAAGTTCCTGAAAGGTACTGCCCACTTCACTGCCTTTGCCTGCCATAGTTTCCAGCAATACAGTTGTGGTCATTTCTGGGAACAGCACTGTGTTCAGCTGATTTGTAATAAGTTCAATGCCCTTTTCTGCACCTTGTCCCACATGACTTCCCGGATGGAAATTGTACAGATTGTTCGGCAGATATTCCATCCTCTGTAGGTCGTCCGCCATGGTTTCAAGGGCAAATTCCCTTGTTCTTTCGGTGGCGGAGCATGGGTTCAGGGTATAGGGTGCGTGGGCAAGTATTTTTGAAAAGTTATTTTCTTTCATATATTCGATAAGTGCGTCGGTGTCCTTTTTGTCAATTTCCTTAGCCTTTCCGCCACGGGGATTCCTTGTGAAAAACTGAAATGTGTTTCCGCCTATTGAAACAGCCTCCTTGCCACAGGCTAAAAATCCCTTTGATATTGATAAATGTGCTCCTATATTCAGCATTTTATTCTCCTTATAGTTTATACTCTACTCTGTTGTTTATTGTCAGTGTATCCTTGGTGACAATGCAGTCAAGGCATATGATTTCCACACCGGCTTTTTCCGCCCTTATGAGGGCGTCTGCAAAGTCCTTGTGGGTTTCTTTGTTTGGGGTGAAATATTTTATGTTGTCCATCTGAATTACAAAGGCAATTGCGGTGTGGTATCCCTTTTCCTTTGCATTTATCAGCTCGTCAATATGCTTGATTCCCCTAAGGGTTGGTGCGTCGGGAAACATAACCACACCGTCATTTTCAAGGGTTACACCCTTTACCTCAATGAGGAATTTTTCCTCGTCGTTCTCTGCGTAAAAGTCAATTCGTGAGTCGCCGTAGGTGTATTCCCCTTTGATATAGGTGAGATTTTTGTAGCATTTGCCGGACTGTAAATATTCATAAAATACCTTGTTGGGTGCCTGGCTGTCCATATTTATCAGTCGTTCACCCTTGTAAACAGAGATGAGGTCATACTGTGTTTTGCGGTTGGGGTTATCGCTTTTCTGGCAAAATACAGTTGCACCCTCTGTTAAAAGTTCTCTGCATCTGCCGGTGTTCTTCACATGAACAACCTCTTTTTTGCCGTTAATTTCGACATTTGCGATAAATCTGTTGGGTCTGTTAATAAATTTTCCTTTTACCATACTATTATATATCATAAAATTCCCCCCAGGTGATTATATTATAAAAAGTGCTTTATTTCAAGAATAGGGTGGAGGTGGATTTGTTGAAAACTGATGAAATTTGCGGAATATTATGATTTTATGAAAAATCCCCTTTTTATTTCCTTTCTTTTGTGATATACTTTACAAGTACAAAATATATATTATTATACTTTTGTATATTAAACTAATATTATAATGGAGGAACAAACAATGGTTTGTAATAACTGCGGACAACAGTTAGAAAATGACGCAGCTTTTTGCCCAAACTGCGGACAGAGCGTTACTCAGGGCAATCAGGTGCCACCACAGTACAACACAGCACCTAATCAGAACGGACAACAGGGTAATCCTGTACCACCACAGTACAATCCTGCTCCTGTTGTAGATCCTTATGACCACACAGCAGAGTTTAACCCACAGGATGTGCACGACAACAAGATTTTTGCAATTCTTTGCTACATATCCGGTTTTATCGGTGTTATCATTGCTTTGCTGGCAAGAAGTTCAGTAAAATCACCTTACCTTTCTTTCCACATCAAAGAGGCACTTAAGATTAACATCACAGCAACACTTGTTGCAATCATCACAGCACTTCTCTGCTGGACTTGTATCGTTCCTGTTGCCGGTGCCGTTTGCATTGTTATCCTTGAGGTTGTGAACATCATTTGCTTCTTCAAGACCTGTGCAAACAAGTCTATCGAGGCTCCAATCGTTCGTTCACTTACTTTCCTTAAGTAATAGGAAGATTAGTTCTAATTACAAAACACCCCTTTCGTCAATGATTGGGGTGTTTTTGCTGTTACAAACAAAATGGGTGTGCCGTCTAAGCACACCCGAATTTTTATTGTTTTACTCTGATAAATCCTCGGCGGAGTTTTTCTTCTTTTCTGCTTTGTAGTCACAGTAGTAGTCATTGTCGTCAAGTGCCTTCCTCTTAAGGGAAGTTCCGTTGCCTGTGACGATAGACCCGGCAAGGAGTAGCAACACTCCAATAATCACAGATGCTCTGCCCATGGTGAATGCTCCCACAAATACTGTGGCAAGAAAAATAAGACCAAGTATTATAAGTGCTACTCCTACAAAAAGAAGTGCGTCATATGTATGATATTTACCAAGTAATAAGGTTTCTTTCTGTTTATTCTGATTTTTCATAATATCCTCCGTAAAGTCGCTATTATTAGTTTATCATTAATATATAAAAGTGTCAACTTGATATTTGTTAAAAAAGTGTTGACAAATTCTTTTTGGTGTTGTATTATCAGAGTGTACTAATTGTATTAGTTACAATAATACAATTAAGTCAATCGAAAGGAGGAAGAGATGTTTACTATAAATTATCAGTCCCCGACGCCTGTGTACAAACAGCTTTACGAAAATGTGATACGTCTTGTGTCCTTTGGTGCTTTGAAGCCCAACGACAAGCTACCGCCTGTGAGAACCCTTGCAGGGGAGCTGGGAATTAATCCAAACACAGTTTCCAAGGCGTACAGTATGCTGGAAAATGACGGATATATCTACTCCGCTGTGGGCAGAGGCAGTTTTATTTCCGAAAATTTTGACAGCAAAGAGGCAGAAAAGCAAAAAATTAAAAAAGAAATTAAAGAAAAACTTTCATCTGCCTTTGGCTACGGCGTAAAGCGGGAAGAGATTTTAGAAATTTTAGATGAGGTGTATATCGGAGGTGAAGGCAAATGATTGACCTTATTAACTTAACAAAAAAGTTCGATAAAAATATTGCTGTAAACAATGTTACAGCGTCAATCCCCGACGGGGCAATCTGCGGTCTTGCAGGCTCTAACGGAAGCGGAAAAAGCACCCTTCTCAGAATGTTAAGCGGTGTATATGAGCCTGACGGAGGTACGGTGCTGATTGACGGTAAGAGAAATTTTGAAAATATGGAGGTAAGGGGGAAGTGCTACTACATCTCCGACTATCCATTCTTTTCTAACAATGCAACGGTGAGCAAGCTGGCAAAGTATCTGTCAAGCATTTATCCCAACTGGGATGAGGAGTATTTTAAGCAGTTGTCAGCATATTTCCCAATCAGACACAATGCAAGAATTATTAATATGAGTAAGGGTATGCAAAGGCAGGCGGCGCTTTTGCTTGCGTTTTCTACAAAGCCAAAGTACCTGTTCCTTGACGAAATCTTTGACGGACTTGACCCTGTTATCAGGC
>JBJEOU010000092.1:0-2281 GCA_051880875.1 Ruminococcus sp. | reverse complement strand
TAAAAAACATATTGACAAATATCTATATGTAGTTATAATAACATATAGATACTTATGAATGTGAGGTGACAACTTTGAATATTGACGCAAAGAGAACAGCCGAAGTTTTTAAGGCTTTTTGTGATGAAAACCGAATCCGCATTTTAGAGATGCTTAGAACAGGAGAAAAATGCGCCTGCAAACTCCTTGAAGAAATAAATGTTACCCAACCAACCCTATCCCACCATATGAAAATCCTTTGTGACTCAGGAATTGTGGTTGGTCGGAAAGAGGGCAAATGGATGCATTACTCCATTTCTGCAAAAGGTGTGGAAGAGGCACAAAAGTATCTTGACAGCTTGACATAGAATGAAAAGGATTGTGAGGAGGTATATATTATGAACAAGACAGATAGAGCACTACAACTGTTTAGCAACAATTTTAATTGTTCCCAAGCAGTTTTTACAGCCTTTGCAACTGAGGATGGCATAGACGAAGAGCTGGCATTAAAGCTGGCAACATCCTTTGGCGGTGGGGCAAGAAACGGTGAAATGTGCGGTGCAGTTTCCGGTGCACTTATGGTTTTAGGTCTGAAATTTGGTCATATCAACTCAGAGGATGACGAACAAAAGCACAGAGCTTATTCCCTTACAGAGGAATTTACAAGACGCTTTAAGGAGAAAAATAACTCCATTGTATGTCGTGATTTGCTTGGATATGATTTATCCAAAGAAGATGAATTTGAAATTATTGCATCAAAAGGATTGTGTAAAACCATTTGTCCGTTAATGGTGAAGGACGCAGTAGAAATTCTTGAAGAGATGCTAAGGGAACAGAAATAAGAGTTAATCGTACTTTTTCGGTACGGTTAATTTTACCGACAAAAGATAGATATATTTAGATATGACTATATGAAAGGATGGTGTATGGAATTGATAAATGTTGTGTGGGACTTTTTTCAAAATGAAATCCTGGGTATGGCGTGGCTGAACAGGTTGATTGGAACATTGCTAAATGCCTGCGGTCTGGACACCACAGGCAGAATTGGAGGAAGTATTCAGTTTTTCATATATGACACAGTAAAAATCATTGTGCTATTGTGTGTTTTGATTTTGATTATTTCTTATATTCAAAGCTATTTTCCGCCGGAAAGGACAAAGAGGATTCTGGGCAGATTTCACGGAATATGGGCGAATATTTTAGCCGCTTTGCTGGGTACGGTAACTCCCTTTTGCTCCTGCTCGTCAATTCCCTTATTTATCGGCTTTACAAGTGCCGGATTGCCCCTTGGGGTAACATTCTCTTTCCTTATTTCTTCGCCAATGGTTGACCTTGGCAGTCTTGTGTTGCTTATGAGCATTTTCGGGTGGAAGGTTGCAGTTATCTATGTCGTCCTTGGACTTGTTATTGCTGTTGCCGGCGGTACGCTTATTGAAAAACTCCACCTTGAAAATCAGGTGGAGGAATTTATACGAAAAGGAAAGTCCATTGATGTACCACAGGAAGAACTACACTTTAGGGACAGACTAAAATATTCATGGGAACAGGTGATTTCCACAGCCAAAAAGGTAATTCCCTATATACTAATCGGCGTTTTTATAGGAGCAATTATTCACAACTGGATTCCACAGGATTTCATTGTGAAACTCCTTGGCAACAACAACCCCTTTGGAGTTATACTTGCAACCGTTGCCGGTGTTCCTATGTATGCTGACATTTTCGGTACAATTCCAATAGCAGAAGCTCTCCTTTCAAAGGGCGCATTGCTGGGTGTTGTTCTGTCCTTTATGATGGGTGTAACTACTTTATCACTTCCGTCAATGATTATGCTCCGCAAGGCGGTAAAGCCAAAGCTACTTGGTATATTTATTGCAATTTGTACTGTGGGTATCATCATTGTGGGATATTTATTTAATATTATACAAAATTTTGTTATGTAGTATTTGGAGGTTATTTTATGGCATTGTTTAATTTTAAGAAGAAAGAAAAAGAGGATAAATCCCCCTGTTGCTGTTGTTCGGCAGATAGCAAAGAAACAACTAAGGAATGTTGCTCAACTGCACTGGAAATTTCAAGCATTAAGGTGTTGGGTGCAGGGTGTAAGGCCTGTCATCAACAGTACGAAAATGTAAAAGAGGCGGTAAAATCATTAGGATTGCCTGTTGAAGTAGAATACATCACCGATATGGAAAAGGTAATGGAATACGGGGCAATGAGTATGCCTGCCATTGTGGTGAATGAAAGGATTGTATCAATGGGCAAGGTGCTGAAAACTGCGGATGTGGAAAAATTGTTGAAATAA
>JBJEOU010000091.1:0-9724 GCA_051880875.1 Ruminococcus sp. | reverse complement strand
CTGCAAAAAAGCAGGTGATAATTTTGATTAAAACTTCCATAGCTTTATGCCTCCAACAAGCCATTATAGACCATTTATCTGCAAAAGACAAGATGATTTTCATTGTAAACTTAATGTAATATTTCGGTTGACAATATATCTCTCCTATGATAGAATTTATTACTGAAAATCCTGAAAATTCCTAAGAAGGTGTAACTATGACTATACAAGGACAAAACAACGAAAATCCTGTTCTCACCCGTGAAGAGGCAATCGAAATACTGAACACTCCCGACCAACAGCTTGACAGTCTTATTGCCAGAGCCGAAAAGCTACGCAGAAAATACAAGGGCAACCATGTGAGCATACATATTCTGACCAACGCACGAAGCGGAAACTGCTCCCAGGACTGTGCCTACTGTGCCCAATCCTGCCGTTCAAAGGCAGAGATTGACAAGTACAAGTGGGTGTCTGACGAAAAGCTGTACAAGGACAACGACTTTGTAAATGAGCATCACCTGTCAAGGCATTGCATCGGTCTTAGCGGAATGAAATTTACAGATGAGGAAATTGAGGAGCTGGCTGAAAGAATCCGAAAAATGAAAGCGACGGGAACACACCTTTGCTGTTCCATTGGTTTTCTCACAGAAAAGCAGGCGCTTATGCTAAAGGACGCCGGTCTTGACCGAATCAATCACAACCTGAACAGCAGTCGTGCCTACTACAAAAATATTTGCAGAACACACACCTTTGACCAGCGTGTGGAAAATATCCGTATGCTCCAAAGGCTTGGCTTTGAGATATGCAGCGGTGGTATTATCGGTATGGGCGAAAGCAAGGAGGATGTTGTGGATATGCTCCTTGAACTGCGTGAAATCCAGCCGGAGGCTCTGCCAATCAACTTTCTCCTCCCTATCCCCGGCACACCGCTGGAAAATGCCGACACATCATACCTGACAACCTCTTACTGTATGAAGGTTCTGTGCCTTGCAAGACTACTTGTTCCAAAGGCTGATATTCGCTGTGCCGCAGGAAGAGAGGTTTATTTCAAAGGAGAAGAGAAAAGACTGTTAAGTGTTGTTGATTCAATTTTTGCATCAGGCTACCTCACCGCAGACGGTCAGGGAATTGATGACACAATCAAAGCTATCACCGACGCAGGCTTTACCTATGAAATAGAATCTGCATAAGAGAAATATCAATATAAACAATTTAAAATATGCAACATTAAAAAGTCCGATTTTTTCGGACTTTTTGCTTTTCTATACAGAATAAAAATTCTCTCAACCTACACCTCTCCTTTCACCCGACTTAACTTCGGACATATTATATAATCAGAGGTGAGTCAGGCGATACCGTCACTTGTGCGGTGTTGCCTTAAGCCTATATATTTCGTCTGTAGAAAAATAAACCTATTTATAATTCTAATATAGAAAATTATTCAGCAGATGAAATTAATCAGATATACCCAATAAAGGAGAATTAATGTGGTTGATGAAATATTCAGGAGCTACGGGATAACCCCCTTTCCACGGGACTATTCCGAAGCTATGGCATATGTTCCCTATCAAAGCAACAACCCCCGTATGTATTCCGTACCCCACGGATTTGAAACAGGTACGCTGTTTCCCACTTTGAACAAACCGTTTTACGGAGAAAAATGTATGGAGGAAAATAAAAATGACTGAACGAGATATACTTCTTAAAAAGCTTTCTTCTGTATCCTTTGCTATGTTCGAGTTGAGATTATTCCTGGACACCCACCCCGACTCCACCGAGGCTATGGCAAAGTTTGACGATCTTGAAAACATATATAAGCCCTTAAGAGAAAAGTATGAGGCTGAATACGGCCCGTTGACCAGCAAGGACGCACCAAGTCCTGTACAATGGATTAAAGGCCCATGGCCTTGGGAGGTTATGTAATGTTTGTATACGAAAAAAGACTTCAATACCCGGTAAGAATCAAGCAAACCAACCCCCAGCTTGCCAAAATCATAATAACCCAGTACGGCGGCCCTGACGGGGAATTAGGTGCATCCCTCAGGTATTTAAGCCAGAGATACACAATGCCCTACCCCGAACTGCAGGCAACATTGACGGATATCGGCACCGAGGAACTGGGGCATCTGGAGATGATTGGTGCTATTGTGTATCAGCTCACCAGGGATTTAACCGAGGATGAAATCAAGGATAGCGGATTTGACTCATACTTTGTTGATCACACAACAGGCATCTACCCCGCCGGTGCAAACGGTATGCCTTTCACAGCGGCGGCATTACAGGTCAAGGGCGACCCCATAACCGACTTGCACGAGGATATGGCGGCGGAGCAAAAGGCACGCTCTACCTATGACAATATTCTACGTTTTTGTGATGACCCCGATGTGCTTGACCCTATACGCTTTTTGCGTGCAAGAGAGGTTGTGCATTATCAGCGGTTTGGGGAAACTCTGCGTATCTTAACCGACAGGCTGGACAGCAAGAACTTTTATGCTTTCAATCCGTCCTTTGATAAAAAATGCCTTATAAAACGACAGAATAAAAGAAAGAATATAAATCAGAATTAAAAAGGATGCTGTGGCAATTGTACTCATTTGCCACAGCATCTTTTTCTTTTATGAAATTCCGTATTATTTAATACATCTCACATCACAATCTCAAGGTGATATCTTTTTAATTATTTATCTGTAACCCTAATCTCAATTCCAAGGACACCGTATTTTTTCTGCTGTTCCTTTGAGTAATAGAGTTCCATATCTTCTGGATTGGCAGTAAAAATATCTTTTTCTGTATAACCGCATTTGAGGAGTGGCAAGGCACTATATAATTCTTCAAATGAATTAAACTTATGTAAATCCACAACTACGGCTGTAATCTTCTGTTCGCTATCCGCTGTATTTGTAAATACAATTTCGTCACCAATATTTATCAGCTGTCGCTTTTCATCGTTTAATCTTAACTCTATAGTCTTTTGCCCTGAGGTAATCATATTGAATGGTTCAGGATTTAGTTTCATATTATGTGTCATATTGCACCGCTTAACTATTCATTTCAATTAGAAATAGAAATATATAATTCTATAATTTTTTCTGTTGCATGACTCACAGGACAATAAATCGGAATTTGTCAAACCTACAAATTATGAACCTCAACCAGAGTTAAGCCTGTTCGTTAGTTACTTTTCGTGCAAATGCTTTTGCTCCCTCTATCGCTTCTTTAGTCTGAAAAGATGCAAGGTTATCATTATCCTGTACGGAATATATTCCTACATATTTAAGATTAGAATGTATACACAGTCGTTTCACACCGGTTTCAAACGGCTCTGTTGCATAATCTCCATCATAGCCGTGAGTAGCAATAATACCGACTCTTTTACCTTCCCATAAACAACCCTCTGCGTTGCCGTAGTATTTATTGAATCCATAGTGACGGTCAAGCACTGCTTTCATTTTCGCTGTACAGTACCACGAAAAAATGGGAGTTGCTAAAACAATCAAATCCGCCCAAAGAATTTCTTTTGCTATTTCTACCATATCATCCTTCTGTGCACATCCATACTCACCTGCGACATCTTGACAAACATAGCATTCCCTACAAGAATTTATAGTCATTTTTTCAAGTTCAATGTACTTTACTTCTGCTTTTTGTACACGCAGTTCGTCCATAAAATATTTACAAAGCTCAGCAGTATTACCACAAAGTCTGGGACTTCCCATCAGTATCAAGACTTTCATTTCTTACAACTCCAATCCTATTGTATAAATTCCGATTTTTACTTCTTTTTATCTGCTTGAAAATTGTAAGTTATCTATTTCATTTTAGTTAAATTACTTTTACA
Source organism: Ruminococcus sp. (assembly GCA_051880875.1). Classification (GTDB taxonomy): domain Bacteria; phylum Bacillota; class Clostridia; order Oscillospirales; family Acutalibacteraceae; genus Ruminococcoides. The sequence goes on along the minus strand of JBJEOU010000091.1, from coordinate 5,907 downwards.
TATTTCTTCTGCATCTTTTCGTCCCAACTCATATACGCTTTGAAGTACTTGCGGATTTTTCTCCATACGACTAATTTCTATTGGCTCTGAAGGTCTGATTATCACTACCTTACTATTTGCTTCCATTGTTTTCAATTCCGAAATACTTTGATTATAATTGTTATGTCTATGGAGCAACTGCTCCCTAAAATTGGGAAAATTTCTATAGTACAAGGATACCAAATGCTTAGACATTGGCTTTTTCACACAATTGAGATCTCTTGTCAGCACCACGATTAGCCTGTCATATCCCATTTCAAGAAATTTTTTATAAGGAATGCTGTCGGATACTCCACCATCCAGATATTTCTGTCCATTTAATACTACCGGTCGCGAAAGAAACGGCATAGAAGCAGAAGCCCTTAAGATTTCCATATCTTCAAATACGTTATTTATCTGCATATATTCCGGCTGTCCCGTTTCCATATTTGTTACAACAGCATAATAGGGGATGTTGGATGCCATAAATGCCTGATTATCAAAAATATCTAATTTCTGTGCAACAGTATAATAAGCAAATTCTTTATTCACTATATCACCTGTTTTAAACAGAGAGTGCATTCCCATATATCGCTTGTCAGAAGAATATTTTTTGTTATAGCGAATCACACGTCCATGCTGTCCTGACAGGAAGTTTACACCAAATACAGCTCCTGCCGAAACACCGATGATACCGTCTACTCTCACATTTTTTCCATTAATACATCTAAGACGCCTGCGGTGAACATTCCACGCATTGCACCGCCTTCTAATACAAGTCCTGTTTTCATTTGCCCCTTCTTTCAAAATCTCAACTATATTCCGCATACCAATTTTGTATTCCCATGCAGAGTTTACCCAGACATCTGACAATGAGCCATTTAGCCTCAATACTCCGAATTATGTATTCGATACTGAGCAGGGGTATATCCATATGTTTTTTTACAGCTTGTTATAAAGGACTTCACATTGGGGAATCCGTTTGACAGTGCTGCGTCTGTAACTGATATGTTGTCCGTAAGCATTTCTTTGACTGCATGTTCAAGGCGAATATTGTTAAGATACTTTGTAAAGCTTGTTCCGGTAATTCCCTTAAAATATTTAGAAAAATATGCCGGCGACAGTCCTGCAAGCTCTGCCATTTTTTCAAGGGTAATTTCCTCTGTGTAGTGTTTGCCGATATATTCAATAACAATTTTTGCGTGTCCAAAATTTTTTGGAGTTTTTAAGGCAATGCCATAACTTTTGGGAACTGCACAATACTTTAAAAGCTGATAATAAATTTTCAGAATTTCCTCGTATTTTTTAATGTCAGAAAAAATATCGCTGTTATTTTCACAAAGACTGACTATCCTTTTCATAGAAGAAATTATCTCTTCCTTTGCAGTCTTATTCTTTTCTACATTAAAAACAATATTGTCAATATCATCATAACACTCCCGCATAAAGTCATAGGAAAGCAAAACTACTAAATATCTGTTTATTTCGTTATCATCACGGACATCTGTAATATGAATTACCTCGCTGTTGCAAAAGTACAGCTCATTATCATCAATAGATTTTTTTACCCCGTTTATGCATACATCAAGGTGACCGTTTATCATATAAACCAGTTCCAGCTCCTTGTGCCAATGCAACTTTGTTTTGCATCTCCAGCCGGGCTTGTTTTGCATAAGAATCATGGCAGGAATATTTTTTGTGTATTTTACATCCTCGTATAAATAATTCATAATTACCAACTGCTTGTTAAAAAATTCATCAATTCAATGGAATAAAAATCGCATATAAACCATTTGGGCAGTCAAAATGACTGCCCTTTTTTTACATTATTATTCTAGATATTATATCACAATATTTAACAAAATTCAATTAATAACATTATCATTTTTACATACTTTTCTTGTACACAGACTGCTAACCGCAGGTGATGCTCACAGTATTATCCGTTGGATTATATACAAATCTCAGCTTCAAACCCTCTGACAAACCGCTGATTGTGATGCTCTTTCCTCTCGAGGAGGAGTTAACCAGGGTGTAACTGTTTGTAGTACCCGCTGTATATGCAAGACTTGTACTTGCAGCAACACAGTTGTAGGTTGCTGTTGAATTATCAAAAATATTACAACTTATGTTATCGCTGTTTGTGGCTGTGAAATCCAGCGCATAGGTACCGTCAGACTGAGGGGTAAGGAAAGTATCAATACTGCTCCAGCCATGATAGGTGCTGTTGTAGTAGCAGAGTGCATAATGCTTATCATCGGTTACCGGATTTGTAGTTGTTGGAGCAACTGTGGGCTCTACTTCCGCAGTAAAGTCGAAATTATTGACATTCAGCTTGACACCGCTTGAAGTACCGTCAAGGCTAAAGCAATTAAACTCATAGGTATTGAGGGCAATGTCAATTGTCTGGTCAGAGCCGTTATTGAAAATCAGGCTTGTGTACTGACCTGCATAATCAAACTTTATACCGTAAACATCATGACCGTAATTTGTTCCAACCTTCTGCATCTGAGCGCCCGGCCATTCGGCATTTTTTGAAGAGCCTTTCCATGCATAGCAGTTTACTGTTCCCCAATCATTGGTATTTTCAAAGTAATAGGTATCGCCTATTGTATAAATATGGGGATATCCAATATGCTCGGCTATTGTATTCAGCTCACCGCTGAGCCTTGTAAATTCAGCAATTACTTCACTCTCGTTATCAACAGTTGTTGTGTTCTTGTAGCTGTAATAATACTTCTTTAGGTTCTGATACTGGTCGTAGGATGAGAATGAGTATTTTTCCTCCAATTCCTCCTTGACCTGAGTGAGTGTTTCTGCGAGAGTGGATGCAGTTAATGTATAATTTGCACCAACGCTTTCCAATGATTTACTGCTGTTTGACGAAGGGGTAAATCCGCTAATGAATTTGGTAACATACTTTTGTATTTGAGTTGCATCAATAATACAAATATAATTGTCACCATCAACATCAGCAAGCTCAAGCTGTTTCTCTGTCAAAGTAATTAACTTAGTAGCATAACGCTGAACTGTGGTGGCATCTTGTATGTTAATATCTCCATCCATATTAACATCCCCCAGTTCATAGGTAACAGGAACAGTAGTGGTAACCTCAGTTGATTCTGCGGTGGACTCTGTAGTTGATTCTGTAGTTGATTCTGTGGTTGACTCTGTGGTTGACTCTGTAGTTGATTCTGCGGTGGACTCTGTGGTTGACTCTGTAGTTGACTCTGTAGTGGATTCGGTAGTTGCTGTTGGGTCGCCACAGATTACAGTCAGGGTATTGTCTGTCTGATTATAAACAAACTTGATTTTCAATCCCTGAGAAAGTCCTTTGATTGTAAGGCTCTTTCCTCTTGTTGAAGAAGCATTCAAAGGATAAGTATTGCTTGTGCCGGCAGTATAGGTCAGACTTGTGCTTGCAGAAACACAGTTGTAGGTCTGGGTTGTCTTGTTATAAATATTACAGCTTATATTCTGGTCATCTGCCGTTACATAATCCAATACATATGTTCCGTCCTCCTGCTTTTCAAGGCTTGTGTCAAAATCTGTCCAGGCGTGACTTCCGCTGATGTAGTGGCAGAGAACATAGTCATTATCTTCAACAGGTTCTGTGGTAGTTGCAGTTGACTCTGTTGTTGATTCTGTTGTTGATTCTGTGGTTGTTGTTGGGTCGGTAGTAGCCTCTGTAGTTTCAGTTGTTGTTCCTGTGGGGTCTGTAACAGGGTTATAGTCCCAGACTGATGCAGTAACAGGAATATTCTTGCTGTTTGTTGTGGAAGCAGGGGTGAAGAAATTATTAGTTCCGTCAAGGATAATATCAGATGTCTGATATCCGTTACCTGCATTATTCCAGATTATCTTTTCGTGTGTAGCAGGAACATCACAATAGTAAAGGTCAACACCCTCTTCGCTGGTACCGTAATAGGTTGCTGCGTAACCCGGCCAAATACAGGTTGTAAGGTCGCCGGTTGCCCAGCTGTAGCAGTCAACAAATTGCCATTTCAGGGTATTGGCAAAGTAGAATCGCTTTGTATCAACGCCGGAGGGCAGGGTTGAGCCTGTTGCTCCTGTTGCCTCAGTTGTGCTTTGAGTGGTTGCAACCTCTGTTGGGTTTGTGGCATCAGGGGTTGTGTTTCTTGAACCGTTCATAATGTAGCAATATGCAGGATAGATAAGCTCGTCAGTCAGGTTTGCCCCGTAGTAAACCACCTGGTTTTCATAGGTTTCAACATAATATCCCTGAGAGTTGTAGCCTACACCATTGTTGTAGTCAAGTGAGGTGTCTGACTCAGATGCCCATGTTGACCCTGCAACAGCCGGATTATGTATCATATTACAGGCTGTTCCATTCTCGTTGGAATAGTTATATCCCATTGTGAAATCTTCGTGTGTATGACCTGACATCCAGATGAGGTCAGGATATTTTGTCAGCATTGATTTAAACTTAACTGTTGAAATGAAGTTCTCACTCAAATGTGCCTTGTAATAGGGGTTGCTCATTCTGTCCCCTGCCCCAAAACCTTTGATTGGCGAGTGCTCAATAATATAAATATTTACCCCGGTTCCGTAGTAGGTGTTCAAAAGATTTTCAAGCCAAGCGATTTGGTCGTCTGAAAATTCATCACAACTGCTTGGGTTTGAGTCATTTTCAAGTGCCATAAAGATGAAAATATCTCCGGTGCTCTGTTCTGTAACGTAGTAGTAAGGCTTGTTGGCGTCATAGTTTGCTATGGTGTTGTCAGTGCCTGACGCTCTTACAAAAGATGTAAGACCAGTGCTGACACCGCAACGCATATCGTGGTTGCCGTCAGACTCCCATACAGGATTGACATAATCCGAGTCAGCCAAAGCCTTTTCATATACAACCCATTCGCTCTCAGGGCCTGAGGCATTAGTTACCATATCACCGGAAGATACGATAAAGTCCGTGTCCTTGTCAACTGCAAATTTCAGCGCCTGTTTCCAGTTCTTCTCCGCATTTACATAGTAGCCGTTTACATCAATATGAACATCGGAGTAGGAATTAAAGCTGTACAAAAGCTTGCCTGAGCCGGTGCCTAACTGCTTTTCAGCCGGAATATCATAAACAGCAGATGCAGTTGAAACAGCTAAATTTGTTTTGTCTGTTACTGCGATAAGCTTTGTGGCTTTGGCAGGAATAGCAGTGTGGTCATCAAACTCAAATGAAGCCGATTGACCGTTTTCAATTTTAAACTCGTCAATTGGATAGTATCCGTCAAGGGCTTTTTCGTCATCTGCCCAGTAAAGATAATATGTTCCGTCTGTGTCAGATGAAAGGGTGATTGTGCCCTGTGCATAGCCTGATTTATCAGCATCAGCACCGCTGAAAACATAGTCAATATTTGTTCCCTCTGTGGCAGAAGTCGTGAAAGGCAATGACAATATCATAGACAAAATAAGCATAACTGTCAGCAGATATGACATTGACTTCATAGCAAATTCCTTCGCTTGTTTCATAAATTTTCATCCTTTCGTGCAATAAAACTATCAAATATTAACACATTCTACGATATTTCCATTATATTACAATCCCTTTTTTATGTATAGTAAAAAACCACCAATAAAATTGTCATTTTTTAACCTGGGATGTCATATTGCAACACTTGTTTTAGAGAATTTTATTAAATTGCACCAATAGAATACTTAAACAAAAGCTTTCCAACCTGCCTTTTGATAAAAATACCTTAGAAAGAACCAAAGCAAAATAGACGTTAATATATAATTATAAAAAAACAAATCCGAACCTATCTCCAATTTGAAGTAAGGTTCGGATTATTTTCACTTTAGTTTTATATTAAATTATCTTTAGATTATTGTGTGAATAATTACATTCCGCCGGGGCGGTTATTTCCCCCTGATGAGCCG
>JBJEOU010000090.1:0-9828 GCA_051880875.1 Ruminococcus sp. | reverse complement strand
ATTATTATAAATAAATGTAGAGAAAAAAGCAACTAAAAAATCGAACAAACTTTCTATTTTAAATTCAAAGTCCCATTTATAGCCCTGTGAATATTCCCAAGGTCTAAAAAAGGACGGATATTTTCAAATTTTTGTGCTTCCATCATAGCTTTTACGGGTTCAAACTGACCTTCCCCAAGCTCAAAAGCCATCATTCCGCCTTGCTTTAGCTTTTTGCTCCATTTTTCGGTAATACTGCGGTAAAAGTCAAGTCCGTCAGTACCTCCGTCAAGTGCCATATCAGGTTCCTTCTGAACCTCTGTTTGCAGGGTGGGGATAACATCACTTTCAATATAGGGGGGATTGCTGATGACAAGGTCAAAAAAATTGTCCTCAAAGTCTTTGTAAAGCATATTCAAATCCCCCTGGTGGAGAATTACATCAGGAGCAAGATTTTTGATGTTCCTTTTCAGATAGGGCAAAGCCTTTTCTGAAAGCTCCAATGCGTGTACCTCGCTTTGTGGAAACATACATTTCAGCGTAATAGCAATAATTCCGCTTCCGGAGCAAAGGTCAATAATCCTTGGGGGTTTCTTTTTCTTTAAATAAGGGATGACACTCAGCACCACAACCTCTGTGTCGTCCCTTGGTATCAGAACTCCCTCTCCAACGGAGAAATCCCTGCCCATAAAGGGCCATTTCCCCAATATATACTGGAGGGGGTAACCGTCTTTACGTTTTGACAGGACAGCCTTGATTCTTTCCTCATCATTCTGAGAAAGGTCTTTTCGGTAGTTCAATAGCTGTTCCTGACTGTTAAGTCCGGTTACAAACTGAATTATATCCCTTGCTTCCTCCGGATTAAGGTGTTTGGCAAGGAGTTTTTTAGCCTCGTCAATAATCATTTGATAATGTCACTGCCGTCGTCGGGGATAACATCCTTAATAGCGGTAATGGCAACCTCAATCATACTGTCGTCAGGCTCCTGGGTTGTGATACGCTGTGCCCACATACCGGGAGCGGCGATGATTCTTGTGAGCTTGTTGTCGTGCTTTCCGCAGATTTTAATAAGCTCATAACCGATACCGCAGGTAATGGGCAGGAGCAATATTTTAATAACAGGTCTCAGCCAGCTGATTCCAAAGGGAGCAACAGGAACAAAAAGTCCCAGCACAATGCCCAGAATAAGCATAATAACTAAAAAGCTTGTTCCGCATCTTGGGTGAAAACGGCGGAACTTCTTAACATTCTCTACTGTAAGCTCCTCTTCATTTTCGTAACAGAAAATAGTTTTATGCTCAGCACCGTGGTACTGGAAAACCCTTTTCATCTCCTGCATACGACTGCAAATAACAATATATCCAAGGAAAAGTGCAATTTTCAGCACACCCTCAAAGACTGACTTGAAAAGTCTGCTTTCGGCAACGCTTGTTACCTTGCATATTAAATCGTATAAAAAGGAGGGAACAAAGAAAAACAGACCCACAGCGAAAGCAACACCGATTATTGAAGCAAAAACCATCATAACCTTAACCAGCTTGTCGCCGAATTTGTCCTCAAGCCACTTTTCAAATTTAGACGGCTCCTCCTCTTCAATTTCTCCCGCCTCAATAGCCTTGTCGGCAGAGAGCATAAGGCTTTTGTAGCTGAGCCTCATTGAGTCCACAAGTCCCCCGATTCCTCTGATAAAGGGAATTCTGAAAAACTTGTACTTTTGGGTAAGACCCTCAAAGGTTATGTCCTCGGTGTATATGTCGTCCTTGTCCATACGCACGGCAACTGTGGTCTTTTTCGGGCCACGCATCATAATGCCCTCAATGAGAGCAGAACCGCCGATGGAGGTGATTTTCTTTGTTTTAGTATCAGCCATTAAATTTCTCCCTTGTTACTGCTTTCCTCCATATTCACAACCTCGGCCTCGTTGTAAACAGGAATTTGAATTTTTACTGTTGTTCCCACGCCGACACCGCTTTCAATGTCAAGGGTACCGCCGTGCATTTGTACAATTTCGTCAGCAACGGCAAGGCCGATACCGCTGCCGCCTACATTCTGATTTGCTTTATAGAATTTTTCCTTAACCTTGGGCAAATCCTCCGGGGCAATACCGCATCCTGTGTCGGAAATCAAAACAGTTATGTTGCTCACCTCGTTAAGAATCTGCACCGTAACATCTCCTCCCTCGGGGGTGTACTTCAAGGCGTTGTCTATAATATTCAAAAAGACCTGTCTGAGCCTGTTTTTGTCACCCATAACAGGTGGGAAAGGCTCGATTGGTGTGTCGAACATAAGGTGCTTTTTCTCTTGAATTGAGCGTTCCTTGAGAATATAAACTGCCTCGTCAAGCTCAGCAACCAAGTCGGTTTTTTCTGTTATTAGTTTTAGTCTTCCGCTTTGCAGACGACTGAAGTCCAGCAACTCTTCAACAATGCTTGTAAGCCTGCCCGACTCCTTCAGGATTATGTTCATACCCTTTTTAAAGGTACCTCTGTCAATATCGTCACCTGTAAGGAGCATAGTTTCCGACCATCCCTTAATGGCGGTAAGAGGAGTCCTCAGCTCGTGGCTGACACGGCTGATAAAGTCGTTTTTCAGCTGTTCTGTCTGTTTCAGCTCGTGTGCCATATAGTTGATTGAGTCGGACAAATCCCCGATTTCGTCGTCGTACTTTTTGGTAAAGCTGGGGGTGTCAAAATCACCCTGAGCAATTTTTCGGGCTGTCTGGGACATTTCCTTGATTGGACCAACAATGGAACGGATGAAAAATCTGCCGGAGATTACAACAGCAACTATAATTGCAATTCCCACAAGGGCGATAATCAATATGCACACTGCAATGGTGATGTTGATGTCGCTCATTGAGGTAACATACCTTATTGCGCCTATGACAGTTCCGTCCTGACTTGTAAAAATCCGTGTTCCGGCCATAATGTCCTCGCCGGTGGAAAGCTGACTTGTGGTAATTGCCTCCCCTGTTCCGTTTTGGAGTGCCTCGTCCAGGTCGGGCATTTTTTCCTTTTCGTCAGGAACAAAGCCTGTGGAGGTGAGGGTTACTCTGCCAATGGAGTTGACAGACTGTAGCTCCATCTGTTCTTTTTCGGGGAAATCCTCTATGTACTTCTGGGCGGTTGCCAGAAAGTCCGTGGTGGTGTCGGAGCTTTCGGTGAAAACATTATTCAGCTCTGTAAATCTGACGGATATAGACTGCTGAACACTGTTGTAATAGTATGTTCCTATCATATAGGAAAGACAAAGGACAACACATACGATGATGAATACAATAACACTGAGAATGTTAAAAATCCATCTTTTTGTAATACCACTTGCCATAATTCCTCCGCTGATAAGAGAGCCTTAGGCGTCCCACTTGTAGCCCAAGCCCCATACTGTCACAATGTATTTTGGATTTGACGGTTCATCCTCAACCTTCATTCTCAGTCTGCGGATGTTAACATCAACAATTTTTTCTTCACCAACATACTGCTCGCCCCATACATGGTTGAGAATATCTGTCCTGTCAAGGGCAGTTCCCGGATTGCTGAAAAAGTATTCCATAATCTGAAATTCAACCTGAGTAAGCTCAATTATGGTGTCGTTTTTGGTGAGGGAACGGTTGCGGAGGTTAAGGGTGAAGATTCCGCTCTTAAGCTCCTCTTTGAAGTTGTTTTCGCTGTTCGCCTCGGACCTTGCAACTCTCCTGTAAAGGGAGTCAACTCTTGCAGTAAGCTCAGAGGGGGAGAAGGGCTTTGTGATGTAGTCGTCAGCACCCAGCATAAGACCTGTCACCTTATCCATCTCCTGTGTTCTGGCGGACAGCATAATTATGCCGATACCGCCGTTCATATTCCTCAGCTCCTTGCAGACCTGAAGTCCGTCAATACCCGGCATCATAATGTCCAGAATAGCAACATCAAAGTCACCGTTGTTTTCGTCATATTTTTGCAGGGCTTCTTCGCCGTTGGTTGCCTCTGTAACCTCGTACCCTGCCCTTGTAAGGTTGATGACCACAAAGTCGCGGATTGCGTCTTCGTCTTCACATACTAAAATCTTTTTCATTGTGTTTACCTCCAAATTGAATATGGTTGTTGATATACGATGTTTATATGTTTAATTAGTATAAATCAAAAAGTATATTTATTTTGAAGCCTCGGTAGGAGCAATAGCCATGGCGTCTGTCTCCTCCTTGGGAACAAATATTTCCCATGCCTCATCCTTGGTGATGTTAAAGGATGTGGTGCTGTCGATTTTGCAACCGTAGGTGTATCTTCCTACATCCTGCATCTTTGTGTAACCCTGCTTTGAGCCTATGTTGGTCCAGTCCTTGGTGAGGGTTACAATATAGGTCACTATATTTCCGCCTATTGCACACAGGTAGCTGTTGTTTGACCTTGTGGCATAGCAGAATGTGAGCACAGAGGAATCTCCGTTGTAGTAGGCTGTGTAGTTGCCAATCCATTCCTTTGGAACATATATGGAATATCCGTAGTTGTCGTTGATAATTACGGTGTTTTTCACCGTCATACCACCGCTTTGAAGATTTACATTGCACCAGGAGGTTTCGTATGCCGAATTTTTAAGCTCCTCCTTGCTGGAAGCAGGAAGTCTTTTGGCAACGGGAATTTCAAGATTTCCGTCGTTGTCAATATCCTCACAAACTGTGCTTGTACTTCTGGCGGAGGAGAGAACTCCGTTTTCTGCGTGGGAATACACAGGGTTTTCAAGCTGTTTTTTGCTGTCGTTAAAGTAAAGCACCTGTGTGTTGTACCTGTTGGAGGTGTTGATGCCGTCAACAAATACACCCAGATTTTTGGAATCAATGTATCCTGTCTGAACAGAGGAATACTTGATTATGTCGGAGTCCATAGCTGTTTCGTAGTGTGTGACAGCACCGTTCTTTTCAACAGAAATCAGTCTGCCCACAGCAGGAACATCGGAGGAGGCAAGGGACATTGTTATAACTGTGCTTTTTCCGTCGTTTGTAAAGCTTCCCACAGCCATATTTGTGTAGGTTTCCTTGGTGTTAATCTCCCGGATTTCGTCCCCGAAAAGATAGCAGTAAAGCTCGTTCTGGGTTACATTGTAGGTGCTCCAGCCGACGAGAATATCAATAGTTCCGTCGCTGTTCATATCTCCGAAATCAACAACATCAATATCGTTGTTTTTGTTCTTGAAATCTCCCACAATTTTCCACTTGTCGTCCTTTTTGTCGATTATGTAAATATGTGTTTCTGCCTCGTCTGTGTCGGGGTTAAGGGTTACTGTTGCCACAGCCTCTTCAACCTCGTCACCGTCAAGGTCCTTCATTGTGATAGCACTTCTGTTTGTTCCGCTTTTGGGGTACTTCAGCACATAGCTGGATTTTGCGTACTCCTCAAGGGCTGACTGAATTTCTCCTTTGTCGCCGGTTGCCTTTGGAGGGTGCATCAGGCTTTCTGATGACGAAAACCCGGGAAAGGTACATCCGCCGGTAAACAGCAGGGTAAGCGACACAAAAAGTGCAAGGAGAAATCTTCCTTTTCTTTTCATATATATAGTCCTCAGTTTCTCACCTTTTTACAGCAGTAAGGTATTTGATTGGGATTCCCTCATCCGAAAACATTTTTTCGTGCTCTGTAACAGGGCCTCCGTCAATACTGCCGGCGTGAAGGTCATATGTTATCTCAGTTATTTCAAAATTGCATTCCTTAAAGTACCCTATGCTTTCTTCAAACAGATTGTCGTCGTCGGTTTTAAACCTTATTTCGCAGTTGTCGGGAAGAAAGTCACGGTACATCATAAGCTTTCTTGGAAATGTAAGGCGACGCTTTTTGTGCTTGTCCTTAGGCCAGGGGTTGCAGAAGTTGATGTACATCCTCTGTATGTTATCCTCCATGGAAAAAGCGTCCGAAATCATTTCGCAGTTTTTTTCAACAAGGAAAAGATTGTCTATATCCTTTCCCTCAAATATTTTTACTATGTTTCGCCTTGCCACACCAAGCATATCCTCCTTGATGTCAAGGGCAATGTAGTTGATGTCAGGGTTATTCTTTGCAAGTGTTCCGGCGAAGGTACCCTTGCCACAGCCGATTTCCATATGTATAGGCTGATTCTTGGCGAACACAGTCTCCCATTTTCCTTTATATTTATCAGGTTCTTTTGTATAGAAAGGACACTGGCTAAGCTCGGGAGCCGCCCACTTTTTCTTTCTGATTCTCATAAACAGATAAATCCTTTGTAATTACTTATATCAGTATAAATATCAAAAGAGTAAAAAATAATTACCCTTTCATAATTTTTAGTCGATTATTTAACAATTAAGTAACAATATATAGTTATCATTACATCATTATAACAGGTTATATTGATATTTGCAATTATTTATTGATAAATATAAAAGTATTTTTACAAAAAATAAAAAAGTACAGTCACAAATAGTAATTTGCAACTGTACTGATATACCAATGTCCAACCATTAGTATTATTTTAAAGATATTCAACATTGTCTATAACTGCCTGAGTTTTGGTGAACTCTATCTGTGGGAACTTTTGGGAAAGGAGCCTTGCAAGGGGCTCAATAACCACATCCTCGCTTTTAAAATGCCCAAGCTCCACCACAGCGATACCCTTTTCCATTGCTTCAATGTACAGGTGATGCTTCATCTCTCCTGTAAGGAACAAATCACAATGGTTTTCTATGGCGGTTTCGATTTCCTCAGCACCGGCACCGGAGGACACGCAAATCCTCTGCACAGTATCCTTGTTGGTGTACTTCACACCCTTGCAGTTCAGTCTTTCCTTTGCCCTTTGAGCAAATTCCCTTGAACTCATAGGTGAACTTAGTTCCCCAATGTAGGCAAATGTGTCGGGTACAAAACTTCCCTTTTCAAGACCTAAAGCTTCACCTAAACAGGTGTTTACACCAAAGGTGGGGGAAAGGTCAAGGTTTGTGTGCAGGCACAGTGCTGTTATGTTGTTTTCTATCAGCTTATAAACCACCGAATCCTTTTCCACCTTTTTAAGGGGATTAAAGATTATGGGGTGGTGGCTGATGATGAGCTGTGCCTTTTCCCTTTTGGCTTCCTCCACCACAGCAGATGTTATGTCAAGGGCAAGGATTGCCTTTGTTACAACTGTGTCCTTTTCACCAACCAACACACCGCAGTTGTCAAAATCCGCTGCTGTGCTTATGGGCGCAAAGGTTTCTGTATAATTCAATATGTCATTTACTGTCATTGTAATTTTTCCTTTAGTTTTTCCACAACAGGCACCAAAGCAGGGTCGCCGATTGAACGCTTTTCCGCCTTCTTAATCTCCCTTATAAGGAAAAGGCGGTTTTCTTCATTTGACAAATCCAGTTTGCCCAGAAATTCATCCTCGGGGGTGTGGGGGATTTTTCCTCCGCTGAAACTCACCTTAATTACGGTGTAGCAATGCTTTCCCTCGTGGGTACACTCCTGACGGATAATTTCAAACCCATTGTCAAAAAGCCACCCCATAAGGGTGTAGTACTTTGTCATAGGCTGAAGAATAAGTGTGTATTTTTTGTCAAAAATATATGGACAGTCTGAGAGTATATGTATAATCATATCTCCTCCCATACCGGCAATGGTAAAGGTGTCCGCTTCGTTTGACTTAATACTTGAAAGTCCGTCGGAAAGCCTTGTCTTGATTTTATCTTCAAGGTGACAAAATTCAATGTTCTGCCGTCCTGTTTCAAGGGGTGACTCCTTGATGTCACAGGCAAGTGCAGAGGGACAGATTTTGCTCTGTACCAAAAAAATGGGGAGATGGGCGTGGTCGGTGCCGATGTCGGCAACCACAGCCCCCTCGTCCACCATTGAAGCTATGAGAGATAATCTCTTTGGCAGAATCATTGTCCTATGGAAGCCTTGATTTTTGCAATCAGCTCGTCGGCGTCTGTTCCGTGAACATAGCAAGCCTCTTCAATGCTTTCTCCTCTTGAATGAGGACATCCAAGGCAGTGCATACCGATTTCCATAAAGAATTCTGCTGTGTCGGGATATGCGTCCAGCACATCGCCGATTATTGTGTTTTTATCAATAGTCATAATAATTTACCTCCTCAGGAAACACTGATTAAATCACTTTACACATCTTGTTTGCATATTTTTCGCCGGTTAGCCCAAAAAAGCCTCGCAATACGCCAGTATTCCTGCGGTTTTTTGAACTAACCGACAAAAAATCTGACTGCACAATCTGTGCAAATGATTTAGTCAGTGTTTCCTTTTTTCTTCTACATTATATCACAAATAATATCATAATAAAAGTGTTTTCTTTTTTTCCTTGAATACACAAATTATTGTAGCCTTTTTTGTGTGAATATATTTGTAAATATAAAGGAAAAAGCACCCCAAAAGAGGTGCTTCATAGCTCAATAAAAAATAAATAAGGGTATTTGCGGCAATTTTATGTTAAGCTAAGCCTTCTTCTTTTCTCTTGGCAAAGCATTCACTGCAGTAATAATCCTTGCCCTCCATAGGAGCAAAAGGAATCTTTGCTTCTCCTCCGCACTGAGCACAGGTTGTGATGTGCATTTCTCTTGCAGCTTTTGCAGCTTCTTTTCTCGCAGTACGGCATGGCTTACAGCGCTGTGGCTCGTTTACAAAGCCCTTTTCAGCATAAAATTCCTGTTCGCCTGCAGTAAAAACAAATTCGTTTCCACATTCTTTGCACACGAGAGTCTTGTCTTCATACATTGGTTTTACCTCGCTTAAATTAATTGTTCCGCTTAATACTCCTGAAATTAAAACGGATAAACTAAAGCAGTTTCAGCAGTTTCTTTTTCCCTCTTGCAAGGGCATTCCCCACGGATTTTTCGCTAATGTCAAGCATTGATGAAATTTCCTTGTAGGTGTGTCCCTGTACAAATAGGACAAGGACAGAATATTCCCTTTGGGACAGGTTATCCTTTGCCTTACGGGATAAGTATGCAAGCCTTTCCCTGTAAAGCGTCTGAGTTTCGGGGTTCAGGTTTTCGTCAGTAATTTCAATGTCGTCAATAGGTACGGTACATTCCTGAGGAATTGCTTTTCCGCTTTGGGACATTTTCACTATTGAGTAAAACCGTCTTTTGATACACATAAGGGCATAATTTTTAAAGCTGACTTTTTTGCTTGGGTCGTAGCTTTTGATAGCCGACACAAGCACCATCAGACCCTCCTGAGTAAAATCCCCGGTGTCATAACCGGCAGCCTTGTACTGACTGCTGAGTTTGCTTATCAAACCAAGATAGTGAAACGCCAGTATTTCAAAGGATTGGTTGTCTCCTTCCTTTGCTTTGGAAATCAGCCTTTCCTCGTTTTGTAAAGACTTCATTCCAACACCTCGCCATAATCTTAGCCTGAATATCATTTTACAATTATTTAGACTAAAAGTCAACTTAATTTTAAATAAATTGGGTAAAAGTTTTTATAATATTAATTTTTTATTATGCAAAATATATATTTTTCTGTCGAAAAATTTGTATATTACTCCCTTTTTGTGTTTTGTATACTTTTATTTAGTATGGGGATATGGTAAAATGAAGTCAAATTGTTTTAGGAGTCTTTACATATGGTTGTAAGTTGCAAAAGTTTAGGCATTGCAGGGCTTGAAAGCTTTGTCGTTACAATAGAGGCGGATATATTCTTGGGTTTTCCTGCTTTTGAGATTGTTGGACTGCCGGACACAGCGGTTAAGGAAAGCCGTGACAGGGTGCGCAGTGCTATGGTTAACTGCGGTTTTGCCTTTCCCGACCAGAGGATAACGGTGAACCTTGCACCTGCCGACATTAAAAAGGAGGGGCCTCTTTACGATTTGCCCATAATGGTGGCACTTCTCCTTGCCACACGACAGCTTGACGCAGACATTAAGG
>JBJEOU010000089.1:6792-9837 GCA_051880875.1 Ruminococcus sp. | reverse complement strand
TCTTAAAGTTCATAATTGTGTCGATAGATGCCTTTGTGGAGGTTGGGTTTGCGTTATAGCAGTCGTCAATAACGGTGTAGTCACCTGTGTTTATAACATTGTTTCTACCGCTGATTGTCTTGTAGCTTTTAATTCCCCTGACAATTTCCTCGTCAGTCATTCCCAGGGTTCTGCCAATGGCAACGGATGCCATTGCATTTGCCACCATATGATTACCGATTGCAGGAACAGTAACGGGAATTTCCTTGCCCTCATAATGGAGAACACACCTGATTCCCTGTTCGCTGTTGTTTTCTATGATTTCAGCATAATAGTGGTTTTTACTGTCAAGTCCGTAGAAAACAGGCTTTATGCCGTTGTATTCCTTGACGGTTGACAGCTTGTCGTCATCACCGCACAGGAAGATTTTTCCGTCACTTTGCATATGGGTGAACATTTCAGTTTTTGCCTTTAAAACACCGTTCCTGTCCCCTAAAAATTCAAGATGACAGCAACCTATGTTTGTAATTACACAGAAATTCGGCTTTACAATGTTTGAAAGCCTTGTCATTTCTCCAAAGTCAGAAATTCCCATTTCAATTATGGCAACCTCTGCATCCTCCTCCATTGCAAACAATGTGAGAGGAACACCCAGTTCGTTGTTAAAGTTTCCCTGTGTTTTATGCACCTTGAACTTTTCCTTTAGTACAGCGGAAAGCATCTCCTTGGTGGAGGTTTTTCCCACACTTCCTGTAACTCCGATAAATGGAATTGTGAACAGACTGCGGTAGTATCTTGCTATGTCCTTAACTGCATTTAAGGTGCTTTCTACCTTGATTTGGGGAATAGGGCAGTCCACAACATCCTCAACAAGGGCACATACAGCACCATTTTCGTATGTACCGGCAACAAATTTGTGTCCGTCAGACCTTTCACCTTTAATGGCAACAAACATTGAGCCACTTTCTGCTTTTCGGGAGTCGGTGACTATAGAGGTTACTTTTGTATTGAGGAATTTCTCCTCCCCGAAAAATTCACCGCCACAGCTTTCTAAAATTTCTTTTATAGTTATAGCTTTCATATTATTCATACTTCTTTAGTGATACTTCAATAATTTTTTCGCACAGAGTTCCAAAGTCAATGCCTACAACCTGTGCCTCCTGTGGCAACAGACTTGTGGGGGTCATACCCGGCAATGTGTTTGCCTCAAGGCAGTATGGATTTCCGTCGTCGTCAAGGAGGAAGTCAAGCCTTGCGTAGCCTTGGAGGTTAAGTGCCTTAAATGCCCTTTCAGCCTCGCTTTGGATAAGCCTTGTGGTGTATTCCTCAAGCTCAGCTGGACATACATCCCTTGTTCTTCCTGCCTGATACTTGTTTACATAGTCATAGAATCCGCTTTCGGGGATAATCTCAATAATAGGCAAAGCCTTGTTGTCAATTACTCCTACAGAAAGCTCTCTGCCCTTTACATACTGTTCAACAAGAATCTCCTTTTCCCACAGGAAAGCCTCATTAACAGCCTTTTCAAAGTCGGCTTTATCCTCAACAATGGAAACACCAACGGAAGAACCACCGCTACAAGGCTTTACAACACAGGGGAAACAGCACCAACGCTTGATTTCACCTGTCTTTACATCGTCGGGGGTGAAGATTTCGCCGGCAGGAGTGCCTATTTTGTTCTGCCTTAGCACACTCTTAGTAAGACCTTTGTTCATTGCAATGGCTGAACCGAGGTAGTTTGCACCTGTGTACTTTATTCCCAGAATATCAAAGGTAGCCTGAATCTGACCGTTTTCTCCCACACCGCCGTGGAGAGCAAGAAATGTTATGTCGGCATTTCTGCAAATGTCAACCACATTTTCCCCCAAGAAGCAGTCGCTTTTGTCTTTTCGTGATGCCTTCACCTGTTCCAAATCTGGAACAAGCTCGTCAACCTTTACATCCTTTGCAAAGGAGTAATTTTCTGCAAAAAGTCGGTCAATGTCGCAGTTTTCTTCCTCGTATCCCATAAACACATCAAGGAGTACAACGCTGTGATCCTTTTCCTTAAGGGCGTTATAAACCTTTGTGCCTGAAACTATGGATACATTTCGTTCACTGCAAAGTCCGCCTGCTAATACAACAATCTTCATCTCATTCTCCTATAATTTTGATTAAGGCATGCTTTTTCCTCATGCCGTCCATTTCGTAATAAAAAATCTGCTCCCATGTGCCAAAGTCAAGCTTGCCGTCAGTTATGGCGCAAACAACCTCTCTGCCCATAATGGTGCGTTTCAGGTGGGCGTCTGCGTTGTCTTCAAAACCGTTGTGAGCATACTGACTGTATGGTTTTTCGGGGGCAAGATTTTCAAGCCATCTTTCGTAGTCGCTGTGCAGTCCCGGCTCGTCGTCATTGATAAAGACAGATGCGGTTATGTTCATTGCGTTAACAAGTACAAGACCCTCTTTTACACCGCTTTCGTCAATGGCTGACTGCACATCTCGTGTTATGTTCACAAGTCCTCTTCGTTTTGGAATGTTAAACCAGAGTTCTTTTCTAAAGCTTTTCATAAAAACCTCTTAAAACATAAAGGAGTCCATACCCCAAAGGGTGACCTCGTCAAATTTTACATACACATTCTTTCCCTCAATGCCAAGCTCCTCATTTGCAATTTCGCAAAGTCTTGCTGTCAGGTCTGTGTAGGCTTCTTTTGTGGAAGAACCAAAAATTTTCACCTCAAAAATAGCACAGGAATTTTCGTTTGTACCTCTGAAATATAGCTTACATTCATCCTGCAAATTCACCATAAGGGAAGAGGGTGTTTTGCCTGGGATTAGTGTAATGGCATTTGTAATTTTCTCCGCCAATGATTTTTCCTTGTCATCAGGAATTTTTACAGAAAATTTTGCGTCAATAAAGGGCATAAGGACATCTCCTTTTACATAGTATAAAGTCATTATAATACATATCATTGAAATTTTCAATTTTTAGGTTAATCTTTATTCAGAATAAAGAAATCTTTTCTATTATAAACTATATATCTACAAAAACATTGACTAATTTTATGTACCATTGTAAAATGATAT
>JBJEOU010000089.1:0-6692 GCA_051880875.1 Ruminococcus sp. | reverse complement strand
AACTATATATCTACAAAAACATTGACTAATTTTATGTACCATTGTAAAATGATATCAAAAGACAAGAGGGTGATTGTTATGAAAAGACAGGACTATATCAGCTGGGACGAATACTTTATGAGTATCGCTCTCCTTGCCTCCCAAAGGAGCAAAGACCCCAACACACAGGTTGGAGCCTGTATTGTCAGCGGAAAGAACAGTCCTTACCCCGAAAATGTAATTATTTCCACAGGGTACAACGGCTTTCCCTTTGGATGCTCCGACGATGAATTCCCTTGGGAGAGAGAGGGCAACTCCAACGACACAAAGTACCCATTTGTAGTACATTCTGAGCTTAACGCAATTCTCAATGCCGGAGGAAAAAGCCTTAGCGGTGCAAGGCTTTATGTTTCCCTTTTCCCATGCAACGAGTGTGCCAAGGCTATTATCCAGTCGGGGATTGAGGAAATAGTGTATCTTTCCAACAAATACAAGGATACCGACAGTACCAAAGCGTCAGAAAGAATGTTAACCTCCGCAGGGGTTAAGCTGACACAGTTTGTACCCGAAAAGGATAAAATCGTACTGGACTTTAATATTGAGTGATAAAATTCTGTCAGTGTTGTTTTATACAATGTTTTTTAGACTTTTATTGTAAAGCTGCCGAAAGGCAGCTTTTTTATTGTTTTATGAGGATAAAACAACACAAGAGAAATGAGATATTATTCACAAAAAATCTCATTTGGAGTAATTTCAAATACCTTACAAAAGGCATAAATTTCAATGTCTGTAATAAAGCGTTTTCCGCATTCTATTCTTTGTATAGCGTTTTTATCCAAATCTATTCCTATTAGTTGAAGCTTGTCAGCAAGCTGTCGCTGACTGCATTTTGGTTTCATAGCCATTCTTAACTTTGCAATTCTTGCTCCGCAAAGGTTATTGCTGTTGTCATTTTTATTTTTAAACATAATTTTTATTCTCCTTATTGACAATTAGTGCTTGTCAACAAGAATATTGTATGTTACAATAGCAGTAGTATTTGACATTCAGTGAATGTCAAACTAAGACTGCGGCTTTTTCGTGATGAAAATTTAGTTCATAAGGAGGATTTGTATGAAAAAAGGAAAAAGAATAGTCAGTCTGTCGCTGGGGTTAATTATGGTACTTAGCATTTTTACTGTTATGCCATTTGGTGCGAGTGCAGCCAGCACAAGCGGAAACTATGTTTATGAAATTCACGATGGAAATACCATTGAAATAACAGGGTATAAAGGTAGTGCTTCTAATTTAACGTTACCAAGTACACTGGATGGATTTACGGTGAAAAGTATAGGTGTCGATGCTTTTCTTGGGTGTACCACTATTGAAAGTGTAACTATTCCAAGCAGCATTACAAGCATTGGTGGAGCAGCATTTGCGGGTTGTTCAAATATGAGAAGTATAAAATTACCCAATAGTGTGGTTTCTATTGGAGCAGGTGCTTTTAACTATTGTTCAAGCCTTGAAACAATAACAATCCCGAACAAAGTTAAGACAATAGAGGGTCTTACTTTTTATTACTGTTCCAATTTAAAAAGCGTTAAAATTTCAAGCAGTGTTAAAACAATAGAAAAATACGCTTTTATGTATTGTAATAACTTAGGGAATGTAACAATACCGCAAAGTGTTACAAAAATAGGAGAGGGCGCTTTTTATGACTGTATCAGCTGTAAAAAGATAACTATATTAAACCCAAAAATTCAATTAGACACTTATGCCATAGGATATTGTTACAGCGGCAACAGCAGTTATCCTGTAACCGCTCAAAACATTTCAATATGTAGTTTCAAGGGTTCCAGTGCCGAGGAATATGCAAGGGCTAATGATATTCCATTTGCTGCGTTAAGCACAAGTATATCGGTAAATACAAAAGCATCCCTGTATGTAAAGGGAAAAACAAAGATTACCCCTAAAGTTGTATATCCGTATGGACAAACCACATACAAAAGCAGTAATACAAGTGTAGCAAAGGTTGATGCAAACGGCGTAGTTACAGGCGTCAAAAAGGGTACAGCAAAAATTACCGTTGCCAACAACGGGACCAAGAAAATTGTAACGGTTACCGTTAAAAATCCAACACTAAATGCTACAAGTAAAACCCTGAAGGTTAAAAAGAGCTTTACACTTAAAGTTACAGGAAAGATAGGTACAGCAAAATTCACTTCTTCTAATAAAAAAGTTGCAACAGTGAGTTCAAGCGGTAAAGTTACAGCTAAGAAAAAGGGAACAGCAACAATAAGTGTAAAAACCAATGGAGTTACATTAAAATGCAAAGTTAAAGTAAAATAAAATTTCAGTTACAGAGAAGTTGCGGTCAACATCAGGCAAAATGTAAAGGGATTACTCATAAAAAAGTAATCCCTTTTTTCTTGTTGATACTAAATATTAAAATAGAAGGAATGGATTTTAAAATTCTTTCATCTTTATATTAAACCTTGCGAATCTTAACATCCTCAAATTCCATTGGTGTTATTCCCAGCTTGTATAGATTTTCTTTGCAAAGCTCATATAACTCCAGATTACTGAGAAAACTTGGGGTGTGGGCGTCAAAGCCGATAATTACAGAATTTCCAACCTCTCTTACTATCTTCCAAAAGGTTTCGTTGGGATAATTTCTTTCGTAAAATCTGCCCAGCATATTGTACTCCAGCGGAATGTCCATTTCCTTTGTCTTTTGGCACAGTCGGGTCATCTCTCTGTGGTAAAAGTCCCTGTCGCCCTGAAAGTTCACAAGGTCGGGGTGGGCAAGGTAGGTAAAGGTTCCCTTCTTAAGTCCCTCAATCACCTGGTCAACATATTTTTTAAGGTAGTCCTCTCCACCTCGTTTACCCTTGTAATACTGATTTTCTCTGTGTTCGTTTCCGATTGCGTGCTGACCCATTATCAGGTAGTCAATCCCCAATTCCCTGAAAAACTCAATGATTTTATCATAGGTGGCAGGGTAATACTCTGTTTCAAATCCGATAAGAATTTTTATATCATTTTCATATTCTTTTGCAAGACTGCGAAAACTCTCCACATAGTCCCTTGCAAGCTCCGGTTTCATTCTGAAATTGCTGTAGTAGTCGGTATCGGGGAAAAACTGAGGACAATGGTCGGATATTCCCAGAACCTTAATGCCTGCCTTAATTGCATATTCCACATAGGCTCGGTCAGCTCCGCTTGCGTGGTTGCACCTGTATGTGTGAGTGTGAAGATTATACATCATAAAAAGCCTCTTTCAATAACTCAAAAGCCTTCCGGTGGGAAGGCTTTTATTATTCGTCAATATTTTTAAATTATACGGCAGTGCCTTTTTTAATCTGTGATGCCGGGTTTGTTTTACCGCCCTTCTTTTCCTTAAACAGAATCTTAAGGATAATTGGTGCAATGATTGTGGTGATAACAACAACAATAACCAGCGGACCAAACAGGTTAGGGTCCATCAGACCACAGCTTTCACCCTTTTTGGCAACAATAAGGGCAACCTCGCCTCTGGAAATCATACCGGCACCAATCTGGAAACATTCCCTTGTGGAGTATCCGCAGATTTTTCCCCCCAAAGCACAGCCAAGGAATTTTGTAGCAACTGCAACTAATGTGAGCAGAACAGCGAAAATCAAAAGGGAAGTGGTAAGGGACGGCACTTCAATTGTAAGACCTATGCAGGCGAAGAAGATAGGTGACAACAGCATATATGAAAGGGTGGAAAATCTATTTTCCAGGTATCTCTTTCTGTTTGTCATAGACAGCACAAGACCTGCAATGTAAGCTCCTGTGATGTCGGCAACACCAAAGAAAACCTCGGCAACAAATGCAGACACCAGACAGTAAGCAAAAGCAATGATAACATGGCGTCGGCTGTCCCTTTTTGTGTGCTTGTTCATCCACTTAAACAGCATATACATACCAATGCCCAAAACAACAGCAAATACAAAGAAAAGAAGTATTTTAAGTAGTACAACTATGATGTTTACCGACTTGTCTGCAAAGCTGGTGATAATGGTAAGGGCGATAATGCCTAAAATATCATCAATAATAGCAGCGCCCAGAATTGCGTTGCTTGCCGGTGTGTTCATTTTGCCCAGTTCCTTAAGTGTTTCAACAGTAATAGAAACAGAGGTGGCTGTCAGCACAACGCCTACAAATACAGATTTGAGAATCTGCATCTGGGAGTCAGAGTCGGTAATAAAGAAGTAGCTTACAAATCCCCCAAGAATAAGTGGTGCAATAACTCCGATAAGAGCAATAACAAAGGAAGCTTTACCGCACTTTTTCATTTCGTGTATGTCGGTTTCAAGTCCTGCACCGAACATTAAAACAATTACACCTAATTCGGACAACATTCCGAAAAGCTGGTCAGAGCCTGCCGCAGAGGAGAAGAATCCGTCTGTGGTGCTAACTCCCATAATTGCGTTGACAACAGGTCCCAGCAGTACACCTGCCACAAGAGCTCCCACAACCTGAGGAAGCTGAACTCTTCTTGAAAAAAGTCCCAGAAGCTTGGTTGTGATGAGTATGGCGGCAAGTACCAGCAGGTACCTGAATTCCGCCAGGTTCTCCCAGTTAATCAAATCCATTTTTATTCCCCCAATTTTCTTTCTCCATTTATTTACAGAAAAGGTATTTCAGAAAAAATTCCCTTTTCATATATAATATATAAGATATAAAAACAGATTTATTATATACCTAAAGTTTTTAAAAGTCTATATCAAAAAAGAGCTAAACAGAAAGAAATTCGTATTTTGGGGAATGAAAATAAAAATTTTAGGTAGAATTTTGTCGATTTGTGTTGAAATATTACACCGTTGTAACATTTAAAAAATTAACCTTACAATATGGTAATTAAAAAAATGCGATTAGAATGGGAAAAAACAGGCTTTTTGTTTATAAATAAAACATTTGCAGGGCTAAATATTACAAAAAGATTACAGAAAACTTTCTCCATTTTGCACATATAAATCGTCAATTTAATTCAAATGAAGAATTAAAACACAACTCTAAAAAATTTAAAGGGTTGTTTGATTGTGCAGATTGCACAAAAACAGGGCTTGCCATATGGTTGACATAACCAAAAGAAAAACCTATACTGGAGCAAGTGGGTAAGCTATGCCCGCAAAATAAAATAAAGAAAAGGAGAGTTAATTATTATGGCTATTAACAAAAAGAGCTTACTGAGAATAGTAGCAGTTGCCCTTGCAACGATTATTATTTTTGCAACAGTTCTTTCAGTTGCGGCATTAACTAATGATTCAGCAGCTGCAGATGGCACAGATAAAGAAACTCTTACAACATCAGACATAAACACAGATAACATCCTTGATAAGGCAAGCATACAGCTTGACAGCGAGGACGAGGTTATCAGAACAGATAACAACGGAGTAATCAGCTTAACAATCCTCAGGGCTTTCCCTGTTACTATTGATAACAAAGGGGAGAAAACCTCAGTTAGTATGACAAGGGGCACAGTTAAGGATGCTCTTGATAAGGCAGGCATCACCCTTGCCGAGGACGAAAAGGTTACACCGTCACTTAACAGCGAGGTGTCCGAGGGTACAGAAATCAAAATCAGCAACAGCGTAAGCGTTGACATCACCCTGATGGGTGAAACAGCAAGCTACGAGGTTCCTGCCGGCACAGTTGAGGATGCCCTTGCAAGCGTGGGTGCTGTATGCGACAAGAACGACAAGCTGAATGTAGGCCTTAATGACAAGGTTTATGAGGATATGGACATCACCCTCGTTAAGGTAACAGTTAAGAACGAAACAGAAACACAGGTTGTTGACTACAAAACAACTGTTAAAAAGGACAGCACTATGGAAAAGGGTACAAGTGAAATTACCCGCTATGGTGTTGAGGGTTCCAAGACCGTAACAAACCGCAATACATACGAGGACGGAGTTCTTGTAAGCACAAAGGTTGTTTCTTCCGAGGTTACTAAGAAGCCTGTCAATCAGATTAAGGTTGTAGGCACAAAGACAACCGCTTCTGATACATTTGCGGGAAGCTCCGGCGGAGCAGGAACATTTGTTGACAACAGCGGCAACACAGTTTCCTACAAAAAGATTATAACAGGCTCCGGTACAGCATATACAGCAAAGGCTGGCTCTTTGACAGCAACAGGCGCAAAGGCAAGTGTTGGCGGTGTGGCTGTTAACCCAAACATTATTCCTTACGGAAGCAAAATGTACATCACAGCATCTGACGGAAGCTATGTTTACGGATATGCCACTGCTGTTGATACAGGCGGAGCATTGATGGACGGCTCAGCTATTGTTGACCTGTTTATGGACAGCTATGCCGACTGTGCTAACTTCGGCAGAAGAGATGTTACAATCTATATTTTATAATTGATAATTAAGTTTGATGTTACGGGGGCGACTGATGTCGTCCCTTTTTTGTTTATGTAAAATATTGCCATAAAATAATGGGGATAAATCTGCAGAATAAAGGCAAAATAAAGTTGATATCTTGTGTCTGCAAAAGAAAATAACAGCGTAAAATACTATATGTTGATGTTTAAAAATTTTATCTGATTTTCTGCAAAAAAGTATTGACAAAACAGGTGTTATGCCATATAATTGTTATTGCTGACTTCCAAAGGAAAGCGGTAAATACGGCGGAATAGCTCAGCTGGCTAGAGCATTCGGTTCATACCCGAAGTGTCGTAGGTTCAAGTCCTATTTCCGCTACCA
>JBJEOU010000088.1:0-9865 GCA_051880875.1 Ruminococcus sp. | reverse complement strand
CGTGACTGAGGGAGTGAAAAAGTAGTCAATACATCTTGGTATGTCTTTAGAAACCAAGGTTTAAGTTAGAACATATAACCGCACTATATTCTAAAGACAAAGTGAGATAAAGAGAACACTTTTTCGCTCCTTCCACCGCAAGCGGTCCCCCTCCCTCATCCGATGGAGGCTCACCAAGAGGAAAATATCATCTAAAGACAAAGTGAGATAAAGTTCCATCCTTCCACCGAAAACGGCAAATCCTTTGCCCATTCGGGGCATTTCCCTTAGCAAGGGAATACTCGTCCGGGGGGAGGCTAAGTGGTAGAAAAAACCTTTACTCACAATAACAGACAAATTCAAAAATCCCACCTTATCTCAAGGTGGGATCTTTATATGCGTATTTATTAAGGAATCAATCCTCTTTCTTTTTTCTCAGGCAGAGAAAAACTCCCAGTGACAGCAATGACGCTGTTGTAAATACTATTGTTGGTACAAATGTACTGTCGCCTGTGGGGATAGAACCGTTTCCGTTGTTCTCTTTGGACGGATTTGTTGGGTTGTCCTTTCCTCCCGGTGTGGTTGGCTGTGTGGATGATGGAGTTGTTGGATCAGGATTAGGATTTTCTGCATCCAATAGCTTGACCTTCATATATCTTTCGGTTTCAACTGTTTTTTCTCCGCTGTTAAAATCGGTGACAGGTACTTCCCTTACACCGGCTTCAAGGACTTCATACTCCAATCCTTTGTCAAGGAGGATTTCGTATTCCTGTGGGTTTACGGAAATCTTCTTGATGTAACCGCCCTTGATAGTAGATGCCGGAGCATATATTTCAAGCATTGTGTGGTAGCTTCCCTCTCCAAAGTGAGTACCGACAGAATGGTCGATTGATGTGCTGACAACGCTCTTTGTTGTGTAGCGGTTGCCAACAGAATTTTTCATATCCTTTAGGGATGATGTCTTGCCTGTCATAAGGGAAACATCTTCAGTACCGCTAAAAAGCACAAGGTCTGTGTCTGTCTGGAATTTACCCAGCTCAGTTGCAAGGTTGTCACCAATAATTTTGTACTGACCGTAGTCCTCGCCATAGCTATCTTTGGTTGCTTCAAGCAAAGCTCCGCCACCCTCTTGCACACCTACTATTGGAATAAATTCCTGTCCGGTGTAGCACTTGATGTTGGGGTTATCCAGCTGAGAAAAGGAGATGCCCTTGTTCAGCTTGTAGTAGGATTTTTCCCAGCTTTCATAATCCTTAATGGTGAGTTCAGTAAATTTGCTGTAAAATTCCGACTTTGCTGTTGGGTTAGCTTTGCCGTTTGCAACCTTAACCCTGCATTTCAGATCAACCGTACCCGAGCTGGCAACTACCACAGTTTCGCCCTTGGAAACACCGGTGATTTCGCCCTTATCATCAACGGTTGCAATGGTTTCATCGCTGGAAGAATATACAATATTCTCGTCAGCACCCTTTACGGTAAAGGTGTAGGTACTGCCGGAGTTCAGTGAAACACTTTTCTCCTTTAAACTTGGCTTTTCTGTAAAGAAAGCAAGGTCGTTGTCAGTTGCATATTTTTCTGCATAAGAATTATCTTTGCCTAAAATCATAAATTCCGGCGCACGGTCATAGGTGTCTGAGCTAAATGCCTTGATGTAGCCAATGGCATTTTTACCAATAGAAGATACGCTTTGTGGCACAGTAACAGTCTTTAATTCGTTGGTGTAGGCTATGGCGTATTCATTGATTTTTTCTGTTCCCTCGGGAACGGTGTAGGCAGAACCGCCCTTGCAGGGAGGATAAGCCACAAGCGTTTTTCCGTTCTTTGTAAAAAGCACTCCGTCAACAGCTTTTAGGCTTGTGTTTTCTTTGCTAACTGTAAAGCTTTCTATTGATGTTCTTGCAAAAGCTGTGGCGGAAACATTTTTAATACTTGGAGTAAGCTGAAAATTTGTAAGGGTGTAACATTCCTGAAATGCCAGCTTGCCAATATCTGTTATGTTATCCCCTATATATACGGATTTAAGCTCACCACATCCGGAAAATGTGTAATCTGGAATTGAATTTACATTTGCCTCAATATAAACACTTGTCAGGCTTGAGCAATTTGAAAATGCGCTTTCCCCCAATGTGGTAACAGAGGAAGGAATTTCAAAACTTTCAAGACTGCCTGCGTCTTCAAAGGCATTGTCGCCTATCTTTTCAATATTTTCGGAAAGAATGACAGATTTCAGGGCATAGCAGTTGTTAAATGCATATGGTGCAACGGTTGTTACTGTTGCTGGAATAGTAAAGGTATCTGTATCATCCTTATTGGGCGGATAAGCCACAATCTCTGTCAATTCCTTGTTATAGACAATTCCGTCAAGGGAAGTGTAGCTTTTGTTGCTTTCATCCACATTTATTGCTTTAAGATTTGATGAGGCAAAAGCCCCGTACTCAATTTCTGACACACCTGAGGGAATGTTAAGGATTTCGGTTGCACATCCTTCAAAGGCGCATTTTTGGATTCTTTTCAGATTTTCTGTAAAGGTAATACTTTTCAGATTGGAACAGTAGGAAAATGCCTGCCCCTGGATTTCCTCTGCATTTGTGGAGATTGACTTCAGCTTACCGCAATAGTTAAAGGCATATTCCTTTATTGTTGTAACGGTGTCGGGGATTGTTATACTTGAAAGTGAGGAACATTCCCTAAAAGCTCTTCTGCCGATAATGCTTACACCGTCGGGAATAGTAACCTCTTTAAGGGATTGGCAATTAATAAACATCTGGTTGCTAATCTCTGTAAGAGAATTGCTGATTCTTACGCTTTGGAGCTTTTTGCAGTTGCCAAAGGCAAATTCTCCCACAGAAGTAACGGTGTCACTAAGGGAAATGCTTTGCAGGGTTATGCAGTCAAAGAATGCACCGTCGCCAATAGTCTTAAGATTTTGAGAAAGGGTTACATTTTTCAGCCTTGAACAGCTAAAGAAAGCTCCTGTGCCTATCTGAGTTACAGAGTCAGGAACAGTAACCTGTGCAAGACTTGTACAGCAGTCAAAGGCATAGTCACCGATAGACTTTACAGTATCGGGAATTTTCACACCCTTTAATTCTGTGTGACCCTTAAACAGGCTGTTTCCAATGGCAGAAACCTCATTTTCCCCAATTTTTCCGGGAATTTCAACATTACTGTCATTCCCCTTATAGCCTGTGATTTCTGCAGTATTGTCACTTAAAATTTCATAGATAAAATTGCCGTATGTATTCCCCTGTGCCGAATATGATGACACAGCAGAAAAAACGGAACAGAACATCAGCAACACCGCAAGAAAAAGTGACAAAAACCTTGATTTTTTCATCTGTAGTTACCTCCTCAACAGAATAAAATTTAAGGCGTATCTAAAAAATATCAAATACAACCATAGTATATAAAAACAAGTGCAACAAAAAAGGCTGGTTTTTTAAAATTTATTATACTTTCTAAATTTTTATTCAATCCTCACCAAATAGATAACCGTTGCTCAGTGTGTAGGAAAATGCAGTCATCTTCATATCATTGTCAAGGTTGGCTGTGAATGTGCCGTCGACACTGACATACTGAATCATCTTGCCAAAGTCCATATTTCTTAGGTCAATGTTCGGCTCGCCGATTTTTTTGATAATGTCCTTATCGGAATCCTGAAAGGCAACCTTTGAGGGCAATGTGTAGGTGTGGTCATAGTCCTCTGTACTGCCGGAGGATATGAAGTACACGGTACAGTCCTTTGCCTTTTGCTTTTTTTCGCTTAAATTAACTACGGAAACCGTAAACAACTTTTTGCTTTTTGTTACCATATTGACGCCGACATTCTGCAAATTGTCAGCATTTTTACAGGGTGCAAGGCTTTCTTCTGCAACAGACCGGTAGTCCTTTGATGTGGAAAATCCCATTTTTTCAAGGTCAGCAATGGTCATCTTATCCTTTAGGGAGATAACCTCTTTGTCAAGCATTACCTCCATATCTGCAATATTGTTGGAAAGCTTTTTTGTTTTTTCTTCTTTAGAATCCTCCGAATCACAGGCACACAGCAATGTTAAAACTATTAACAAGAAGGGAATCAACTTCTTCATACAATCATTCCTTATATATTATGATACCATTCTACTTCTTTCTCCAAATATAGTCAACAAAAAAACAGCAAAAACCGAGCAAATTAATGCTCGGTTTTTTACTGCACAAATTGGTTTTGTATGTAGCTATTATCCTTGTTCGGAATTATTCTGCAAACATTGGAGTAGAAAGGTAGCGTTCTCCTGTGTCAGGCAACAGAGCAACAATCACCTTGCCCTTGTTTTCGGGACGACTTGCAAGGACTGTAGCCGCATACACAGCCGCACCGGAGGAGATTCCCACAAGAACTCCCTCTTTCTTGGCGAGAGTTCTGCCTGTTTCAAAGGCGTCCTCATTTTCTACTGTAATGATTTCGTCATAAACATCTGTGTTGAGAGTTTCAGGCACAAAGCCTGCTCCGATACCCTGAATTTTGTGAGGTCCGGGTGTTCCCTTGGAGAGAACAGGAGAACCGGCAGGCTCAACTGCTACTACCTTTACATTGGGGTTCTGCTCCTTAAGGTATTCGCCCACACCTGTTACAGTTCCGCCTGTGCCAACACCGGCTACGAAAATGTCCACCTTGCCATCTGTGTCATTCCAGATTTCAGGGCCTGTTGAACTGCGGTGGGCAGTTGGGTTTGCAAGGTTAGTAAACTGGCTTGGGATAAAACTGTTGGGAATTTCCTTGGCAAGCTCCTCTGCCTTTGCAATAGCGCCTTTCATTCCCTTTGCGCCCTCTGTAAGCACAAGCTCTGCACCGTATGCCTTGAGAAGATTTCTCCTTTCAACGCTCATGGTTTCAGGCATTGTAAGGATAATTCTGTATCCCCTTGATGCCGCAACAGATGCAAGTCCGATGCCTGTGTTACCGCTTGTAGGCTCAATGATTACGGAGTCAGGTGTGATAAGTCCCTTCTCCTCTGCGTTGTCAATCATAGCCTTTGCAATTCTGTCCTTGACGCTTCCGGCAGGATTAAAATACTCCAGCTTACCAAGAATTGTAGCTGACAGATTCTTTTCTTTAATATAGTTATTTAGCTTTAAAAGTGGTGTGCCTCCGATAAGGTCAGTGATTTTTTCAAAAGTTCTCATAATAATCTCCTTTATGTAATGTACTAATCTGTTTATGTTTTGTCCGGGGTAATTTATGCGTCAACATCGCTCCGTTAGCTTGACATAATTCATATTATGACCTCGATTCTTAATTAAAAATTTTATTTCATATAAAACCTACCTGTTATATAGGCTTTATTATATCACCATAATCTTCCTGTGTCAACCACTATTTCATAATTTTTATTTTTTTAAGCTGTTTTCAATTAATGCTTATAAAAGAGAAATGTCAAAAATACCCCTTCCCCCTTTCGCCACCGATTTATTTTTCTTGACAAATCTATACAATGGGAGTATTATAATACATACTATTCACATAGGTATTATATGATAACTATACATTACCCCCAGAAAGGGATGATTTTATGGGATTTAATTTCTGCAATACTAAGTTAAACAAAAATATGTTCAGCGCCACCTTTGGTTTAGAAAAGGAGAGTCTGCGCATTGACGAAAAGGGATTTTTGTCCCATACAAAGCACCCCTTTGCGGGTAATCCGAAAATTGAAAGGGACTTTTGCGAAAACCAGGTGGAAATGGTTACAGATGTATTTGACAGCACCGAAGAATTAATCCAAAGCCTTACAAAGCTACATAACGGTGTTGTTACTGATTTGCTCAGCCTGAAAACAGGCAAGGAGCTGTTGTGGGGATTTTCCAATCCTCCCTATGTGAAAGGAAGTGGCGATATTCCCATTGCAGAATTTGACGGTTCATTAAAGGGAAAGAAAATCTACAGGGAATACCTTGCCAAAAAGTACGGTAAAAAGAAAATGCTGTTTTCGGGCATACACCTTAACTATTCCTTTGGAGATGAACTTTTAAACGCAGGCTTTCAAGGGAGCAACTTTTCCTCTTTTGAAGAATACAAAAACTCACTGTATCTGGAGCTTGCCAAGAAAATCACAAAATACAGCTGGCTGATTGTTTACCTCACCGGTGCAAGTCCAGTTGCTGACGGCTCTTTCTTAGACGACAACAGGATAAAGACCGATGTTATCACCCCCTACTCCTCTGCACGGTGCAGTGAAATCGGCTACTGGAACGACTTTGTACCTGTCCTTGATTACACAACTGTGGAATGCTACACCAAAAGCATACAAAGCTATGTGGACAGAGGAATGTTAAAATCCGTGTCGGAGCTTTACTATCCCATCAGACTGAAACCAAGGGGAGCAAACTCCCTTGAAAATCTGAACAAAAACGGTGTAAACCACATTGAGCTGAGAATGCTTGACCTCAACCCCCTTTCCCCTGTGGGAATTTTCAAGGAGGACATTGACTTTATTCATCTGCTGATAATCTACTTAATGTCAAAAGATGACAGGGATTTTACAAGTGAAGAACAGATTACCGCTGTTAAAAACATTAAAAACGGTGCAAAGTTTGACCACGAAAACACCCTTGTGGATTTTGGCGGAAAAAGTTTGTCAGTTAAATCAACAGCACTGAATATACTAAACAGTATGGAGGACTTTTTTATCAGCAACAATAAGGGAGAAGTCCTTGACACAATAGAGTATCAAAAGAGAAAAATCACAGAGGAAAACAAACGATATGCCCAAATAATCATTAAAGATTTTGGGAAGGACTTTGTAAAAAAGGGCGTTCAGCTTTCTGAAAAATATGCTGATGCCATACAAAGGGAGGGATAACGATGTGCGAAATCTTTGGTGCAAGCCTTAATGAAGAATATTCACTTAACGATTATCTGAAAATATTTTTCAGCCACAGCCAGAACCATCCCCACGGCTGGGGACTTGCATATGTGGTGAACAACAATATTTTCATAGAAAAAGAGCCTGTCAAGGCGTCAGACAGCCGATACCTGAAGTCACGTCTTAGTCAGCAAATTACCTCAAAAACAATCCTCGCCCACATTCGCTATGCCACCATTGGTAATGTGGAATATGCTAACTGCCACCCCTACACCAAAACCGATAACTCTGACAGGCGGTGGACGCTGATACACAACGGTACAATTTTCGACTATTCTCCCCTTAACAAGTTTGTAAAATACCAGAAGGGAGATACCGACAGCGAACGAATACTCCTTTACATCATAGAAAAGGTAAACTCCGCACAAAAAGAAAAGAACGCTCCCCTTGACCCCAAGGAAAGGTTTGATTTGCTGGACAACATAGTTTCACAAATGGCTAAGGACAACAAGCTTAATCTGCTGATTTTTGACGGAGAATATATGTATGCCCACACAAATTACAAGGGGTCTTTACATTATCTTGAAACAGAAAAGGGAACAATATTCTCCACCCTGCCCCTTACAGAAGAAAACTGGCAGAGCCTCCCCTTTACCACCCTTGTGGCGTACAAGGAGGGCAGACTTACCTTTAAGGGCACTAACCACAAAAACGAATTTATAGACAACGAGGAATCCCTGAAATATCTATATCGGATTTTCTCCGACTTGTAAGGAGAGCGCTATGAAATCACAGCTTATCAGAGAAAGTTTATACAAACGCTACATCGAGCCTACCATTGGAAATCACAACAAATATATCGGTGTAGAAATTGAGATGCCCATTGTTAACCTGTCAAAACAGCCTGTTGACTTCGGCGTTGTTCACGATGTTACCAAAAAATTTATATACCGCTTTAAGTTCACCGCCACAGGACTTGACGACGAGGGAAATGTTTTTTCCTGCCGTTCAGAAGTTTATGGGGATATTTTGTCCTACGACTGCTCCTACAACAATCTGGAGCTTTCCTTCGGTCGGGAAAGCAACATCTGTGCAATTAAGGAAAGGTTTACTCTTTACTACAAATTTCTTCAAGAGAATTTTAAACTCCACAACTACACCCTGACGGGAATGGGAGTAAACCCTTACCGCTACTATAACCACAATGTTCCCATACCAAACGGCCGTTACCGAATGCTGTTCCACCACCTTAATTCCTACACAAAGTACAAGGATGTGCCAATGTACTTTCACCCCTATCCCCGGTTCGGCACATTTTCCAGTGCGTCACAGGTACAGCTTGATGTGGAGATGAAAAAGCTCCCCTTGGTGCTGAACACCTTTACAAAGCTTGAACCCCTCAAGGCGGTTTTGTTCTCCAATTCTCCCCTGAACGACAACGGAGAAAATCTGCTGTGCTGTCGTGATATGTTCTGGGAAAACAGCACCCACGGAATCAACCCCCACAACATCGGAATGTACGACTGCCAATTTTCCACAGAAGAGGACATACTCTCCTACATTGAAACAACAAGCATTTACTGTGTGGAAAGGGACAACAGGTACATCAACTTTGCCCCAACAAAAATAACCGATTATCTTAACAAGGAAGAAATCACCGGGGAATACTATGAAAATGGCGAGTACAAGGAAATCACATTCAAGCCGTCGATAGAGGACATAGAATACCTGAGAACATTTAAGTTTGAGGATTTGACCTTTAGGGGAACTGTTGAATTTCGCAGTGTGTGCTGTCAGCCTATAGAGGACAGCCTGACTGTGGCGGCATTCCACCTTGGGCTTATGGAAAACCTTGAAAAGCTCTCTGCTCTTTTGGACAACGACCGCACAATTTACGGACACGGCTACAACGCAACGGAACTGAGAAAGCTGTTTGTAAAAAGCCGCCTTCCGGAGTTTGTTGACAGGGACAGGCTGTATTCATTAATCAAAGAAATCCTTGACCTTGCATATGAGGGACTGCTCAGGCGAAATAAAATGGAAGAACAGCTATTGCTCCCTCTGTACAAAAGAATCGAAAAAAAGACAAACCCTGCAAAAACAATGCTTAAACTAAAAAAGCAGGGTGTTGATTTGCAGGATATAATCTTGGAGTATTCTAAGGTTTAGGGGAAAATAAAACAAAGGAAAAAAGGGCAGGATGCCTGCCCTTTTGATGGTTATTTGGTTATTCTATAATTCTGCTTTAGTGGGTTTTTAGCTGATTTTCCTGGTGATTATGCTCTCCACCTCTTCAACGGGAATTGAAAGTGAGCAGGAAAGCTCAGAAAACAGATTTCTTGACGCAAGCTTCATATATTTTTCGTCAATAGAGGACAGGGTCTTGCCGGCGCTAAGCCTTTCCTTTTTCCTCTTCTGAAAATATTTCAGCATTGCCACCAGCATTTGGGGAGAAGATTCCTTGATGCACTTTCTGTACTCCTCGTCACGAAAGCGCTCTATTCCTATTTTTATTTGCTCAATGTCATCAATGCTGTCTATCAGATTTGTCGCCTCTTCCCTTGTAATGGGATAGCGCATATTCCCCTCGCTGTCGGTGGGAATGTAGTACACATTGTCCTCTTTGCAGATGTCGTGCATCACATAGTAGTTCCTTCGCACCTTGCTGTGTGGCATCCTCATTCGTTCAATTCGGTCAATCACACAGGCGACACCGTTGTTGTTAATTACTTTTTCATCTTCCTTAAACATTATACTACCTCATTCGCAAAACAAAACAAAATCATTCATTCTTTGGATATATCTTAGAACACCTTAATTATAGCACATTTTTACTGGAAAAAACATACATTTTAAAGTAAAAAATTCGTCAAGGCAAAACATATTTTTTTAAAATAATGCACAAAAATACATAAATAAGTCATTGACAAAATATCAACTTACTGATATAATAAGCAATGCTGATTGGGGCCAATAGCTCAGTTGGTTAGAGCTACCGGCTCATAACCGGTCGGTCCGGGGTTCGAGTCCCTGTTGGCCCACCA
>JBJEOU010000087.1:0-9868 GCA_051880875.1 Ruminococcus sp. | reverse complement strand
AAATAGAAATGAAGGAAAAGAAGCTCCGCATCGAGGATGCCCTTGCAGCAACAAAGGCAGCTGTTGAAGAGGGTATCGTAGCAGGCGGCGGCACAGCACTTGTAAACACAATTCCTGCAGTTACTGCTCTTGCAAATGAGGCTGATGGTGACGAACTCACAGGTATCAAGATTGTCCTTAAAGCACTTGAAGAGCCTGTTCGCCAAATTGCAGCAAACGCAGGTGTTGAGGGTTCAGTAATCCTCAACAACATTGTAGCTAAGGACGAAGTAAACTACGGCTACAACGCACTTACCGGTGAATATATGGATATGATGAAGGAAGGCATTGTTGACCCAACCAAGGTTACAAGAAGCGCACTTCAAAACGCATCCTCAGTAGCCGCAATGGTTCTCACAACAGAGTCACTTGTAAGC
Organism: Ruminococcus sp.; assembly: GCA_051880875.1. Classification (GTDB taxonomy): domain Bacteria; phylum Bacillota; class Clostridia; order Oscillospirales; family Acutalibacteraceae; genus Ruminococcoides. The sequence goes on along the minus strand of JBJEOU010000087.1, from coordinate 9,452 downwards.
GACATCAAGGAACCAACACCATCGGCTGCAGCTCCTGCTCCTGATATGGGCGGTATGTACTAATAATATTGTAATAAATAAGTTAAGGCTGATGCAATTAGTTTTGCATCAGCCTTATTTTTATACCTTAAATTAAAAACTACCTACTCCCACAGCTTGACCTTACAATCAATTTGCAAGGCAATTCAACACGCACATTGTTCCTGTGTTTTCCCTTAATCCTGTCAAGCAAAAGTGTAAGTGCCAGGTGTCCTGCCTCTTTTTTAGGAATATCTATTGTTGTCAACATAGGGTCTGTCTGTTCAGATTCCTTGATGTTGTCAATGGAAACAACGGAGGGATAGTATTTTTTTCTACTGCCCTTTATTGCCTCCAGTACCCCAACAGCGGTAATATCATTTGCGCAGAATATAGCGCTTGGCAGTACATCTTTTTCCAAAATACTCTTCATAATTTTATACCCGTCCTTCTTAGTCTGGTTTGAGGGGTAAATATTTGAGTGATTCAAGGGTATTTTGTGGTTAAACAGCGCTTGATAATACCCGATGTACCTTGTTTCATAGGTGCAGTCACCAATGTAAGCAATATCCCTGTGTCCCAGGGAAATCAGATATTCAACAGCCATTTCGGCGGCAGACATACCGTTACAAATAACTTCATCATAATCAAAGTTTGTAGGGTTTCTGTCAATGCCTACGATATAGGAGTATCTCTTTTTAAGTGTTTGTATCAATTCTGTGGGGCATTTTCCCAATATAATCAAGCCTGTATCCTTTTTGTGTGCAATAGTTGACAAGGGTTGCTTTTGCTTGATAGACACAACCTCGTCAAAGGTTTTAAAGGGTACTTTTGAAATGCTTTTTTCTGTTAAAGAAATAATATCAATGTAATTGAGAATTTCTCCCAAAACGCACCTCTGTTCCAGAATCTCATCCTTTAAGTAAAGATACACTTCTTTAAAGAAAGGGTCCTCCTCCAAGGAGCTGAACCTTGTCAAAAAGATGTCTATCGTATAATGTTTTTCTTCCAGGGTCGCACCGCACTTTAAATTTTTGGCATTGATGTTTGGTGTGTACTTTTGCTTTTTCGCAATTTCCCAGATTTTTTCTTCAAGTCCAGACCTGTTGCAAGAGTGCTGTGGATTGTTCAGCACCCTTGATACAGTAGATACAGAAGTTCCGGCTTCCTTTGCAATATCCTTTAGTGACATATCATACCCCTTGAAAACGTTTGCAAAATTTATTTAAATTAGTAATTCGCTATAAGAAAATTATATCATAAATTCAGAAAAATACAAGTGAAATCGTTTGCAAAATTACCTGTTTAAAAAATATTTTTGTTATTTTATAATTTAAACAGTAAAGAAAAGAAGGTGTATTTTTTATGTCAAAAAATAAAGTTTTAAAAAGTATAAAATGCCTGGTGCTTGTTCTGCTGTTGTCATTGACATCAGTAGCCTTCGTAGGCTGTGGTGAGGATGAAAATACAGTAAACATAGGTTATTTTAACAATGTAACCCACGCTCAGGCACTGCTTATGAAGTCAGACGGCTCCTTGGAAAAATCCTTGGGTGACGATGTTAATGTAAAATGGACTGCCTTCAATGCCGGCCCTGCCGAGGTTGAAGCCCTGTTTGCCGGTGACATTGATATCGGATACATAGGACCTGTCCCTGCCGTTACTGCAAATGTAAAATCAGATGGCGATATTTCAATTATCTCCAGCGCCACAAAGGGCGGTGCTGTCCTTGTTAAGAAGAAGGGTAGCGACATTAAATCAGCAAAAGACCTTGCAAACAAGACAGTTTCTGTTCCACAAATCGGCAACACACAGCACTTGTGCCTACTTAATCTGTTAAGCGAAAATGGATTAAAGCCTGTTTCAGAGGGTGGCAATGTAAATGTTACAGCAGTTGAAAATGCTGATGTAGAAAATCTTATGGAGCGTGGCGACGTAGATGCCGCTATTGTTCCTGAGCCATGGGGTGCAACTCTTCTCCAGAAGGGTGCAGAGCTTGTTCTTGATTACGACGAGATATACTATTCAGGTGATTATGATGTAGCCGTAGTTGTTGTAAGAAACGAGTTCAAGGAAGAGCATCCCGAAATTGTAGAAAAATTCCTTGAACAGCACAATCTTGCAACAGAAACAATCACAAGCGACAAAGAAGAATGCCTGAAGAAGATTAATACAGAGCTGAAAGAATCCACAGGTAAATCCTTAGGAGAGGATATTATCAGCGAGGCATTTACAAGAATAGGTGTTAGCACCGAGCTTAACAAAGACTCTATTATGGATTTTGCAAAGATAAGCAAAGAGCAGGATTTCATTAAGGAAATTCCGTCAGAGGACAGCTTGTTTACAAAATAATTCGGAGGATTTTTTATGGGTTTGACTTTTGAGGGCGTCAGCAAAAAGTTCGATACGTCGGATGACGCTATACTTAAAAATATTGACCTTACAATAGAGCAAGGCGAGTTTGTCTGCATAGTAGGTGAATCAGGGTGCGGAAAAAGCACCCTCCTCAACCTTGCGGCAGGACTTGAAATGCCCACAGAGGGTCACATTTATCTTGACGGGGAAGAGGTCAAGGCACCGTCAGCTGACAGGACTGTAATGTTCCAGGAGCACGGACTTTACCCCTGGCTTTCTGTAATTGACAATGTAAAGTTCGGAATGAAGCTTGAGGGTGTCCCTAAAAAGGAACAGGAGGAAAGGGCACTTCACTACCTTGATATGGTGCACCTTACAGATTACAAGGATTACTACATTCATCAGCTTTCCGGCGGAATGCGCCAGCGTACAGCCCTGGCAAGGGCACTCACCATAAATTCCAAAATTTTGCTGATGGACGAGCCTTTTTCCGCACTTGATAAGCAGACATCAAACAGATTAAGAGAGGAACTCCAAAAAATCTGGATGGAAACAAAAAAGACTATTCTTTTCATCACCCACAGCGTAGAAGAAGCCATTTATCTTGCCGACAGAGTAGTGGTTCTCTCCCCAAGAAAGAACGGTGTTTCCGACATAATCAAGGTGGATTTACCACGACCAAGGGAGATTTATTCAAATGAATTTGTTGAGCTTAGAAAGCGAATACTTGGTGAAGTAAGGAGTTAAGATTTTGGGTATTATTATTTTTGTTATAATCCTCCTTGCAGTCTGGCAGGGCGGTTACTATTTAAGTGTAGATTTATTACACCTGTGCAAGTCATATTCTGTTCCGTCACCTGTGGGTGTTGTAAAGCGTTTTATTGAGCTTTGCGAGGACGGTTCAATCTTTCAGGCAACAGGACTTTCCCTTCTCAGAGGAATTGCCGGCTTTGCCATAGCAGTTCTCATAGGTGTGGCAATAGGATTTCTGATTAATCATTTCGGTTATCTTCAAAAAAATCTCAAGCCTATCATTTTAGGTGTTCAGACATTGCCAAGCGTATGCTGGGTACCTTTCTCCATACTTTGGTTTGGTCTGTCCACACAGGCAATAATTTTTGTTGTGGTAATGGGTTCGGCATTCAGCATAGCAATTTCCGTTGATAATGCCTTCAAAAATATTCAGCCAATCTACTACAAAGCCGCCTTGACAATGGGCGCAACAAAAAGGCAGATATATTCCCATGTTATCTTTCCTGCGGCACTTCCTGAGCTGATTTCCGGATTAAAGCAAGGATGGTCCTTTGCATGGCGTGCATTGATGGCAGGTGAAGTCATGACAACCTCCATCAGCCTTGGACAAACCCTGATTATGGGTCGTGACCTTGCAGACATCAACCAGGTTGCACTTGTTATGATAATCATCATACTTGTGGGAATAATAATAGACAAATGTATATTCTCCGTAATAGAGAAGAGAGTATTGTCAAAAAGAGGCCTTGCATAAATTGCACCCCTTTAATATAATTACAATTTGATATTAGGGAAACACCGAATAAATCACGCTTAACGCTATTTAACCAGTGTTTCCTTAGTAATAGGCTCTGTGCATCACTTCCCCAATTTTTTGTTGCACAGGGTCTTTTTTATATAAAAGTCATTTTTAATCTATATTTCAACTGTTGACATTTTAAATAAAAATAATTATAATATAACTAAGAAATTATCAATTATGTAATACATAATAATATTTGCTAATTTTTGAAAGGAGCATAACTATGAAAAGGTTATTATCTTTATTTCTATGTATTTTAATGCTCTCAACCTGTGTGATTAGCTACAATGCTTACTACAATCCAAATGATACTATTTACGAGCGTGTCTTGTCGAATACTGATGGTAATATAAAACTAATATACAACAGGGAAACAAAGGTTGCAAAGCTTGAAGGTACAGGAGTTTTGCCGGCTGGTATGGATTTAAGCGATTGGGATACTTGGGATTATTATGAGACTGATATTTCTAAATATGGTCACAATCCGTATTTAACTACACATCCTACCGATGATATTTCTGATGAGGATTACGAAAAACTAAATTTTTATGAAATTACTGAAAATGGCACTACTCTTATTATAGGTGAGGGTATAACTGAGCTTGAGCCTTTCAGTTGTATGTTTTTAGGAAGTATTAGCAGTGTTGTACTTCCTGATAGTTTGAAAAAAATAGGTCGCTTTGCATTTTTAGAATGTGATAATCTTACTACAATTTACGGAAAAAATGTAGAAAAGATAGATGGCGGCGCCTTTTACAATTGCCCAAAACTAAAAAGTGTTTCCTTCCCCAATGCAGTAGATTTATCGGATAATATTTGCCATCCTTATTTAAATATTGATGAGCATGATGATTGGCCAAGAAATTTTCCTGATACATTTAATGTAGGTGCTTTTAACTATTGCAATGAGCTTACAACTGTAAATATACCAAAGGCAGAAAAAATCGGAGCAAGGACCTTTTACGGTTGTTTAAATCTCAAAACAATTAACAGCAACAATACTCTTTCCGATGTTACCGAGATAGGTGCGTCTGCTTTTTACAATTGTCAGAGCTTGAAAAAGATTTCCCTGCCCAAAGTTCAGTCCTTGTATAGTTCAAAGACAATGCTTAAAACAGCGGCATACGAGGGAACTTTTTACAACTGTGAAAGTCTGGAAAGTATAAACATACCTAAAGTAACCAAAATAGGCGCTAATACTTTCTTTAACTGCAAAAAATTAAAGAAAATTAACAGTAGTAACAACCTTTCAAAAGTTACTGAGCTTGGCTCAGGTGCCTTTGCAAAGTGTTCAAGCCTTGAAAAAATATCCTTGCCAAAGGTAGAAAAACTCCTTATGGCAAAATGGACAGAAGATAATGTGAGAGAAGGAAATTCTGCCCCTGATATATCTGAATATTATGATGACGACGACTACTATGTAGTGTATTATGGTGACAAATATTATGGAACATTTCAAGGCTGTTCAAGCCTGAAATCAATTTCAATACCACAGGTTAAGGTGGTTGGAGCAAGGGCGTTTTACGGTTGTAGCAGTCTGAAAAGTATATCTATTCCAAATGCAACTTCAATAGGTTCATCTGCTTTTTATAATTGTAAAAACCTGACCAGCGCATATCTGCCAAATGTTAAGTCCTTGGATTCGGTGAGGTGGACTTCATTTAAAAAGAAGAATAAGTATTTCAAAGGGAACTTTGAAAACTGCAAAAAACTTAGTAATCTTACTACAGGAACACTGAATTCTGTTGGAACATACGCTTTCAAAAATTGTTCATCTCTTACAAAAGTAAAGTTAGGCGGTAAGCTGAAATCTATAGGAACATCTGCATTTAATAATTGTAGTTCTCTGAAATCTATCACCATAACCAAGAATGTAGAGAAAATAGGCAAATCAGCATTTTACAAAGACAAAAACCTTACAAAAATTAAGGTGAATTCAACAAAGATTAATTCCGTTGGTAAAAATGCCTTTGGAAAAATAAATCCAAATGCAAAGTTTACAGCACCAAAAAAGCAGATTAAGAAGTATAAAAAGCTGTTTAATACAAAATCAATCTTTGCTGTTTAACTAAATTATTTACTAAAAAAGGACCGGATTTCCGGTCCTTTACTCTACTAAAATTCATTTTTTACATTTCTGCTGAATAGCTCACCCAAGGCGGGCTTCAGGTCTTTACCCTCAAAAAGCACCTCATAAAGCTGTGTTACAATGGGCATTTCAATGCCCTTTTTCTTTGCAATTTTGTAAATCGCCTTGGTGGTCATAACACCTTCGGCAAGCTTTTCAAACTTGTCACCCTGGACAAACTTTTCACCAAACATTCTGTTGTGGCTCCATTTTGAGAACAAAGTAGCCTCATAGTCACCAAGGTGGCAAAGACCGTATGCGCTCATTCCGTTACCGCCCATAGCCTCAATAAAGCTGGAAATTTCCCTTGGAGCTCTTGCCATCAAAGCTCCCTTAAGGCTGGTGTAACCCATACCGTCCAGCATACCGGCACAAATACCGATAACATTCTTTGCGGCGGCTCCGATTTCAGAACCAATCAGGTCAGTGCCTATGTAAAAACGGATTAAATCGCTGTTAAACTCACTGACAAGCCTTTCCTTAACGCTGTCCTTTTCGCTGTCAATGACCATACAGTTAGGGATTCCCTTAACATAGTCCTGGGGATGTCCGGGACCAACCCAGACAGCAACATCGGTTTTATCCTTGTCAATAAAGTCCGAAACAACCTGAGAAAGTCTTTTGCCTGTGCTTTCTTCAATGCCCTTCATACAAAGCACAATGGTTTTTCCCTCAAGACTGTATTTTGAAATGTCTGTCATATATTCCCTGAGGTGCTGACAGCTTATAGAAATCACAATAACCTCTGCTCTCTCAACAGAATACTTTAGGTCAGAGGAAACCTCAATAGAGTCGGGGTAGGAGAGATAGTCATTTTTTCTGTTATTTTTAAGCGCAATAAATTCGGGGGCATTTTCAAGTCCTCCCGACAAAACATTATGACCGATTTTGTCAAGATACCAGGCGATACAGCTGCCCCAGCGTCCGCATCCCAGCACAGAAATATTCATATGTAACCTCGCAAAAATATAAAAATACCCCGCCTGACCGTAAATGCTTAAATATAACCTGCCTACAAAACGACAGGTGGGTGCACTCCCACGGGCATTAGGATCCCCGGTGAATCACCGGGTCTTCAACACCGCCAATGGAGTCCGTGCTCCCGATTTAAAAGTTGTAGGGTTATTTTTGCATATTCGCAAATCAGGCAGGGCGGTTTATTAAGTTATATAGAAAACAAAATTTTTTGAAGATTAATCTTCGTCCTCATCATCAAACATACTTGCAAATCTTTCTTCAAACTGTTCAGCAAGTCTGTCAAGAAGTTCCTCGTCGTCAAGCTCAGCCAGCTCTTCCTCGCCGTCGTCGCTTAGCACAACCTCCATGATGTAGTATTCCCCGGAGTCGTTTACACTATCCTCTGCATTATCAAATACAGGGTAAAGTGCCAAATACTCATTGTCATCCTGGGTTATTTTGTCAAGTATCTCAAATGTATGCTCATTTCCTTCTTCGTCTATGAGTGTGATGAGATCCGGTGTAAACTCATTATCCATTTTCGTCACCTCAATTTCTTTAATTACATTTTACATTATATATATGTTATAAGTCAAGAGTAATCTTAATTCTTTCTTTGTAACTATTTTCACAAAAATGTCATAAAATAATGGGAGTATTAAAGAATGCTCTCAAAACTTTAAAAATTATTGATTTAATCTTCCCTTTGTTATATAATATGTTATAAATATATGTGTATATGCAAAATATACACCTAAGGAGACTTTAATTTGTTAAAACCATTTGAAAAGCTTCCTCCTGAGTTTCAAAACGAAGAAGTAAGAAAGTATTACGATATATTATCCCACAAAAAGAGGAGTATTCTTCTCAAGAGAGTTACCGACATTATTATGGCTGTAATTCTCCTTATTTTGCTGTGCATTCCCATGCTTGTAATTGCCTTTATAATCAAAATCAGTGCCACAAAGGGTCCTGTTTTCTACAAGCAGGAGCGTGTCACAAGGTATGGAAAGCGTTTCAGAATACTGAAATTCCGCACAATGATTGTGGGCTCCGACCAGTGCGGCGAGCTTCTCACAAAAGAGGGAGACGAGCGTGTTACCCTCATTGGCAGAGCTTTGAGAAAATACCGTCTTGACGAACTTCCTCAACTTTTTCATGTCCTTTCCGGTAAAATGTCAATAGTAGGAACTCGTCCCGAGGTGGTAAAATATGTTGAATGTTATGCCCCTTCTTACTATGCAACTCTACTTTTGCCTGCGGGGATAACCAGCTTCGCTTCAATAAAGTATAAGGATGAGGATAAGCTCCTGAAGGACGGAGATAATGTTGACGCTGTGTATATCAACAGAATTCTTCCCGATAAAATGAGGTATAATTTAAAGTATCTCCAACGCTTTGGATTTAGAAGAGATCTCTACCTAATGTTTAAAACCGTTAAAGAAGTATTCAGAAGATAGGAGGCGGCGGTCATTAGTTTAATCAATAACTCAAGTTACTTTAGAATTAGCTTTATTCTTTGCCTTTTCTTTACTAACATTGCGTTTTTGCAGATTCCCGCCTATGTTGCTCTCATTGTTTTAGCTGTGTGGGGTATTTATCTGACTGTCAGAAACATCTTTAAGTACAAGGCGTACAAAAAGATGGAGTTCGGTATCTGGGCAATGGCTTTTCTGGCTATGAATGTAATCACCGCACTTGTACATATCACAGATAACTTTTTCATCAATCTCCTTTTTATTCTGTTTATGTGCATTTGTTTTTTTGTGTTTTACGGCGTCCATACTGAGCCGGACACCAATGTAAGGCACGAGCTTTACACAGTGGCAAGAATTTTCCTATATATGGTCACATTAATCCAGATTGCAGGCATAATCTGTCTGCTCCTCAATATATCCTACCATAATGAATGGATAGACCTTATTATATACGAAAACAGATACACAGGGCTTTTTATCAACCCTAATCTCTCGGGATTTTCTTCTGTTGTAGTTGTATTTTGTATTCATATTCTCGTCATACACAAGTTCAGCAGTAAAAATTCCGACCTTCCCAAAATCTCCCGTATTTGGCTTGCCACAGGACTTTTCATCAGTATTTTTACCCTATTCTTAAGCGACAGCAACGCAAGTTTGGTGCTGTTCTTGGGATATATTATTGTTTTTGTTGTTACCAAATTCATAGCCTCCAGAGAAGATTACGAGAAAAAACAGCTTGTAATCAGATTTATTTCCACAATGCTTGCAGGGGTTGTGATTATCTTCTGTACATTCTTCCTGAGGAGTGTTTGTCAGCTGGGTGTTGCCGCTGTAATAAATAACGCAAACGAGGTTATAGTAAACGAAAGCGATACCACCACGGTACTGACTGAAGAAGAGGTAACCTTTGAACACGAAAACGAAAATGTTGATTCAGGCAGATTTACCCTTTGGAGTCAGG
>JBJEOU010000086.1:3580-9899 GCA_051880875.1 Ruminococcus sp. | reverse complement strand
AGTATTCCTGCGGTTTTTTTAACTAACCGACAAAAAATCTGACTGCACAATCTGTACAAATGATTTAATCAGTGTTTCCTGAGCATTCCCACATTCCCACAGGAAACACCTTGAATTGGTGAACACCATTGTTCACAATATTATGCATCAAACCAATGCAGTAAATACTCTAACATATTATATGAGTTTTGTCAATAGAAAATTGCAATTATTTAAATATAAATTGCAATTTAACGCATATTTTAAAGTAAAATTCGATTATTTTATAGGAATATGCAAGAAATAATAAAAAATATTGCAATTAAATTACAATCATCACCTTTTTGTCTATTATGTGTAAAGGGCATAAAAATGCCCTTGCAAAAGCAAGGGCAAAATCTATTCTGTAATATCAACAACTGCATTGTAAGAGCCGTAAATCCAACATCCGTCAATATTTTGCAGGGAAAGCTGTACCGGCATTGTCTTTGAGCCTACCGAAACATCGGTATCTGACAAATCAACATAAGATACAATGTTATCTTCCGAAATCTTGTCAATATTTTCCTTAGTTCCGTAAACTGTAATTTCCAGGGACGCTGTGGTGACTTCACCGCTATAGTTATCATCAAGTCCTCTTACCTGGAAGTTGGTAATTGTCAGCTTTTTCTTCTTCATAGAAGATAGATTCAGCTTGACATTTACCGAGTTGACAGAATTAATATCAATACACTTATTAGGAATATCAAGACCTTTACTGATGTTGTAGTCGTTGTTCTTGAGAGTTGAAAAATCTATTGTGTCAGTTGTAATTCTTGATATATTCTTAATATTATCATACTCGCCTGCAAGGGAAATTTCACCGGGTTCAATGGTGTAATATTCTGTAAGGTCTATGCCTGTTGGTGCATTCTTACTGCTTAAGTCCACACCCACTTCCTTCATTTGCAGAACACTTACCGTTGCAGTAACGGTTGACGGTGAAATTGACAAAGTATCGGTATTAGTAAGCTCCTCGCCGAAGGAGTCAAGGAGTTTTACCTTATACTCACTTTTATAAGAGGAAGAAAGCTCTTTGTCAATCTTGCCCTTAATTACAACCTTGTCAATCTTTTTGATTTCCGTTTCAGGGCCGGAGATGGAAACTTCATCCTCGCTTAAAAGAACAGTGCCGTAATATCCCTTTGGTATAGTATAGCTGATGTTCTGCTCAATCTTCTGTGTTATCTTGCGGTTTCTGTCAAGCTGGATATACACAGTGCTTGGACTGACAGAATCTATGGTGTAGTTAAGGGATGCACTTGTTTTTTTAGCAACAAGTGAAAGAGAATAGGAACCGGCTGAGGTGAGCAAATCAGTTTGTTCGGGAACAATCTGGATGTCATCAGCTGTGAGAGAACCTATAACAGAGCGGTTACCTGTAACGGTAACACTTCCCTTTAGTTCCTCGTTGTTAAATACTTTCAGTCCTTGCTTTACGGAATTTTCCGGAAGATTAATGGTGATGGGTATATTGCTTACAACATAGCTTGTTTCACCGTAGTCCCCCATATTGATGCTTACCCACACAGTGAGGGAAATAACAAACGAAAGTATTATCAAAAAGATTTTATTTTTAAAAATTCTTGAGAAAAAACCTTTATTCATCGTCTTTATTCTCCTTTCTTGAGGAGAATTTGCTGAAGAAATTCTTTTTTTCTTCCACAGGAATCAGAACGCTTTCCAATTTTTCAATAAGGGAATCCCTTGAATAATTGGATGTGAGCTGTCCGTTTTCCGAAACAGATATAGTTCCTGTTTCTTCCGAAACAACAACAACAACTGCGTCGGAAACCTCTGTAATACCAAGGGACGCTCTATGTCTTGTTCCAAGGTTCATATCAACATCTTCATTTCTTGAAGTCAAAGGAAGAATACATCCAGCTGACTTTACCTTGCCGGAGCTGATAATTACCGCTCCGTCATGAAGAGGCGCTTTGTTAAAGAAGATATTACCCAAAAGGGCTATTGAGGTGTCTGCATTGATTTCAACACCGGTTGAAGCAATATCCGACAGCTTTGTTTCATTTTCAAAAACAATGAGAGCACCTGTCTTTTGTAAACTGAAAATCTCAGCTGTTTCTGCAACATCAATAATAGCCTTTTTTTCAGCCATAATCCATTCTTCTGTACGCTTCACCCTGTTGAAAAAGCTGAACCTTTTAATATTATTTCTGCCCAGCTGTTCCAAGGCATTTCGTATTTCCGGCTGGAAAATAATGACAAGAAGTACAACTCCGAACTCAAACAGAGTTCTGAGAAGGATTTCCATCATCAGCATATTGAATACAGTTGCAACAAGATATGCAATGAGAAGAATAACAATACCCTTAACAAGCTGTTCTGCTCTTGTATCCCGAACAAGCTTAAAAAGACTGTAAACGATAAATGCAATTACAACAATGTCAATAATATCAACGAATCTAAATGTTTTAAGCACAGTAAGAACACTGTCAAGCCAAGCACTAAAGTTCACTGTTATTCCTCCTTGTTTTAATACTTCAATTTATTTTAACACAAATATACGATTTCTTCAAGTCGTTTTTAGGGATAAGCCTTTAATAACGGAAATTAACCGTGTAATTTCGTTTCTGTTATTAAATGCACCCGGCACTACCCTAACCGTACCTGTGTCTAAGGTTCCCACGCTTTCGTGTGCAAGAGGTGAACAATGGAGTCCTCCCCTTGTACATATTCCGTATTTGTCCAGAATTCCCACTACATCTTCGGAATACATATTGTTTATATTGAAGGATACAACAGGGGCAACCTTGCCAAACAGGAATTTATCGTTATAAAGACTTATATTTTTCATTTTTCTCAAATTTTCAAAAAGATAGCTTGCAAGCTGATATTCCTTGCGATAAAGGTTATCTATCCCCTGCCGTTTTACAAAGTTAACTCCGGCAAGAAGTCCTGCTATACCGTTCAGATTCTGAGTACCGCTTTCAAATTTTTCCGGCAGAGCCTCGGGCTGACTTTTTCTTATAGACTCCGTTCCTGTACCGCCAAATAACAATGGCTTTAGCTTGCGATTGTTTATGAGAAGAACGCCTGTGCCCATAGGGCCGTACAGCCCTTTGTGACCTGACATACAGACAAAGTCATAATCGTCATTTATTACATCTATATTAAAAATGCCGGCTGACTGTGCGGCGTCTACGCAGAACAAAACGCCGTACCTATGGCACAACGCACATATTCTTTCAACAGGAAATCTTACACCGAAAACATTTGATGCGTGGGTGCATATAACAAGCTTTGTCTGCGGTATTATCAGCTCACGAACGTTGTTGACAATGTCGTCAGGGTTTTCCGAGTAGTCAAAAACTGAGTAGGTTACATTGCGTTTTTTCAGTTCTTCCAATGGTCTTGTTACGGAATTATGCTCCATTGAGGAGATAATTACATGGTCGCCCTCCTCCAAAAGACCGAAAATAACCGTGTTAAGTGCCATTGTGCAGTTGAGAGTAAATATAACTTCCTCTTCGCTTTCAACATTAAAAAGTTCTTTTATAGATTTACGGCATTCATAAATCACTTTAGCCGCCTCAAGTGACAGATGATGTCCGCTTCGTCCGGGATTTGCACTATATTTTTGCAAGGATTTGTTTACATTTTGTTTTACTGATAAAGGCTTTGGAAAAGTAGTAGCACCATTATCAAGATAAATCATTATCTTGTAACAATACCCAGCACAATTACTTTATTGTTTTCAAGAATTTCTTTTGCCCTTTCAATTTCATCCATAACCATTAAGCTGTAACCGCAGGATCTTGCAACATTGTTTTTCGGTGTTCTTTCCACCGAGCTTCGTATATTGTTTTTATCAAGTATATCTTTACCCTTAAGGGCGCTTGATACTGAATTTAGTAGAATATAGTTTTTCATAAAATCACCTCATAGTACAGTACATACTATGAGGTGAAAATTCTTCTGTTCTTATGTAATTATTTGCAATTATTCAGATAGCAGGTCGGACATATCATACATTCCGGCAGGTTTATCCTTCATAAATACAGCGGCATTGACAGAGCCTACTGCAAAAACCTCCTTGGAATGTGCCTCGTGCTTAATGGAAACAACCTCGTCCTTGCCGGCAAAAATCACTTCGTGTTCCCCAACGATTGTACCGCCACGAATGGAGTGAATACCAATTTCGTTTTTCTCACGCTGTTTGCGGTATGAATGTCTGTCATAGACATACTGCTTTTCTGTGGTCGATACCTCTGAAATACCGTCAGCAATCATAAGGGCAGTACCGCTTGGAGCATCAAGCTTCAGGTTATGGTGTTTCTCAATAACCTCAATGTCAAAGTTATCCCCATGACTTGCAAAAACCTTTGTTGCCATTTTACAAAGCTCAACCATAAGGTTAATACCAAGGGACATATTCCCTGAATAAAAAATACCAATCTTTTCAGAGGCATTTTTTATCTCTGCAACCTGATCCTCTGAATATCCTGTTGTGCAGATAACAGCAGGAACACCCTGAGTTACAGCATAGTCAAGCATTGAGTCCAGAACAACAGGATTACTGAAATCTATGATAGCGTCATACTTTTCGTTGATTTCATCAAAGCTTTTGTAAACTGTAAAATCATAGTCGCCACAGTCATATGCGTCAACACCGCAGGCTACAACACAGTCATTTCTTTCTTCTATTGTTTTAACAATAAAGTGACCCATCTTTCCGGAACATCCGCTAATAATAATTTTTGTCATCTATAATTCCCCTTAACATTGTTGGGCGTACTAAGTACTAAGTACGCCGTACGCCCAACAGATTAATTCTTATACTTGTCTAACAGATTATACTTTGCAAGGCAATCCTTCAGGTCGTGATAACCGGAATAGCTCATTGGAACAAGCGGTAATCTGCATTCGCCGGCGTTAAAACCTATCAGGTTCATTGCTGTCTTAACAGGTATAGGGTTAACATCAGAGAACATAATGTCCATAAGCTCAACATAATGGAAGTTCATCTCTGCTGCTCTCTTGAAGTCGTTGTCAAGACAAGCCTGGCAAATCTCGTGCATCTCCTTCGGACAGAAGTTTGCAAATACTGAGATAACACCCTTACCGCCTAATGACATAAAAGGCACGGTCTGGTCGTCGTTACCTGAGTAAATTGAAAAATCGTCACTGCAAAGACTTCTTGTTAATGAAACGGAAGAAATATCACCGTTTGCTTCCTTTACACCTACAATGTTAACGTGCTTTTCAAGCTCTGCATAGGTCTTTGGCTGCATAGCACAGCCTGTTCTTGATGGAACATTGTACAGAATGATTGGCAAATCAACAGAATCGGCAATAGTTGTAAAGTGCTTGATAAGTCCTGCCTGAGAAGTCTTGTTATAATAAGGTGTAACAGTAAGAAGTCCATCAACACCGTAAGTCTGAGCTGACTTAGAGAGGTTAACTGCTGTTGCAGTATCGTTACTGCCTGTACCGGCAATAACAGGGATTCTCTTATCTACCTTTTCGGCAACATAGGACAAAACAGCCTTGTGCTCTTCAACAGTAAGAGTAGCAGCTTCACCTGTAGTACCACATGCGATAATTGCGTCTGTTCCGTTCTCAATTTGGAATTCAAGGAGTCGACCCAACTCGTCATAATTAACAGATCCGTCGCTGTTCATTGGTGTAATTAAGGCAACACCGGAGCCTGTAAAAATTGGTGTGTTCATATTATTAACCTCCAAAAGGTTTAGTCATCAAAATATCCCTCAGCACAGAGAAGTTCAGCAAGAAGAACTGCACCGCCGGCAGCACCACGAAGGGTGTTGTGGCTCATACAAACAAACTTCAAATCATACTGAGTGTCTGGTCTTAATCTGCCAACAGATACCGCCATACCGTTTTCAAGGTTACGGGCTGACTTAATCTGTGGCTGGTCTGGTTCTGTGAAGTAGTGAAGGAACTGCTTTGGAGCACTTGGAAGGTCAAGTTCCTGTGCTCTGCCCTTGTAGTTCTCCCAAACTTCTATAATTTTTTCTTCAGAAGGAACTTCGCCCTCAAAAGAAACAAAAACTGCTGCTGTGTGTCCGTCAGAAACAGGAACTCTTAAGCACTGGGAAGTGATTGCAATATCGTCTGTATCAACAATCACATCACCATCAATGTGACCCCATATTTTAAGTGGTTCTTTTTCGGACTTTTCCTCTTCTCCGCCGATGTATGGAATAAGGTTATCAACCATTTCAGGCCATCTTTCAAATGTTTTACCTGCACCGGAAATTGCCTGATATGTACAGGCGAGAACCTTGTTACATCCAAGCTCTCTAAGAGGGTGAACAGC
>JBJEOU010000086.1:0-3480 GCA_051880875.1 Ruminococcus sp. | reverse complement strand
TTTGGAATAGGAGCAGTCATTGCCCATCTGTTTTCAACACATTCTCTATATGTTTTGCCTGCGCTTCTCTTACTTGCGGCCAACGCAGTAACAGTAAACCAAGGATGATTTTCCAGCAAAGTAGCAAATCTTTGACCTACCATACCGGTTGCACCGATTATACCAACTTTGTAATTTTTCATATTCTTCTTCCTCCAAAATTAAAAAATCAGTTGTGTTTTTCTGCACTTTATTATATTATAGATTAGAAAAAACAAATTGACCTATTCTTGTTGTAATTCTATCATTTAATAAGAAGTATGTCAATTATTTTAATAAATTTAGATTGGAATTTTATATGAAAACAAGTGATTTTTATTATGACCTGCCCGAGGAGTTAATAGCACAAACTCCAGTTGAACCAAGGGATTCTTCACGAATGCTTGTATATGACAGGGCAACTAAAGAAATTATCCACAAGCATTTTTATGATGTAATTGATTACCTAAATGAGGGCGACACATTAATTGTAAACGACTCAAGGGTTCTTCCTGCAAGAATTTACGGCACTAAAATCCCAACAGGAGCAAATGTAGAATTTTTGCTCCTTAAGCAGAAGGAAGAAAAGGTGTGGGAAACCCTTGTTAAGCCGGGAAAAAAGGCAAGAACAGGTGACAAATTTTCCTTTGGCGAAGGACTAATGACAGCCACCGTCATAGATGTCCTTGAGGACGGAAACAGAATTGTTCAGTTTGAATGTGAAAATAACTTTTTTGAAACTCTTGACAAAATCGGTCAGATGCCTCTTCCCCCTTATATCCACGAAAAACTAAAGGATAAGGAAAGGTACCAGACAGTATATAGTCACGAGTTAGGCTCCGCAGCAGCACCAACAGCAGGACTTCATTTCACCAAGGAACTCCTTGAAAAAATCAAAGCTAAAGGTGTAAACATCGGATATGTCACCCTCCATGTGGGACTGGGCACTTTCAGACCTGTTAAGGTGGATGATGTTACAACACACAAAATGCACAGCGAACACTTTGAAGTTCCAAAGGAAACTGCAGAGCTTATAAAAAACACAAAGAAAAACGGAAAAAGAGTAATTGCTGTTGGTACAACCTCCTGCAGAACATTGGAAAGTGTTGCAAAAGAACACGGAGAAGTTGTACCCTGTGACGGCTGGACAGATATTTTCATATATCCCGGCTTTGATTTTAAGGTTCTGGACGGACTTATCACAAACTTTCATTTGCCAGAAAGCACCCTTATTATGCTTGTATCCGCCTTTGCCGGCTATGATGAAACAATGAAAGTTTATAAAACAGCAGTTGAAGAAAAATACAGATTTTTCTCTTTCGGCGACAGTATGTTTATAAAGTAGGTATTTTTTATGTATAAATTAATTAAGCAAGAGGGCAAAGCAAGGCTTGGAGAGTTTGAAACTCCCCATGGCACCTTTAAAACCCCATGTTTTATGAATGTTGCAACGGCAGGTGCAATTAAGGGTGGATTATCTGCCCTTGACCTTGATGACGCAAAGTGTCAGGTCATGCTTTGCAACACATATCATCTCCATGTGAGAACCGGGGATGAAAAAATCAAGGAATTAGGGGGAATTCACTCCCTTACCCGTTGGAGTGGTCCTATTCTTACAGATTCCGGAGGATTTCAGGTATTTTCTTTGGCTAAGCTAAGAAATATAAAAGAAGAGGGAGTATATTTTTCTTCCCATGTTGACGGAAGAAAAATCTTTATGGGACCTGAGGAATCTATGCAAATTCAGTCAAACCTTGGCTCAACTATTGCAATGGCTTTTGATGAGTGTATCGAAAATCCCTCCCCCTATGATTATGTAGCTAAATCGGTTGAAAGGACAACCCGTTGGCTTGTCAGATGCAAGGATGAAATGGCAAGGCTTAACTCAAAGCCAGACACCATAAACAAAAAGCAGATGCTTTTCGGAATAAATCAAGGGTCAACCTATGAGGATTTGAGAATTAAGCATATGAAGGATATTGCACAGCTTGACCTTGACGGTTACGCCATAGGCGGACTTGCTGTTGGTGAATCAAGCGACGAGATGTACAGTATTATAGACGCAGTAGAACCTCATATGCCAAAAAACAAAATCAGATACCTTATGGGTGTGGGAACTCCTGTAAATATCCTTGAGGCTGTAAAGCGTGGTGTTGATTTGTTTGACTGTGTAATGCCAAGCCGAAACGCCCGTCATGGACACCTTTTCACTTCAAAAGGAATAATCAACATTAACAATCAAAAGTACCAGATGGATTTAAATCCGGTGGACGAAAATTGCAATTGCCACACCTGCAAAAGCTTTTCAAGGGCATATCTCAGACACCTTAAAAAAGCTGACGAAATGCTGTATATGCGACTTGCTGTTATTCACAATCTGCATTTTTACAACAACCTTATGGAAAACATCAGAAACAGCCTTGAAAAGGGAGAATTTGACACTTTCTATAAATTGAATGTTGACATTCTTGGAAAACGTATTTAAAATGACACTTGAAACTGTATATAAATATTGATATAATTTAATAAGTAATATGAAATGGAGAATTAAACTATGAATCTTAATTTACTTTCCAGCGCCGGTTCAGGCGGAAGTATGTGGACATTAATCATCATCTATGTTGTTATCTTTGCAGGTATTTACTTTATCCTTATCAGACCAAAGTCAAAGAAGAATAAAGCTGAACAGGAGCTTAGAAACAGCCTTGAAATCGGTGATGAAATCACAACAATCGGCGGTATCGTTGGACGAGTTATTGCAATTCGTGATGAAGCTGACGAGATTGTTCTTGAAACCGGCTCTGAAAAAACCAAGATGGTGTTTAAGCGTTGGGCAATTTCAACAGTTAATACCGAAAAGGAAAAGCCTGTTGAAGAAAAGAAAGAAAGCAAAGGATTTTTCGGCAGAAAGAAAAAAGACAAGAATGATGACAACCCTGTAGAAAAATAAGTAACATAAAATTTTACACCCCTGAATATGATTTAGTATCATATTCGGGGGTGTTTCTTTTTGAAAAGTATAACAATAGAGTTTAACAAATTCAAGTTTATCAAAGGTATTGTAATAGGATTAATTGTGGGAGAAATTGTATTGTTTGTACTTTTATGTCTTACCTCTGCTGTGATGGCAAGCACAGGAATACTCAACAATACTCTCCTTGAAGTAATTTTGACCGTAATTTGCTCAGTTTCTGCCTTTATATCAGGAATTGTAAGCTCTAAAATCATTAAAATGAAAGGTCTTATTAACGGATTTGTCAGCGGAATGCTGTTCTTTATTGTAATTTTCAGCGCAGGTCTGATTATGATGGACGGCACTATTACACTTTTCACCTTTTTGAAGCTAATAGTGTCAGTTCTTTTTGGAACAATCGGCGGTGTAATTGGCCTTAACAAGAAAGAAAAATTGATAAAATAAGCAAAAAATATGGGCGAGTTATCTCGCCCATTAGTTTTATGTAT
>JBJEOU010000085.1:5695-9929 GCA_051880875.1 Ruminococcus sp. | reverse complement strand
GCATAAGCAGAAGCAATAGGAGAAAGCTCTAAATCGTCAACAAAATATATCTTCTTAAGAGTATCGGAAAGCTCTGTTGCAACTGCGGCACCTGCAGGAGAAACATGCTTAAAGGATGCAGCGGCAGGAAGACCTGTTGCAGCCTTTAATTCCTTAACAAGCTGCCAGCTGTTGAAAGCATCAAGAAAGTTAATATATCCCGGTTTGCCGTTCAGCACTTCAATTGGAAGCTCGCTGTCGTCCTTCATAAATATTTTGGAAGGCTTTTGATTTGGATTACAACCGTACTTAAGTTCTAATTCTTTCATAGTGTTCTCCTCACTTATTTTTATTGATAATTCTTGAATCAGCCTCGCCGGAAGCAAGGTCAATGTACCTTACAAAGAGAGAAACCTTGTTGTCAACATTCAGGGCATTCCATACTTTTTCCGCAAAGGTATCAATGTCGTCATTTTCAACTTCTACAAGTGTAGGTTCACCCTCATAGCTTGGAAGAGGATTTCCATCCCCCATATATGTGTGGATAAATCTACCCTTACCCGGTAGTGGATTGTCGTAAGCAAAAGTATATCTTAGTGTTGAATCAGGGTCGCCATCGTCACTCTTAAGAATAGACATAGCCATATTCATATTTCCGTCCTCAACCTTGATAATACCGGAAATTCTCGGTGTATAGTTAGGCTCGTCAGGCTCAAAGGTTCTTGTCCTAAGTGACTGCTCAAAGGTCATCTGCTGATTCATAAGGTCATATACGGTGTCTGTCTGGTCGCCGTTTGTAACGATAGTCTTGTTTCCAAGCACTCTTACAGGTGCATAGATAATGAGGGATGGGTCAACAAGCTTACTTTCGTCAAAAGCCTGTGTGCGAATGCCCTGTCCATCTTCAACAAACACTCTGTTACGGCTGTTTTCACTTCTTCCCATAATGAAGTAAGTGATTACAGCTTTTTTACCGTCAGCAGTTCTTCCCAGCATAATTCCTCTGCCGGGGTAAGCATTGCTTTGAAGATCTTTTTCAAATGATATAGCTTTCATCTTACTACCTCTCAATCCAAAATATAAGTTTTGTTATCTTTTACTGTTATTTTGTCACTGCAAAACAGTTCAACTGAAAGCGGAAGTATCTTCCACTCAACATTTTCCATAATTCTTCTTTGCAGAGTTTCAGGGGTGTCGTCATTTTTTACCTCAACAGCCCTCTGCATAATTATAGGACCTGCGTCACATTCTTCTGTGACAAAATGTGTTGTTGCACCGGAAAGTTTTACACCCTTTTCAAGTGCAGCTTCGTGAACCTTAAGTCCATAAAATCCCTCACCGCAAAAGCTTGGAATTAATGCGGGGTGGATATTTATCATTCTGTTTTCAAATTCAGAAATAACCTGATGACCCAGAATTGTCATAAACCCAGCAAGCACAACCAAATCTACACCCTTAGACTTAAGAAGCTCTGTCAAAGCAGAATCGTACTCCTGGAAGTTTTCGTAATCTTTTCTTCTGATGACAGCAGTTTCGATATTATTATTTTTTGCCCTTTCAAGGGCGTATGCGTCGGGGTTTGAAGAAATTACACAGGTTATTCTACCGCTTTTGATTGTACCGTCCTTTTGAGCATCAATCAAAGCCTGTAGATTAGTACCTCCACCCGAAACAAGCACAGCAATATTCTTCATTATTCAAACACAACTCCGTCATTACCATCAATAACTTCGCCCAGAACAACAGCTTCCTCGCCGAATGCCTTTAGTGTTTCTACTGCCTTGTCGACGTTTTCCTTTGAAACAGCAACAATCATACCGATTCCCATATTAAAGGTGTTGAACATATCGTGTTCAGGGATGTTACCTACTCTCTCAATAACCTTGAAAATAGGAAGTACAGGAACTGCGTCCTTTTTAATCTTTGCGGTAAGACCGTCTTTTAACATTCTTGGAATGTTCTCGTAAAAACCACCGCCTGTGATGTGGGAAATAGCCTTAACTTCAACCTTGCTGATTAAGTCAAGGATAGGCTTTACATAAATCTTAGTAGGTGTAAGTAGAGTTTCGCCAAGAGGCTTGTCAAGCTCAGGGTACTCGTTGTGAATAGTATTTTCGTCAATTCCAAACACCTTTCTTACAAGAGAAAATCCGTTGGAATGAACACCGCTTGAGGTCAGTCCGATAAGTACATCTCCGGCACATAGCTTGCTGCCGTCAATAATCTTCTTTTTATCTACAATGCCAACAGAAAAGCCTGCAACATCGTATTCATCAACAGGATAGAAACCCGGCATTTCAGCAGTTTCACCGCCAACAAGGGCAGAATATGACATCTCACATCCGTCAGCAATACCTGATACAATTTGTGCCACCTTTTCGGGAACATTTTTTCCAACTGCAATGTAGTCAAGGAAAAACATTGGCTTTGCGCCACAGCAAACTACATCGTTAACACACATTGCAACAGCGTCAATACCGATTGTGTCGTGCTTGTCAAGCAGAAATGCAAGTTTCAGCTTTGTACCTACACCGTCTGTGCCGCTTACAAGGATAGGCTCTTCCATACCGGTGAGGTCAGGAGCAAAAAGGCCGCCAAATCCGCCAATGCCTGAAACAACACCGTCAGTTTTAGTTCTCTTTACATGCTCTTTCATCAATTCTACCGCCTTGTAACCGGCAGTAACATCAACACCAGCATTCTTGTAACTCTCTGAAAAACTGTTCTTCATACTACACCTCTTGTTTTGTTTTTTCTATTTTTTTGCTGAATTTATCAACAAAGTTCTCTTTAGGAACAGGACCGTTGTAAACACCGCTAAAGCAGGCGTCACATACCCCTATACCCTGTTTACCAACGATTTTTTTCATATTTTCAATACTTATATATCCCAAGGAGTCAGCGCCGATAAAGTTCTTGATTTCTTCCTCGGTCATAATGTTTGCCACCATATCCTTTTCAAAATCAAAGTCTGAACCGTAGTGACAGGTATATTTCAGCGGAGGAGAAGAAATCCTCATATGCACCTCGGCAGCCCCTGCTTCACGCAAAAGCTTTACAATGTGGCTTGCAGTATTTCCGTGAATAATCGAATCGTCAATAATGACAATCCTCTTTCCTCTAACCTGGGATTTCAGCACGTTAAGTCGCATTTTAAGTAGTCGCTCTCTCTTTGTATTCTTAACATTGGAAAGACTTCTGCCGATATATTTATTTTTGATAAATGCAGCGCTGTATGGGATTCCTGATTCTTCAGCGTAACCTTGAGCTGCATCATTACCTGAATCGGGAACACCACAGACTATATCAGCCTCAACAGGGAAATCCTTTGCAAGCTGTTTGCCAAATTCTTTTCTTATTGCGTGAACAGAACCGCAGTCAAGAACGCTGTCGGGACGGGCAATATAAACATACTCAAAAAGGCATAAGGATGTGTTCTTTGTCTCTTCAATCTGGTATGAATGAAGACCCTCTTCGTCAATAACAACCATTTCTCCGGGACGGACGTTGCGAACAAACTGCGCACCTATTGAATCAAACACACAGCTTTCGGAAGCGACTACATAGCTTTTGCCAAGTTTTCCGATACACAAGGGTCTGAATCCGTTTGGATCTCTCACAGCAAACATTTTGCTTGGTGAGTTTGCAACGAAAGAATATGAACCCTGCAGTTTAAGGCTAGCATTCTTTACTGCCTCCTCAATGGTGTCGCTGTTTACCCTTTCGCTTGCAATAACATAAGCAATAAGCTCAGCATTTGAAAAGGACTGAAAAATCGCACCGCCCTCTTCAAGCTCTTTTCTTATCTCTGCAAAATTTGTAATCGAGCCATTGTGGCAAATCGACATCGAACCCTGGATGTATCTTATAACAAGTGGCTGTGAGCCTGCTCTGTCAAGACTTTTGTACGGGGTGTACCTTACATGGCCAATAGCAATATCGGCATCAACATCAAGCTCCTCCATTACATTGTCGGTAAAAACTTCGGAAACCATTCCGATGTCTTTAATGCACTTAAATTTGCCGCCTTTGTTTACGGCAATACCGGCACTTTCCTGTCCACGGTGCTGTAGTGCATAAAGGGCATCCCTTGAAATTGTGGCAACATCCAAATCTTCATCTCTTCTGTAGATGCCGAAAACTCCACATTCCTCGTGAACCTTATCATTCAGCATATCTATGGTTATATCCTTCAAATTTCATCAACCTTACTTTGAATATCTTTGTCTTTGCTGTTTACTGTTTCAGCCATTTC
>JBJEOU010000085.1:0-5595 GCA_051880875.1 Ruminococcus sp. | reverse complement strand
AAAGCCGTTATCCTTTGCATTCTTTGCAAAAGAAGTGGCTTCGTCAGGAGTTCTGTGGGCAGACATAACATGAACCTCAAAGGGAACATCATAGTCTTTTAGTTGTTTGATAGCTTTGGAAACAATGGGAAAATCGCTATCTGAACCCATAATAATTGCAACCTTTTTCATAATTATCGCCTTTCAAAACAAATTAAGGCCCGTGGTAAAATTATACTCACCACGAGCCCACATAATTTTACTTTTTAATTATACTGAAAAACAAGATAAAATTCAATAGATATGGCACATTTTTTGACATAATCCACAATATAATCAAATTTTACTGTTCAGTATTCTCCTTAACATCGGTCAAAAGCTCTTTTACAGCAGTTGTGACGGATGCAAGAGGCTTCATTTCTGACGGAATAATAACCTTTGTTGCCTTTCCGTCTGCAATCTTTTCGTAAGCCTCATAGCTCTTTAACTGGAGAACTTCATTAACAGGCTTAGCCTCGTTCAGCATTTTAAGTGCGTCTGCCTGAGCCTTCTGAACAAGGAGAATTGCCTCTGCCTCACCCTGTGCTTCACGGATTTTAGATTCCTTAACAGCATCAGCCTTAAGAATTGTTGATTCCTTAAGACCCTCTGCAACGAGAATCTGACTTCTCTTTTCACCCTCAGCGTCAAGAATTCTTGCTCTTCTTTCACGCTCTGCCTTCATCTGCTTTTCCATTGCATCCTGAATTTCTCTTGGAGGAAGAATGTTTTTAAGCTCTACTCTGATAACCTTAATACCCCAGGCATCAGTTGCCTCGTCAAGGATAATTCTGATTTTGTCGTTAATGGTGTCACGGGATGTAAGTGTTGCATCAAGCTCCAAATCACCAATGATATTACGAAGTGTTGTTGCAGTCAGGTTTTCAATGGCACTTAATGGTCTTTCAACACCATAGGTGTACAGCTTTGGGTCTGTAATTTCAAAGTACACAACAGTATCAATCTGCATAGTAACATTATCCCTTGTAATAACCGGCTGTGGCGGGAAGTCAACAACCTGCTCCTTAAGAGAAAGCTTCTTTGCAATTCTGTCAATAAATGGGACTTTAAGATGAAAACCTGTGTCCCATGTTGCCTTGTATGCGCCAAGGCGCTCGATAACATAGGCGTGTGCCTGAGGAACAATTTTGATGTTCCTTACAATGACAATAAGTACTACAATTACAATAACTGCGGCAATAATAAAACCTGTCATACTTTACTCCTTTACCTGTGAAACTATCAGCTTCACACCTTTAATTTCATTAATTTTAACCTTTTCCCCTGTTTTGATTACATTGTCGTCAACACTTGACGCAGACCAGATAGAACCCTTAACATTCACCTGTCCTGCACCTATGCTGTTATCAATATCCTTAACAACAACGCCGGTCATTCCAATGTATCTGTCGGAATTAGTGGGCATCTTTTTAACCTTTGCAATTTTTTTAACAAAAGGTCTTGTAGCAATAAGGGAAATAATTGAAACAGCAATAAAAATAACAACTTGAACCCAAACAAGCTCAGGAATGAATATAGAAACTATTGCGGTTACAATAGCGCCGAGGACAAACCAGATTGAAACAAGCTGATATGTTGTTGCTTCAAGACATCCTGCAACTATTGCAATACCAAACCATATATAAGGCATTATTTCCATAACTATACCTCCTTTTGCTCATTATATCATAGTAAATAATTTTGGTCAACAAAGTACTACACATATCAGATGAATTGTGTTATAATAAATTTGGAGGTGGATATTGTGACATTTGACGCTTTTGATGAAGGAATCAGCCCCGGTGGAATGAGAAGTAAAAACGAAATTAGAATTCTCATATGCTATATTTTAAAATCACTTAAAAAACCAATGAAAAAGGAAACTGTGCTTGAATCCCTCCAAAAGGACGGACTTGCTAACTATTTTGAGTCAAGCGCTTGTTTTGACGATTTATTAAAGCATAAAAATATTGTAATGACTGAGGACGGCAAGTTCTCCCTTAGCCCCGGCGGAAATATGATTGCAACCCAGCTTGAGGACAGTTTGGCGGTCACAGTAAAGGAAAAGGCTGTTCTATGCGCCATGATGCTTGTTGAACAGGAAAAGCTGGACAAGGAAAATCTTGTAGAAATTGTAAAATGTGAAAACGGATACAATGTAAAATGCACAATCTCCGGCGGAAATATTAATTTGTTTTCTTTTGATTTATATGTTCCCGACTACAACCAGGCAAAGCTTGTTAAGAAAAATTTTCGCAAAAACCCCGAACTTATTTACAAGACTATGTTATCAGTATTGACAAAGCAAAAGGATTTAGTACAGGAAACTCTTAGCGATATTAACCTTTTATCATAACAAATTCAAGAATAACAGCAGAGTGATTCCGGGAAGTCCGCCCCCTGCTGACACACCTACAGTAAATAGACTTATAGGTATTTTTACACCTGTTAAAAAGGTTGTTAAATTAACAATAACAAGGGCAGATATTCCCATAAGCATACTTAAAAAAGCCTTGAATAAAGGCTTTTTATTTTTTCCTATTTTTTCAATAATAGTTAGCATAATCAGAATTGCAACAAGCATTCCAACAGGCAAATATTCCATTATATCACCAGCAATAAAAAATACCGACGGAACTTGTCCGTCGGTAAATTATATGCTTTAGTAAAATTTATATTACAAGAAATTTGCAATAATATCAAGTGCTAAAACAAAAATGACAAAACCAAGCGCAAAGAACTTAGTCCATCTTGCCAAGAATGCATCCCAACTTCTTGCCTTATTCTTAGAGAAGAAAGAATCAGCTGCACCGGTGATAACACCAAGACCCTGCTGATGGCCTTCCTGAAGAATAACTACTAATATAATCAGTATGCAAAAAAGAATCAGTAATGCACCTAAGATAATCTGTAATGCTCCCATTTCTATTCACCTTTCATAAGATAATTAAACAGTCGTTTTTTATATGTTAACACAAAAATTAGAAAAATGCAAGTTCTATTTACACATTTTTTACAAAATACTCAGCTGTTCGTTTCCGCTATCTTCTTCTGTTAAAAATGCTCCCAATGCCGGGAAGGTTTTTGTTCTGTATCTTGATGGTTTACTGAACAAATCCTCTGGGTAAATTTCCATAGACTCAAGGTATTGACCCTTTTTCATCCTCATTACAGCCACACCCTGAGTATTTTTGGAGGTTTTCAGGTTAATTGCCCCTGTGTGAACCAGGAGTACTCTTCCACCGGAGGACTTTAACATAACTTCTTTGTCTTCATCTATAAAGATAACATCGGTAAGAGGTGACTTGTCAGAATAAGCGTTAACAAGCTTTTTCCTGTTGGTCTTTGTGTAGTAAGCCCCAAGTGGTACCTTTGCAACTTTACCGTTTTCAAAGCCAAACACCAGAATGCCCTTGTAATCCTTTGTGACAATCATCTTCATAGGTACTTCGTTTTCGTCCATTTGTAGCTTAGCGGCAACATATTCGCCCAATACGCTTGCTTTTGTATCTGCAAAATCAGACGCCTTTGTTTTGTAAACCTGACACTTGTTTGTGAAGAACAACAGTTCTGCGGAGTTGGTTGACTCAAAGTGCTGAATCATCACATCTCCGTCCTTTAGCTTTTGCTCACCGCTCATTCTAAGGGACTGTGGAGTGATTTTCTTGAAGTATCCCTCTTTACTAAAGAAGAGATTTACCGGATAGTCAGGTACTTCTTCAACGAAAGACTCTTCACTCTCAGAAACATTGTGGAGAAGTATGGATTTTCTTGGCTTTCCGTACTTGTCTGCAACATTCTTAAGCTCTTTTACAATTATGGTTTTAACCCTTTGCTTACTTGCCAGAATTGCCTGTAAATCAGCGATTTCTTCCTCCAAGTTCTCTATATCCTCAATTCTCTTGAGGATATACTCCTTGTTGAGGTGTCTGAGTTTAATCTCTGCAACATATTCAGCCTGAATCTCATCAATTCCAAAGCCAATCATCAAATTAGGTACTACTTCGGACTCTTCCTCAGTTTCCCTGACGATTTTTACAGCCTTGTCAATATCAAGAAGGATAGTCTTAAGACCCTTTAAGAGATGAAGTTTATCCTGCTTTTTCTTTAGGTCAAAATATGTTCTTCTTCTTATACATTCTACTCTGAATGCAATCCATTCGTTGAGAATTTCACGAACACCCATAACCTTTGGAACACCGGCAATAAGAATGTTAAAGTTACAGCTAAAGGTGTCCTGCA
Organism: Ruminococcus sp.; assembly: GCA_051880875.1. Classification (GTDB taxonomy): domain Bacteria; phylum Bacillota; class Clostridia; order Oscillospirales; family Acutalibacteraceae; genus Ruminococcoides. Next base: position 1,335 of record JBJEOU010000085.1, on the reverse strand, counting down.
AAGTAGTCAGCTTGTACAGTTTTAGCATAAGCTTGTCAGGATCTGTTCCACGCTTTAAATCAATGGTGATTTTAAGTCCGTCAATACCTGTTTCATCACGAATATCCGAAACTTCCTTTACCTTGCCCTGTTTAACAAGGTCAATTATTTTTTCAATAATTACTTCACAGGAGGTTGACGGAGGGATTGAAAAAATATCAATACAATTATTCTTTTTATCGTATTCATATTTTGCCCTTACCTTAATTCCGCCTCTGCCTGTTTCGTAGATTTTACGAATAGCCTCTTCATCATATACAATCTGACCTCCACCGATAAAATCAGGTGCAGGCAAAGTTGACATAATGTCGTGGTCCTTATCTCTGATTAAGGCGGCTGTGGTTTCGCACACTTCTTTCAGGTTAAAGGAACAGATATTTGATGCCATACCAACAGCAATACCTGTGTTAGCATTAACTAAAACAGATGGAAAGCTTGCAGGCAACAGGGATGGTTCTTTCATAGTGTTGTCATAGTTATCAACAAAATCTACGGTATCCTTGTCAATATCCCTGAAAAGCTCATTACAAATCGGGTCAAGCTTAGCCTCTGTATATCGGGAAGCCGCCCAAGCCATATCTCTGCTGTAAAACTTACCAAAGTTACCCTTTGAATCAACATAAGGGTGGAGAAGTGCCTCGTAACCCCTTGAAAGTCTTACCATTGTATCGTAAATTGCAGAGTCCCCGTGAGGATTCAGCTTCATTGTAGCACCAACAATGTTTGCGGATTTTGTCCTATTGCCTGTCAAAAGTCCCATCTTGTACATAGTATATAGGAGCTTTCTGTGTGACGGCTTAAATCCGTCAATTTCAGGAATTGCTCTGGACATAATTACGCTCATTGCGTAGGGCATATAGTTTTCTTCTATGGTAGAGGCAATTTTCTGCTCAATTACCTCTCCTGCTCCCTCAATAACACCGTTAATTTTTCTCATTGGCGGTGTTTTTGACTCTTTCTTCTTTCTTGCCAAATTACCTCACCTCCTTAACTCAAATCCAAGTTATCAATGTATTCTGCACCGTGGTCAACAATATAGTCTTTACGGCCTTGAAGATTGTCACCAAGGAGAACATCAAACATCTCTGCTGTCCTCTTAACATCATCGGGAACAACCTTGATAAGTCGCCTTGTTGCCGGATTCATAGTTGTTAAATTCATCATCTCCGGTTCGTTTTCACCAAGACCCTTACTTCTCTGAACGGTGAATTTTTCCTTGCCGATTTCGTTAATGTACTTTTCCTTTTCTGCCTCGGTATATGCAAAATACACCTGCTTTTTAGTTGTAATTTCATA
>JBJEOU010000084.1:0-9980 GCA_051880875.1 Ruminococcus sp. | reverse complement strand
AACATTATAACACTACTTTTGATAAATGTCAACTATAATTTATTTGTAAAATACTCATTGACAAATTAAAATACCAAACTATAATAATTGTTGGAAATACCGATTAAATCATTTGCACAGATTGTGCAGTCAAATTTTTCGTCGGTTAGTTCAAAAAACCGCAGGAATACTGACGTATTGCGAGGAGTTTTTGGGCTAACGGTTGGAAAATATGCGTACAAGATGTGTAAAGTGATTTAATCAGTGTTTCCTTAGTTTTGTTTTATTAGAAGGTCTTAGTAATGAATAGTTTTATGTCCGAAAGTGACGGAATTGTAAATGCACTTAAATTCTTCTCTATTTTTCACAGAATAATCTTTGACAACATCAACCTCAGGGAGCATAATCTATCTAAATCCCAGATATACATTTTGCTTTCCCTTGTGTATGGCAAAAAGCTGACTGTCAGCAATATTGCAAGGATGACCTCCACCTCAAAGGAGCAGACCAGCAGGGCGATTACTGCCCTTGTAAAAGAGGGATATGCCGAAAAAGCCTTTGACATTAACAACAGGCGAATTGTACTTATCAGTATGACAAAAAAGGGATACGACCTGCTGACACAGGGTCGTGAAAGTGTTAACCAGCGTATTACAGAGAAATTCAATCTCCTGACAGATGATGAAAAATCAGACTTCTTCAAGTCAATGAGATGTGTTTTTGAAACCTTTAAGAAAATTTCTGAAATTGATGCGGAATGCTAAAAATAACTTAATAAAATTTATGGGACTGTCAAAAAGAGTAAACCTTTTGACAGTCCCTTTTTTATACAACGCCCTCAATGCTTTTTATGTAGGGGCATTTTTCCGCTATGCTTTCCAGTACAGTTTCGGCTTTGTCCTTATCTATGTGAGAAATGGTATCTTCCGTTGCTCCAGCGGTGCACATAACCTCTGCCATCACAGGGATAAACTGCGCAGTAATGATGTATTCATCTGTGTTATCATCATTATTATTTACGGTGGGATTTGACAGCACAATTCCTATATGCCCTGCCTTGCCATCCTTTATGCAAAACAGCAAATCACCCTTTTTGATTATTGATGCAATATTATTATTCTCAATAGGAATAATAATTTCATTATTTTCAATAAAGTCCATAAAATTCTCTCCCTCTGACATTGCAAAATAATTTTTGCCCTCATACCTCTTTATGCCTGTTTCAGCCTTATTTTTCGGGGATGAAATTCCACCGTTTTTCCTGTTGTCGGGAATGTAGCTGTGCCATCTGGGAACATTCCTTCGGGTTTGGAGGAGCCGTCTGTTAAGGCCTTTCTTTTGCAACAATTTCTTTTCAAGCCTCTTATTATTGATAATCATTTTTGCGTAGGAATCAAGCTCTTTGTCGGCTGTTGTAAGCACTCCCTCAAAGCACTCAGGAAAGATAAACACAGACTCCTTATCTTTAAACCTTACTGTAAGCAAATTATCCTTTAAAGAAATTATTTTTCCCTCTCCAAAGGTTTTGTGTATAACGATTTTTCCTTCCATTTTCGCCCCTCAAGTATTATTTATTCCTGATAACAAATATAGTTTCTCCTTGATTCATTCCCAAGATTTTTCGCTCAACCCTTGGGTGTTTAAAACCCCTTACCATATCACGCAAAACTGTTCCGCTGTGGTAGCCGTGGATAACCACAAGCTCCTGTGTACCCTTTGGCAGGGAATTAAGCTTGGCGGTCAGCTTTTTTCTTCCGCTTTCACGGGTTTCGTTGTGCAAATCTATCTCCACAGTAACCATAAATTACCCTCTTACAATATATGCTGTGTTTTCTGAAATGATAACAGAATATTCACCTAAATTTTTCACAAGCACAGGGATTTTCTTCTCCTTTGCAACCGATAAAATCACCTCAACAGGCTTTTCACAGGCTGTTTCGTAGGGGATTTCATAACAGTCAGAAAAATCCTTTAGATTTTCAAAAGTATTTTCTTTTGCGGAAATATCAGGCGTACTGTCCTGTAAAATAAAGTATTCACCCACAAGCTCAATTCCTATATCGCAGTTTTTAAGCTCACCTATATATTTTGGTGCGTCATTAATAAGTAATCCCGGCTTAAGATAGCCGATAGAAACTGTTGTATGGGATTTGACACATTTTTCTGACATTCCATTGTCGCCGTTAAGTCCCGAATTAATATCGACGGATATTACAGTGCCATTAAACTCATTGATTTTGTCGATAATTTCTCCAGAAAGTCCCCTTGCTTTTCCCTTAAAGCCTGTTCCGAATATGCAGTCAACAACCATATTGTAATCTTCAAAGGAAGTATTTTCCTCACACAGGCAATATGGAATTTCTGCCTTCATACATTTGTCGAAATAATATCTTCCGTCCTGAGAAAATTTATCTTTTATGAGAAAAAGGGTGACCGGAACATTAATTTCCTTCAAAAGCAATGCAAGCACATATCCGTCACCGGCATTGTTACCGCTTCCGCAGACTATGGCAACTCTCCCCTGCCAATCACAGCTTTCAAATACTCCCACACCTGCCTTGTACATAAGGCTTTTGCTGTCGATAAAATTTTCTATTGTATAGGCGTCACTTTGACGCATTGTTTCAACTGAAATTACCTTTTCCATATTATTCTTCCTTTTATTTTGCTGTCAACATTATATCAAAGCATACTACTGCAAGTCAAACAAAGTTTGTCACAGGCAGAGGACAGCTTTGATATAATATCATAAAACTGTGCACCTGTGATATAATAATAGTGGGTAATAAAGAAAATTAAAAATCGAAAACAAAAACGTTGACTATTGACAACCGTTATGATAAAATACTTAAAAATCAAGGAAACACTGATTAAATCATTTGCACAGATTGTGCAGTCAGATTTTTTGTCGGTTAGTTCAAAAAACCGCAGGAATACTGACGTATTGCGAGGATTTTTTGGGCTAAGCGGCGGAAAATATGCAAACAAGATGTGTGAAGTGATTTATTCAGTGTTTCCTTAAACACTTTGAGGGAGTAGTAGCGCACTGCGTGACAAGTCAACAATCTCGGCTTATGCCTGGCTTGTCTTAAATAACCAGACTCAATGCCATAACCACAGGTTGCATTGCGTCTTTTGCCCGATAACCAATGGACCTTGTACCTTGGTTATCGGGTTTTTTATTTATGTTTTAGGAGGCTATTATGACACCGTATTTGGAAGAATCAAAAAAAGTGCTGGAGCATTTCGGCACAGACAAAGAAAAGGGGCTTACTGACAAAGAGGTCATCCGTAACAAGGAGCTTTACGGCACAAACACATTTACACAGGAAAAACCGCCCTCGGCTTTAAAGAGGTTTTTCAGTTCCTTTAAAGAGCCAATGCTTATTATTTTGCTGATTGCCCTGGGAATAACCCTTGCCGTCAATTTTGTAAAGCTGTTCAGCGGAAACGAAACCGACTTTATTGAATGTGTTGGCATTTTTGCGGCAATTATGCTGTCCGTAATTATCACCGTTGTAATGGAGGGCAAAAGTGCAAAGGCTTTTGAGGAGCTTAACAAGCTGAACCAAAACACAGAGGTTAAGGTTGTGCGAAACGGAAACCCACAGATAATCAGCAATGGGGAACTTACTGTGGGAGATATTATTACCGTTGAAACAGGCGACAGAATCCCTGCCGACTGCCGTATTATCACTTCAAACAACCTGCTTGTGGATGAATCCGCCCTTACAGGGGAAAGTGACGCTGTTGAAAAGGATGGAGAATACCTTTGCCAAAGCGAGAAAACGCCTGTTGCAGAGAGAAAAAATATGCTGTATTCAGGTAGCTTTGTAACAGCAGGAAACGGAAATGCCGTTGTCTGTCGTGTAGGCGGTAAAACGGAGTTTGGCAAAATCGCTGAAGAGCTTGCAAGGACAGACAAATCCCAGACCCCTCTGCAAATAAAAATGGCATCCCTGGGCAAGGGCATAGCTATTTTAGGTGGAATTGCGGCACTTGTAATCTTTGTTGTTCAGCTGATTTCCCTTTTGGGTAGCGGTAATGCCGACTTTGACAGCATTGCAGAGATATTCATAAACTCCATTGTACTCCTTGTTGCCGCTGTCCCGGAAGGTCTGCCCACAATAGTTGCTGTGTCCCTTGCAATAAATGTTATTAAGATGTCAAAGCAGAATGCCCTGGTAAAAAAGATGATTGCCTGTGAAACAATCGGCTCGGTAAACATTATCTGCACCGACAAAACAGGAACTTTGACAGAGAACAAAATGACAGCCACAAAATTTTTCTGCAAAGGGAAAATCTGCAAGCCTAAAGAACTAAATGACAGGTACATCATCCACAATATCTGTATAAACAGCACCGCCGACATAGAGAAGGGATGCGACACAACAAAATTTGCAGGCAACCCCACAGAATGTGCATTGATAACCGCTGTTGAAAAGTCAGGCGTAGATTATACTGAAATAAGGAAAAACAGCAAGGTTCAGTTTGTCTATCCCTTTTCTTCCGATGACAAAAATATGACCACCGTAACTAAGGAAAACGACACCCTTACAGTATTTTCAAAGGGAAGTCCCGAAAAGATATTGTCGCTGTGCGTTCTGCCCTCAGAGGAAAAGGAAATTATTGAAAAAGAAATCATAAACTTTCAGAAAAAGGCTTGCAGAATCATTGCATTTGCCCACAGGACCATATCCTATGAGGAATTTTGCTATACTTCTCAAAGGGAAGTTCTGGAACAAAACCTCATCTTTGACGGTTTTGCGGTTATCACCGACCCACTAAGAGAAGATGTGATAGAGTCCGTCAAGCTATGCAAAAAGGCAAACATTCACCTAAAGATGCTCACCGGTGATAATCTTATAACAGCAACCGCCATTGCAGAACAGCTGAATATTCTTGACAAAAATCACCGTGCCGTAAACGCAAGGGATTTAGAGGATTTGTCCGATGAGGAACTGAGAAGTCAAATCCCAAGCATAAGCGTAATCGCAAGGAGCACACCATCAGTTAAGCTAAGGGTTGTCAACGCTCTTAAGGAGCTTGGAAATGTGGTGGCGGTTACAGGTGACGGCATCAACGACGCACCGGCAATAAAAAATGCCGATGTGGGTGTAGCAATGGGAATTTCGGGTACAGATGTCACCAAACAGGCAAGTGACATTGTGCTTTTGGACGACAGCTTTACCACCATTACAAAAGCCATAAAATGGGGACGGGGAATTTTCCAAAACATCCGCCGTTGTATTCAGTTTCAGCTGACGGTGAATGTGTCCTCTGTGCTGGTTGTTATAGCCTCTGTGCTTGCCGGCCTCCCTTCCCCATTTACAGCACTTGAGCTGTTGTGGATAAACATTATAATGGACGGCCCACCTGCCCTTACTCTGGGACTTAACCCTGTAAATGACGACCTGATGAAAAACAAGCCTACTCCTAAAAAGGAGGGGCTTGTAAACAGGGATATGATGTTGAAAATTGGATTTAATGCAGTATTTATTGCAGTAGTATTTATGGCACAAACCTTTACCAACTTTTTGGGAGGAAGCCAGGGCGAGCAAGGAACAATACTCTTCACCCTGTTTGTTGTCTTCCAGCTTTTCAACGCATTCAACAGCAGAGCATTGTCAAACGACAGTATTTTCAAAGGGTTAACGCAGAACAAAGCTATGCTTTTAGTATTTTTATTGACCTTTGCCCTCCAGGTGGTAATCACCCAGTTTGGCGGATTTGTGTTCGGCACAGTTCCCCTCAGCCTGTCTATGTGGGTGAAGATAGTTCTCACCGCCCTGACTGTTATTGTTGTTTCTGAAATTGTTAAGTTGATTTACAGAACGATAGAAAAAAGCAAAGCAAAGCAGTCTTAAAATTAAAAGTAAATTTCAGCAAATAATTAAGCCGAGGGTTTTTCCTCGGCTTAATTTATAGCATATTATTTTTTTGCGACTAACTAATCTCTCATTAATCAATATCCTTGTAGTCATCTTCGTCAAGGTCAATTTTGTTGCTTAACTTTGAAAAATTCTTTAAAACCCTGCTGACATACAAAGCTGTGATAAGGTCTGAAATTCCGTCCACAATCAGCGCTATTCCTGCAAAAACCATAAAGGTGACAGCTGCCGAGAATGGATTGAACACAACTATAAGTCCTGCTGCAATAAACACAGCCGCCGCAATAAGCACAACCCACCAGTATTTTGCACCGATTCTGGAAAGGTCAATGGCATACTGAACCTTAAGCACTCCGTCAACAATAATTGCACAGCCAAAAATTGTGGCTATTACCCCTGCAAAAAATTCCGGAGTAATAAAGATTGCAATTCCGCCGATAATCAGGGACACCGATGTTACAAGTCCGAAGGAGCCGAAAACCTCTCCCACTCCTGAGCTTATATACATCATCAGCTTGATAATGCCCCAAACGCACAGAAGTCCTGCTATGATGTAGCAAATCAGCTTAGTTGATGACTCGGGCGAAACCACAAACAGCACTCCAACCGCAATAAGGAACAATGCGGTATAGACAAAATCCTTCCGGAATGTGCCAATCGGCTTTGATTTTTCTTTCTTTTTCATAGGTAAACCTCCCTTCAATATTAAATTTCATTGAAAGTATTATATCATATATAAAGATTTATTTCTACAAAATAATTAAAAATCTTTTTAATATTTAAAAAATTGAATTATAAATCTTTTGTAGAAATATTTACATTGCTGTGGTATAATGCCTGTGAATTAACTTACTGGAGAGAAGCACAATGAAAAAGATGAAGCTATTTAATCTTGCATGGCCTATATTTATTGAAACAGCTCTTTTTATGCTCCTTGGTTTTATTGATGTTTTTGTGCTGAGCAAATACAACGACCTTGCCGCCTCCTCTGTTAACACAGCAAATCAGGCGGTTTCTATTGTCACAATAGTATTTACGGTTATTTCCGGCGCAAGTGCTGTTATTATCTCACAGTGCCTTGGTGCGAAGAACAAAAAGGGAGCCTCAAGGGTAGCGGCTCTTTCCCTCACCTTTAACTTTGCCTTTGGAATTATAATAAGCGGAGTTCTCCTTATTTTTAACGCTCCTATACTTAAGTTTATTGGTGCAGAGGGAAAAATTCTGGAGTACTCCTCCCAGTACCTTGCCATAGTGGGTGGAACACTGTTTTTGCAGGCGATGCTGAGCGCTATATCTGTAATAATCCGCAACCACGGTATGACCCAGATTTCTATGTATGTCACCGTAGGTATGAATATAGTCAACACCGTCCTTGATGTTATCTTTGTCCTTGGTCTGTTTGGTATGCCACGGCTTGGAGTTCTGGGCGTTGCAATAGCCACAAGCTTCAGCCGTTTTGCAGGCACTATTGTACTTCTCATTGTACTTTTCAAGAAAATAGAAAAGCCGTCAATATTCAAGCTGTTAAAGCCTTTCCCCTGGGGGGATGTTAAGAATATCATCAAAATTGGTGTTCCCTCAGCGTTAGAAACATTTTTGTACAACCTGTCACAGCTTGTAATCACCTCAATAGTCCTGAAATGTATGACAGAAACAGACCTTATCACAAAAACATATGTGCAGAACATAACAATGTTCTTTTACATTTTTGCAGTTTCCATTGGGCAGGCATCTCAAATACTAATAGGTCATCTGGTTGGTGCAAAGAAGTTTGATGAGGCATACCGCCAGGGTTTCCGAGGGCATCGAAATGCACTTATCATCACCCTTTCCATTGCGTTTATCGGTGCATTGGCAGGGCAGTATCTTATGGGAATATTCACAACAAATGAGACGATTATTACCCTTGGTGCAAATGTACTGTTTATCAACATAATCCTTGAATTCGGCAGAACCACAAATATTGTGCTAATAGCCTGTCTGCGAGGGGCGGGGGATGTAATTTTCCCCACAGGATGCGCCATATTCTCAATGTGGGTAATCAGCACACTTGGGGCTTACATACTTGCTGTTGCACTTGGATATGGAATATACGGACTGTGGATAGCCTTTGCCGCTGACGAGTGTTTCAGAGGAATTATGATGATTATAAGGTGGAAAAGCCGAAAATGGGAATCAAAACGTCTTGCCACCAATTAGCAAAGGAGAAATATGGATATTAAAGTACGGAAATACATTCAAAAGGATATTCCCCAGATGATAAAAATCTGGAACGAAATTGTTGAGGATGGAATCGCATTTCCACAAGAGGAACTGCTGACACAGGAAACAGGGGAAGAATTTTTTGCTTCTCAAAGCTACTGCGGAGTTGCCTATGATAATTCCTCAAAAGAAATATTAGGGTTGTATATTCTTCACCCAAACAATGTGGGAAGATGCTCCCACATATGCAACGCAAGCTACGGTGTGCTGTCCTGTTACAGAGGGAAGCATATCGGCGAAGCCCTTGTAAGGGACTGCATAGCTGTGGGGAAAACGATGGGTTTTTCCATTCTCCAATTCAACGCTGTTGTAAAGACAAATTACAGTGCAAGACACCTTTACGAAAAGCTGGGGTTCATACAGCTTGGAACTATTAAAAAGGGATTCAGAATGAAGGACGGACACTTTGAGGACATTTGTCCATACTACATTGAATTATAGATTTTAAAAAGCCACAGTTCATTTGGACTGTGGCTTTTGTAATAGTTTAATTATACTGTGAATAGATTAATCACATAAGTGAAAGATACAGCTGTTTGATTTCCTCAACAGATGTTTCCCTTGGGTTGCCGGGACGGCAGGCGTCGTCATAGGCGCTTTGTGACAGGAAGTCAACATCCTCAGGCTTAACAATATCCTTTAGGTCAGCAGGAATACCCACATCGGCCGAAAGCTGTTTTACTGCGTCAACGGCGGCTTTTCGAGCGTCATCAAGGGTCATTTCGTCAACACCCTCAACACCCATTGCCTTTGCAATGTCACGGTACTTTTCACCTGTTGCAGGGGCATTGTACTCCATAACTGTTGGCAGGATAATTGCATTTGCAACTCCGTGAGGTGTGTCATAAACTGCACCCAAAGGGTGAGCCATTGAGTGAACAATTCCCAGTCCTACATTGGAAAATCCCATACCGGCTATGTACTGACCAAGAGCCATACCCTCTCTGCCCTCAGGTGTATTTTCTACTGCACCACGAAGGCTTTTGGAGATAATCTCAATAGCCTTAAGGTGGAACATATCGCTCATCTCCCATGCGCCAAGGGTGATGTAACCCTCAATAGCGTGTGTAAGAGCGTCCATACCTGTGGCGGCTGTAAGTCCCTTTGGCATTGAGCTCATCATATCCGGGTCAACGACTGCAACAACAGGAATGTCATGAACATCAACGCATACCATTTTTCTGTTCTTCTCTGTGTCTGTGATAACATAGTTGATTGTAACCTCGGCGGCTGTACCGGCTGTGGTTGGAACTGCAATAATAGGAACGCACTTGTTCTTTGTTGGGGCAACGCCCTCCAGGGAAACAACATCGCCAAATTCAGGGTTTTCAATGATTATACCGATTGCCTTGGCTGTGTCCATTGAAGAACCTCCCCCAATGGCAACAATACAGTCAGCGCCTGATGCCTTAAAAGCCTCCACACCTGTTTTTACATTTTCAACAGTTGGGTTAGCCTTGATTTCTGAATAAAGCTCATAGTCAATAGCACTTTCCTCCAGAATATCGGTCACCTTTTTTGTAACGCCAAACTTGATAAGGTCAGGGTCGGAGCAGACAAAGCATTTCTTAAAGCCCCTTGCCTTTACTTCTGTTGCAATTTCCTTTATTGCACCCTTTCCGTGGTAGCTTGTTTCATTTAATACAAATCTATTTGCCATTTTTATCACTCCTTACTTACAGGCAAATGTCATTGTATATATTGTACACTATTTTTTATCATTTGTCACTATGTTTTATTAAAATTTGATTATATTTTTATAAAAATTAGTTAAAATACTTCTCTGTCATGACCAGCCTCCCTCAGACGAGGGAGGGGGACCGCTTGCGGTGGAAGGAGGGAAAAAGT
>JBJEOU010000083.1:1539-9988 GCA_051880875.1 Ruminococcus sp. | reverse complement strand
ATAATACCGACCTCCAAAAGTTAGTTTTTAGGTCTAACTTTTGGGGGTCGGGTCACAGCTGTGGGGTATTTTTAGTTTCTTAACTTGTCAAATCGTAGCTTGTGTCCAGTAAATCTGAAATTATGTCAATGTCAACCGTACCATCAAGGAGGATTGTTATCCAGTGCTTTTTGTTCATATGGTAAGCCGGGAAAAATCCGTCTTTCATTAACAATATATCCCTTTGCTCAGGATGGATTTTAACATTGATTACATCAAAATATCCCTCGCCTAAGTCAAAGGTTACCCTTGGCAAATCCATAATTATGCCATACCACTTGCCCTTGGGATTGTTACGAAGGACACAGGTGTCTGGCGTTTTTGTCCACAGATATTCAGGCTCTGTGCCGTAATTTTCAAGGGCGAATTTCAGTACATCATCACGGATTGTAAAGTAGTTGTCCATTACACATTAAATCTAAAGAGAACAACATCTCCGTCTTTCATTACATATTCCTTGCCCTCGGAGCGGACAAGTCCCTTTTCTTTACAAGCGGTCATTCCGCCGTTGGCAATAAGGTCGTCATAGGCAACAACCTCGGCTCTGATAAAGCCTCTCTCAAAGTCAGTGTGGATTTTTCCTGCCGCCTGGGGAGCTTTTGTGCCCTCTTTAATTGTCCAGGCTCTTACCTCCGGCTTTCCCGCTGTAAGGTAGGAGATAAGTCCAAGGAGGGAGTAACATTCCTTAATAAGTCTGTCAAGACCGCTTTCCTCAAGACCTAAGTCGGAGAGGAACATCTCCTTTTCTTCCTTGTCCATATCCACAATATCCATCTCAATCTGTGCGCAGATTGGCAGAACGGCGGCGTGTTCCTTTGAGGCGATTTCCCTTACTGTCTGGAGCATAGAGTTGTCCTCAATTCCGTTTGTAAAGTCATCCTCGCTCATATTTGCGGCGTAGATGATTGGCTTTGTGGTAAGGAGTGCAACCTCCTTTAGCCATTCCTCCTGCTCCTCTGTTGTTTCAACAGTTCTTGCAGATTTGCCTTCGTTGAGAACATCAAGAACACCCTCAAAGAAGTCAATCTGTGCCTGTAGGCTTTTGTCGCCCTTAAGCGCCTTTTTCAGCCTGTCCAGCTTTCTTGTCACCATTTCAACATCGGAGAGAATCAGCTCAATGTCAATGGTTTCAATATCCCTTGCAGGGTCAACAGAACCCTCAACATGGATAATATCGTCATTTTCAAAGCATCTTACAACGTGAACAATAGCGTCACATTCACGAATGTTAGAAAGGAACTTGTTGCCAAGACCCTCGCCCTTTGACGCACCCTTTACAAGTCCTGCAATGTCAACAAATTCTATGGTAGCAGGAGTGTACTTGTCCGGGTCGTACATTTCAGCCAGCTTGTCAAGCCTTTTGTCGGGAACAGCAACCACCCCAACATTTGGCTCAATGGTGCAAAACGGATAGTTGGCGCTTTGAGCCCCTGCATTTGTAATAGCATTAAAAAGTGTGCTTTTGCCCACATTAGGCAAGCCTACAATACCTAATTTCATTTTTATGTCTCCTTAAAAGCGTTTATTCAGTATTTCCTCAATTATAACACAATACTTTCCAATACACAACATTTCACGGATTTAGTTTTTTAGGAGAATAAGTTGCTTTAATATGATAAATTTTATAAAAAAGTTATCATTTATTATTATGAATAATATATGTTAACTTCTTTGTGAATTGTCAAAATTACACAAATACGGTGAAATAATAACTACAAATTTACCAATATACTTTCTATTTTTTGTATGTTATAATATATACAAACATAAATATAATGTTTTATTAAAATTTATAAGAAAAGGTGATTTTATGAGGAGAATTAAAAAATTAGCATTATTCTGTTATCAGTAACCTTGGTTACATTTATAAGTGTTTCAAGCACAAGTTTTGCAGATGAAATTATTATGGATGATAATGACATATCTATTTCAAATAATGAATTAGAATATCTTGCAGATGATTATGCTACTAATGAAAGATTACAGCCATATTTATCTGACTTTCTTGCTTCTAATTTTGAAATAAATCTTGCTCAACCAAACAAAACAATTAATTTGAATGCAACTAAAGCGTATACAGTCAACGGACTTCCGAAAAAAAGACATATTCAAAAGAGTTATGTTGGTTCAACATATATTTATGTTTCACAATCCGTCGGAACGGATACGTATCTTTCAAGATACACGATAAATGGTACTACTGCTACATATAAAGATCATATGGTTCTTAATGGGTTTGGGCATAATCAAACACTTGAAGTGTATAATCACAATGGGAAAACATATATATTAATAGGTTGTAAGGCAAATCCGGATCCAAAATGGGATACATCTTATTTTACAATGCAAGTAGGTAGAATACAGTACTCGCCGGGTGCTACAATTTCAAGTTATTCAAATATCTCCAGACTAGCAAGACTTGATTGTGCTAATACTACAGCCACTCCGTTTGATACTATTGATACCAATTCTAGTGATTATATAGATGGAGAAGTTACTAATGTTGTTATGAGAATGGATGCTGCTCTTTCAAGTGACAAAACCAAACTTGTCCTTGCAGTAAGAAGTATATATGGAAAAATACAGTATAGTTACTATAATTTCAATACAATTAATAATTTACTTGACAGTGTTGATGGAGAATCTGTAAATTATATTTCTTGTGCCAATAATACAAGCATAAAAAATGCCTGTTACTTTTCATGTGTACAGACAGGAAATCAAAGAGTTTTGCCTAATTCATCATGTCAGGGTATAGACTTTACAAATGCTTACTCAGTGTATATAGCAGGCGGTGTTGGTGGTCAACAGCCTAAAATAGCTAAAATGATCAAAAATAATAGTGGTGGATATACATATTCATATTGTATAAATGTGACAAATACCATATCCGGTGAATTACCAGAGATTGAAGGGATACAAAATGCAACGGATTATCTGTATTTCGTATTATGCCCTAGCACGAAATCTACATCTGAATGTATCTATTCACTTGATAAATCTGTTATTGATGAAGCCGTTGGTGCTATATAAAAATTATTTGAATAATTTTTTATAAAACTTTTCAAAATCCTGTCCCATTTTTTGATTTTTCATTGTTGTATATAGTGAAAGGTTTTTTAATCTATTAAAAGGGGCGATTCCGATGGAATGTTTTATTTCTAAATACAATCAATTAATATTTAATCAATAATTCCTGATAGGAGGCATATTTATGAAAAAATTATTATCTTTAGCACTTACACTTTTAATGATGATTTCGGCACTTATTATTCCTTGCACCACAGCACAGGGAAAGTCTGTTGAGAAAAAACCTAACACCTATATTGCAAGCGAGGCTTTTTATAATACCTCAAATGGAGTGTTCTATTCTGACGGAATGAACATAATGTTCAAAAACAAAGACGGAGAAACCAAGAAAATTGCTGAAAGAATAGAAGACGATACAAATAACATTTGCAAATACTATGTAAGAAAAGATTTTCTCTATTACAATAGTCAAAAAAATGGAGAATATACTGTAAATTCTATTAAAACATCAGGTAAGAAAAATACTGTACTTTTTAAGAACAAAGACGATATTACCTTAATCGGCGGTTACGGCTCGGGTGTGATTTTTAAAGAGGACTACAAGGTCAGAATATTGAAAAATAATAAGGTAACCACACTTATTAAAAAAGCCGTTGGAGAAATTAATATTTTTGACGGTAAAATCTATTACGGTAATAAAAAGATGTATAACATTGAAACCGGCAAAACAAAGTCCTTTAAGGTTAAGAAAATGATGGTAAGCAAAAACTATCTGTATTATCTTAATGTGAATAACAAGCTAAAGAGAGTGGCAAAGAATACTGGGGAAAAGGACACCCTTGCTACAAATGTAAAGGATATTTATGGCGCTAACAACGGTCAGAGTGTGATTTTTAGCAAACTTAACGGAGAAAAGGATGAAGTCCTTTACAGAAAAACAGGTCTTGACAAAGCCTATACCCTTTGCACACTAAGTGATATTGTAAAGGTGATGGGCAAAACCTATACAATAGACGAAAACAATCCTTATTATATTGAAAGCGGTGCTTTTGCATCAGGTAAAGTGTGCTTTAGCCTTATTGACAAAGATCACGAAACAGGTATGCCTGCAATGGTGCAGGTAAACAGCAAGGGCGGTACACCGAGAATGTTAATTGATGTAAGCAAGAATAAGATCTATCCGCTATTATCCGGTATGGGCTTTGGAAAACTCTATTCCTTTGATAACACCTTGTATTACAGACAGCCTATGGCAGATTTGGATACCGGAAAAATCGGAAGCTTTGAAAATTATAAAGTAAAGTAAGCATGAATTTACATTATCTATACTATGACCAATGTGTTCAACTTAAGAACATTTTTACTCAGTAGACTGCACTACCCGTTCTGTCATTCTGAGGGAGCAAAGCGACTGAAGAATCTAAAAGGAAAGCAGTAACACAAAAATCTATACTATCAGGTTATATGAAATTATGGACTTAACAAAGGCTACATCGGATGAGGGAGGTGGCACGGCTTTCGCCGTGACGGAAGGAGCGAAAAAGTAGTCAATATATCTTACTTTGTCTTTAGATTATAAGGTATGAGTAAGAACATATAACCACAGTAACCTCTAAAGACAAAGAGAGATAAAGAGAACACTTTTTCCCTCCTTCCACCGCAAGCGGTCCCCCTTTTTCTGGCGAAAACGGCAAACCCTTTGTCACTTCGTGACATTTCCCTTAGCAAGGGAATACCCGTCTGGTGGAGGCTGGGTGTAACTCAAAGTTTCATCAAGAGGTAGGGGATTCCTCGGCAAGCTCGGAATGACAGTGTGCGAGTTTTTTCATAAGTTGATAAAATTGAACGGACAGGAAGATAATCGGGATGATTTTCTTCCTGCCTTTTTTCGTCTAAAAAATTATATAAAAATTTTCAAAATCCTGTCCCATTTTTTGAGTTTTCATTGTTGTATATAGTGAAAGGTATTTTAAATCATTATGGACAGGGGCGATTCCGGTGGAATGTTTTATTTATAAATACAATCAATTAATATTTAATCAATAATTCCTGATAGGAGGCATATTTATGAAAAAATTATTATCTTTATCACTTACACTTTTAATGATGATTTCTGCACTTATTATTCCTTGCACCACAGCACAGGCAACTTCTTACAGTAAAAAACCTAACACCTATATTGCAAGTGACGCATTTTACAACACTTCAAAAGGTTTGTTTTACTCTGATAAAAGAGATATTATGTTTAAGGGTAAAAACGGTAAAGTTAAAAAAATATTGGAAAAATATGAGGACGAAATCATTTGCAAATTCTATGTAAGAAATGATATTCTTTATTATAGTGGCACTGATGAAACTATAAACGCTCTAAATACAAAAAAAAATAAGGATACGGAGATTTATAAAAGTCCCGACAGCAGTACTATAGTTCTCGGCGGTTACGGTTCCGGGGTAATATTTAAAGAATACTACAATGTAAGAATGTTGAGATATAATAAGGTAACCACACTTATTAAAAAAGCCTATGGTGACATTTATCTTTTTGACGGAAAAATTTATTACGGTAATAAAAAGGTGTATAACATTGAAACCGGTAAAACAAAGTCCTTTAGGGTTAAGAAAATGATGGTGAGCAAAAACTATCTGTATTACCTTAATGTGAACAACAAGCTGAAGAGAGTGGAAAAAATCACCGGCAAAAAGGACACCCTTGCAACAAATGTAAAGGATATTTACGGTGCAAATAACGGTCAGAGTGTGATTTTCAGCAAACTGGACGGAGAAAAGGACGAAGTGCTTTACAGAAGAACTGGTCTTGACAAAACCTATGCCCTTTGTACATTAAGTGATATTGTAAAGGTGATGGGTAAAACCTATGAAATTCCTGAAAACAATCCCTATTATATTGAAAGCGGTGCTTTTGCATCAGGTAAGGTGTGCTTTAGCCTTATTGACAAAGACCATGAAACAGGTATGCCTGCAATGGTGCAGGTAAACAGCAAGGGCGGAACTCCGAGTATGCTGTTTGATATGACAAAGGATGATTTGCATAAAGAATTAATGAAAATGGGCTTTGGATATACGTATGGTTATCCTATTTTGTCCGGTTTTGGTTTTGGAGAAATCAGGTCCATAAACAATACTTTGTTTTTCAGAGAACCTGTGCAAGACCCTGACGGTGTACGTTTCGGCAGATTTATATGTATTAAAGTAAAGTAAGTGCGATTTTATATTATCTATACTTTGAATCCATCCTGTAAAAGGGATGGATTTTTCTTGAATATTTTTCCCCCTTATTGTATGATAGATGTAGTATAAGAAGAAAGGGTCAGAGAATTATGGAGAATTTTGTTATTGAAAGAACAGTTACAGAGGATATGCTGGCTGTGAATGTTGGCTCAGGCAGTCTTAGGGTGCTTGCCACACCCACAGTTGTTGCACTTATGGAGGAGGCGTCAACAAAGCTTGCCGATACTCTTTTAAGCGATGAAATAACCACAGTGGGCACACTTGTAAATATTGAACACATCAGCCCTTCTCCCGTTGGGGCAAAGGTAAGGGTTGAAAGCACCCTTGTGGAAACTGACGGAAGAAATTTCAAGTTTGAAGTAAAGGCTTTTGACGATGTTTGCCTTATTGCACAGGGCGTTCACAACAGGGTGTCTGTGAAGAAAGAAAAATTCCAGAGAAAGGCGGATGAAAAGCTTGGCAAGGTATGATTATATTCTGTTCGACTTGGACGGTACCCTCTCCAAAAGTGCCGAGGGTATAAAGTACAGTCTGGAAAAAACTATTGAGGAAATCGGTTGTCAAGGCTTTGACACAAGCAACTACAAGCTGTATATCGGCCCGCCTCTTTTGGACACCTTTTTGAATTGCTGTCACCTTAGCAGAGAGGACGCTCTGGATGCTGTGGAGGTTTACCGCCGTTGCTATGACACAGAGGGCAAGTTTATGAACAAAGCATATGAGGGAATAGCAGAGGTTTTAAGCGAAATAAGAAAGACCGGTGCAAAAATTGTTGTTGCAACCTCAAAGTATGAGAAATTCGCAATGGAAATTGTGGATATATTAGGTCTTTCCCAGTATGTTGACGCAGTCTGCGGTTCAACCCTTGACGGAAAACGAAAGGATAAAAAGGACATAATAGTCTATGCAGTTGACCGTATGGGTGGAAATTTTTCCGACAAAATCGCTATGGTAGGGGACACATACTTTGACGCAAGGGGTGCAAGGCTGTGCGGTGTTGATTTTGTTGGGGTAACCTACGGTTACGGTGACAGGGAGTCAATGGAGAAAGAGGGGGCAACGGTTTTTGCCGATAGTGTTCCCGAATTAAAAAAGTATTTGATTTAGCCTTTCATTAAACATTTTAAAGGAATTTCCTGCATATGTATATGTATGAAAGGACTGATAAAATGTTTGTACTGACTATTAAAACAAAGATTAAAAAACCTGAAAGATTAATTACCCTTTTGGTGTTTGCCCTGCTGTTAATAGGCGGAATTGTCTATGTTATTTGCGATGGTGGTTCATCCACCGCCGTTTGCAAGGGTGTGGGAGAATATTCTCTGAAATTCGCCACCGACAGGGACAAGCAGGAGTTTTTAAGCACCTTTAATGCTGAGGGTACACTTGTCACCATTGACAGCGTGAAAATCCCTGAGGAGTTTAACAAGGTTTATGAGGAGTATAACAAGATTCAGAAAAAGATGGGTCTTGACCTTGACAAGTACAAGGGTGTAACAGCCAAAAGGTTTGTCTATGAAACCGAGGACGATATGTATGTTTCGGTGCTGACCCACAAGGGCAAGGTGATAGCCTGTCACAAATGCACCAATATATATGGTGATGAATTTCAGGCTTTGTGCTGATATACTTTGAATTTTTACATAAAGGCTCCATCGGACGAGCGATGTTGTCAACTTAAGGAAATCCATCGCACTGTCATTCCGAGCTTGTCGAGGAATCCCTCACCTCTACCACTAATTTTGTTAGAGAAATCATACTTTCATCTAACCTGTTAGTATCGATTTAGGCACGACTGCTATCCTTTCAGATTCTTCAGTCGCTTTGCTCCCTCAGAATGACAGAGGGAGTGGTGCAGACCACTGAGTATAAATGTTATTATGTTGACGACATTACTCATCCGATGGAGCCTTTGTTAGCGGTGAACAATCCCATTAATCTTGCTGTTACCATATTTATACTACATTACTTGCTCATCCGGAGGAAAATATGAGAATTGATAAATTCCTTGTGTCACAAAATGTTGGCACAAGAAAGGAAGTTCAAAAGCTGATTCGCAGTAAGCTTGTTGAGGTTAACGGCGCTTTGGTGACAAAGCCTGACCAAAAAATTGACGAAGAAAATGACGAAG
>JBJEOU010000083.1:0-1439 GCA_051880875.1 Ruminococcus sp. | reverse complement strand
AACGGCGCTTTGGTGACAAAGCCTGACCAAAAAATTGACGAAGAAAATGACGAAGTTACTGTAAAGGGCGAAAAAATTGAATATTCTCAGTATGTTTACCTTGTTATGAACAAGCCCTCTGGGTATGTTTCAGCCACAAGCGACAGGGACGAGCCTACCGTAATTGACCTTGTTCCCAAGGAGCTGAGGCGAAAGGGGATTTTCCCAGCCGGCAGACTGGACAAGGACACCACAGGACTTTTGATTATTACCGACGACGGAGAATTTGCCCACCGTATGCTTTCCCCTAAAAAACATATAAATAAGAAATATGTCGCCGTTCTTGACGGAGAGGTAACACAGGATATGGTGCAGAGCTTTAAAGAGGGGGTTACATTTAAGGACGGAACAAAATGCCTGCCGGCAACCCTTATTCCCGACAAAAATGACCCTACAAAAGCACAGGTGATTATCGGTGAAGGCAAGTTTCATCAGGTGAAAAAAATGTTCCTTACCCAAGGATTAAGGGTAAAAACCCTGAAAAGAGTGGCAATCGGAGGATTTGTCTTGCCGGAAAATCTGCCCCTTGGCGGGTGCCGGACAATGCTGGAGAGGGAAAAACAGCTGATTTTTTTGTAGATAATATCCAAAAAAATTAAGACTTTTTTATGTATGTGACTTTTTGACTAAAAACTTGGGGTAATATTTAGTTAAAAATATGGGTAGTATTATTGAGAAAAAAATGTTATACTACTTACTGATGTATAACTATATTAGCGAAGTTGCGTCATTAGGCTTTGCTTAAACATACAAGGAGGTTATAGTTAGTATGGCAAATGTATCTTTAAGACATATTTACAAAATCTATGACGGCGGTGTTACTGCTGTTACAGACTTCAACCTTGAAATTGAGGACAAAGAATTTATCATTTTGGTTGGTCCTTCAGGTTGCGGTAAATCAACAACACTTCGTATGATTGCAGGATTGGAAGACATCAGTAAGGGTGAGCTTTACATCGGCGATATGCTTGCAAACGATGTTGCACCTAAGGACAGGGATATTGCAATGGTATTCCAGAACTATGCTCTTTATCCTCATATGACTGTTTATGATAATATGGCATTTGGTCTTAAGCTGAGAAAGACACCTAAGGAAGAAATCAAGGAGAGAGTTCAGGAGGCTGCAAGAATTCTTGGTATCGAGCAGTATCTTGACAGAAAGCCAAAGGCTTTGTCCGGTGGTCAGAGACAGCGTGTTGCTTTGGGTCGTGCTATCGTTCGTGATCCTAAGGTATTCCTTCTTGACGAACCACTTTCAAACCTTGACGCAAAGCTTCGTGCACAGATGCGTACAGAGATTTCTAAATTGTATCAGAGACTCGGCACAACATTCATCTATGTTACCCATGACCAGACAGAGGCTATGACAATGGGTACAAGAATCGTTGTTATGAAGGACG
>JBJEOU010000082.1:0-10028 GCA_051880875.1 Ruminococcus sp. | reverse complement strand
AGGATGTGCTCTCTTGTCTGTGGCATAGGACCATCAGCAGCAGAAACAACGAGGATAGCACCGTCCATCTGAGCAGCACCGGTGATCATATTCTTAACATAGTCAGCATGGCCTGGGCAGTCAACGTGAGCGTAGTGACGGTTCTCTGTCTCATATTCAACGTGAGCTGTGTTGATTGTAATACCTCTTTCTCTCTCTTCCGGAGCCTTATCGATATTAGCGTAATCAACGAAATCTGCCTCACCGTTAAGGTTGAGAACCTTTGTGATAGCAGCTGTAAGTGTAGTCTTACCGTGGTCAACGTGACCAATAGTACCAATGTTTACATGTGGCTTATTTCTTTCAAACTTTTCTCTTGCCATTTTTATAATCCTCCTTAGATTAATAATCTTGGTAATTTTTATTCTAACAATTTTTTAAAAAAATTGCAATAGGTTTTACTGAATAATTCAGTATTTTAGATGATTTATTAGGAGATTTTCCTAATTAGTCATCAGACTTTTTACGCTTTGACATAATGTCTTCAGCAATGGACTTTGGAACTTCCTGATATGTGTCAGGTTCCATTACATACTGACCACGGCCCTGTGTCTTGGAACGCATATCAGTTGCATAGCCGAACATTTCAGAAAGTGGAACGTGAGAGTTGATACGCTGTGCGTTACCAACAGCCTCCATACCCTGAATCTGACCACGACGGGAGTTAAGGTCACCGATAACATCGCCCATATACTCCTCAGGAACAATAACTGTAACCTTCATAAGTGGTTCAAGAAGAACAGGGTCAGCCTTCTTCATTGCTTCCTTAAATGCCATAGAACCGGCAATCTTAAATGCCATTTCGGATGAGTCAACTTCGTGGTAAGAACCATCGTAAAGCTCAACCTTACAGTCAACAACATTGTAGTTGGCAAGTACACCGGAGAGCATTGCGCCCTGGATACCCTGGTCAACAGCAGGAATGTATTCCTTAGGAATAGCACCACCCACAATGGAGTTAACAAACTCGTAGCCCTTGCCTGGGTTTGGTGAAACACGAATCTTAACGTGACCGTACTGACCTTTACCACCGGACTGACGAGCATATTTCATATCAACATCGGCATCCTTACGGATTGTTTCTTTATAAGCAACCTGTGGAGCACCGATGTTAGCCTCTACCTTAAATTCACGGAGAAGTCTGTCAACGATGATTTCAAGGTGAAGCTCACCCATACCGGCGATGATTGTCTGACCGGTTTCTTCATCAGTGTAAGCCTTGAAGGTTGGGTCTTCTTCTGCAAGCTTTGCAAGAGCAATACCCATCTTTTCCTGACCTGCTTTTGTCTTAGGTTCAATAGCAACCCTGATAACAGGCTCTGGGAATTCCATAGACTCAAGGATGATTGGGTGCTTTTCGTCGCAAAGTGTATCACCTGTTGTTGTGTTCTTAAGACCAACAGCAGCGGCGATGTCACCTGAATAAACTGTGTCAATATCTTTTCTGTTGTTTGCGTGCATCTGAAGGATACGACCAAGTCTTTCGTTCTTATCCTTAGAAGCATTGTAAACAGTCTGGCCTGCGTTAACTACGCCGGAATAAACTCTGAAGAAGCAGAGCTTACCAACATATGGGTCGGTTGCAATCTTAAATGCAAGAGCTGCAAATGGCTCTTCGTCAGAAGAGTGTCTTTCGTCCTCTTCCTCTGTATCAGGGTTAATACCCTTGATAGCAGGGATGTCAACCGGTGCAGGCATATAGTCAACAATGGCGTCAAGCAAAAGCTGAACACCCTTGTTGCGGTAAGAAGTACCGCAAGTAACAGGAACCATATCGTTAGCAATGGTTGCCTTACGGATAGTAGCTTTGATTTCCTCTACTGTAAGCTCTTCGCCCTCAAAGTACTTCTCCATAAGAGCGTCGTCCTGCTCGGCAACAGCGTCAATGAGCTGTTCACGATACTTTTCAGCAAGCTCCTTCATATCCTCAGGAATTTCTTCCTCTCTGATGTCCTTGCCAAGGTCGTCATAGTAAACCTCTGCCTTCATTGTAACAAGGTCAATGATTCCCTTAAACTCGTCCTCAGCACCGATAGGAAGCTGAATTGGAACTGCATTACAGTTGAGTCTTTCCTTCATCATTTCAACAACTCTGTAGAAGTCTGCGCCCATAATGTCCATCTTGTTGACATAAGCCATTCTTGGAACCTTATAGGTATCAGCCTGTCTCCAAACTGTTTCAGACTGTGGCTCAACACCGCCCTTAGCACAGAGAACTGTAACTGAACCGTCGAGAACACGAAGTGAACGCTCAACCTCAGCTGTAAAGTCAACGTGGCCAGGTGTGTCGATGATGTTGATACGATGTTTTTTCCAGAAGCATGTTGTAGCAGCAGATGTGATTGTTACGCCACGCTCCTGCTCCTGAACCATCCAGTCCATGGTAGCTGCGCCTTCATGAACTTCACCAATCTTGTGATTGATACCGGTATAGTACAGGATTCTTTCGGTAGTAGTAGTTTTACCGGCGTCAATGTGAGCCATGATGCCGATATTTCTTGTCATTTCAAGTGAGACCTGTCTAGCCATAATTATCCTCCCTCATAAAATTTTTTTGCTAAGAAGCTTTCACATTACCATCTGTAGTGTGCGAAAGCCTTGTTAGCTTCTGCCATCTTGTGAGTATCTTCACGCTTCTTGAATGCACCGCCTGTGCTGTTGATGGCGTCGAGGATTTCACCAGCAAGTCTTTCCTTCATTGTTCTTTCGGAACGCTGTCTGGAATATGCTGTAATCCAGCGAAGACCAAGTGTCTGTCTTCTCTCTGGTCTAACTTCCATTGGAACCTGATAAGTAGCACCACCTACACGGCGAGCCTTAACTTCGAGAACCGGCATAACATTTTCCATAGCAGCCTCAAAGGTTTCCAGTGGATCCTTACCTGTCTTTTCCTGAATGATGTCAAATGCACCGTAAACAATTTTCTGTGCAACACCCTTCTTACCATCAAGCATAATATTGTTGATGAGACGGGTAACTAACTTTGAATTATACATTGGGTCTGGCAAAACATCACGTTTTGCGATTGAGCCTCTTCTTGGCACTTTACTTCCCTCCTTCACAATATTTGAGATATCATAGGTACTCGAAAGCGACAAACTCCCGTACTGCCAACAGAGACTCTATACTATCTATAATATATATAAAGCTCTGCATATGCAGTAACTGATAAACTTTTAACGGTTATTTGTCAATTCCTTATTTACCTGCTTTTGGACGCTTTGCGCCATACTTTGAACGAGCCTGATTTCTGTTAGCAACGCCCTGAGCATCAAGTGTGCCACGAACGATATGGTAACGAACACCAGGAAGGTCCTTTACACGGCCACCACGAATAAGAACAACTGAGTGTTCCTGAAGATTGTGACCTACGCCAGGGATATAGGAACTAACTTCAATACCGTTAGAAAGTCTTACTCTGGCAATCTTTCTCAGAGCTGAGTTAGGCTTCTTAGGTGTAGCAGTTGACACTTTAGTACATACGCCTCTCTTCTGTGGGGAAGCATTGTTTGTAGCAACTCTCTTCTGTGAGTTCCAACCCTTTAAGAGAGCAGGTGCCTTTGCCTTCTTTTCAGTAACTTCTCTACCCTTGCGAACAAGCTGGTTAAATGTTGGCATTATTTTCCTCCTTCTTTAGTTATTTCGGTTTTACCGATATTCCCTTACGGGAAAGCACGGAACTGTGTCCAAATGGACGCAATTATCCCATTCCACGCTTTTTCAATTCTATCACAACAGTTACAACTTTGTCAACAATTATTTTCATCTTTTTACAAGGATTTTTTCCAATTATCATAGGTTTATTCACATTTTTAAAGTCAACTGTTAATTTTGTGCCATAAGGTTTCTATTTCAGCAGTATTTTTTGCAATCATCTTTTATATGTATTTTATCTTACATATAAAACAAGCGACAGCCTATCGGTCATCGCCTGTTTCTCATTTATTAAGTTTTCCCCCAAGTTTTACTGCAACTATTTTTATTCATTAATATTTTTTATTGTTTGTTCTAACAATTTAGTAAAATTAAACTCGCTTGGATCACAGGTATATAGTTTATTACCCAGTGTAGCTACAGGATCCCAATATGAAAATAAAATATCCTTTTGCATTACAGAACACTTTGCCTGCTGAATAATTGCTTTCATTTCAGGCTTTTTCAAAACAGATTCTGCCTTACACAATTTCTTGTTAGTCGGTCCGCCCTGTATACAATTCAGCAAGGTTTTCTGTCCGCTTTCCGATGAAAGATAATAAGCAAGTGCCTGAGAAGCTTTCGGATATTTAGTATTTGCATTTACTCCATACATTTTGTATCCGCAAAACGACATAAGTCTTTTGTTCTTACTGCCGACTTTAAATGTGGGGAGTTTTGCTACACCAAAATTCTTACCAAGAATATCCTTATAGAGGTCAACATCCCAACATCCATCAATACCTGCAATAGCTGTTCCGTTCATAAAGCCTACAGTTAATTCTTCCACCGATAAATTTTTAAAATTTTTCTTATATTTATTAATTAAGCTTGAAAAGGCTTTCATCGTGTTACTTACTGTTGATTTATTATATTTATTGAACTTCTGTTTATCCAGATAAGCACCCTTTAATCCGTTTGGTATCAGTCCTCCTGCAAAAAGAACTGATGATGCATAATAACCATTGCTGACGTCCATAATAAATTTCTTGTTCTTTTTCTTACAAACTTCAAGAATACTCTCAAGATTATTGGCCTGTTTTTCTGTTATGTACTTTTTATTATAAACAAGATAATATGTATTGGTCAGTGCAGGAAAACCATAGAGTTTCTTGCCAACTGTTGCTGCTTTTACAGAAGCAGAAGTATCATTCTTTTTCACTTTTTTTACATATGAAGAACTGAGAGGAATAACAACTTTTGCTCGTGCAAGTTTATCAATCTGGTCGGAAGTATACATAAGAACGTCTGCACTTGCCATAGGGTCATTCAACAGCAATGTGGCAGAATCATTCACTTCCATAGAACGAACGGTTATCTTCACATTATTCTTCTTTGCAAAGGTATTGCAGAGTGTTTTTACTTTTTTTACTGATGATTCAGGCGTCCAGACAACAAGCTTTGCGCCCTTCTCATATGCCGATGAAGTAACAGGCGAAATCGCAACAACTGTTAACATTGTAATAACAACTAATAATACTGATATTACCCTTTTCATAGTCTAACCTCCTAAGACCCTGCAGTAAATGATTTAATCATACTTTAATAAAATTAATAAGATACATAGAAAAAATATGTTACTACCGCATTTTGTCACTCTATCTCTAAATACCTTATTTCAACTAATATTATACTATTTTTCAAACAATAAATATACAACAAATATTACCAATATTTATCTTTTTATTTATATAACATTACATTTTTCGAGGTATATCATCCAAAAGATAACTGCATTTTTTGTGCATATTTTCTATATCTGTATTTTTCAACATCAGTATAAAAGGCTGTCACAAATCAAAAGATTTGCGACAGCCTCTCTGTTTACATTCTATATATTATTCAAACTGCTGTGTTGGCTGTGGCTGAATGTAATTTTCCTCAAGCTCAACACCGTTATATTTGTGCATACCTGTACCTGCAGGAATAAGCTTACCGATGATAACATTTTCCTTAAGACCAACAAGTGGGTCAACCTTGCCCTTGATTGCAGCGTCTGTAAGAACTCTTGTTGTTTCCTGGAATGATGCTGCGGAAAGGAAGGAATCTGTTGCAAGGGCTGCCTTGGTGATACCAAGGAGAAGCTGTGTGTAGGTAGCCTTCTTAAGACCCTCTTCACCGTTGTCGATTCTGTGTTGAATCTTCTTATTCTCGTAGATAACCTCGTTGCGGTCATAGTTCTGACCTGCTAAGAAGTCTGTAGAACCTGCGTCCTCAACCTTAACCTTCTTCATCATCTGACGAACGATAACCTCGATGTGCTTATCGTTGATATCAACACCCTGTAAGCGGTATGTTGACTGAACCTCAGAGATGAGGTAGTCCTGAACAGCCTTAGGTCCAAGGATTTCAAGAATATCAGCAGGGTTAACTGCACCGTCGGTAATCTTGTCACCGGCTTTGATAACCTGACCCTCTTCAACCTTAACTCGGAATCCGAAAGGAATGAGGTACTGTCTTTCTTCACCTGTTTCCTTATTATAGATAACAGCGTGACGGTTATTTTTGATTTCCTCAAATCTAACCTCACCGTCAATCTCGGAAATGATTGCAAGTGACTTTGGCTTACGAGCCTCAAACAGTTCTTCAACTCTTGGAAGACCCTGTGTGATATCTTCTGCAGAAGCAACACCGCCGGTGTGGAAGGTTCTCATTGTAAGCTGAGTACCCGGTTCACCGATGGACTGAGCTGCAATAATACCAACAGCCTCACCAACAGTAACAGGCTGACCGTTTGCAAGGTTGGAGCCGTAGCACTTCTTACAAACGCCGTGCTTTGCGTGACAGCCAAGGATACTTCTGATTTCTATCTTTTCAACGCCGGAGTTGACAATGATGTCAGCCTCGTCCTCGCCCATCATCTTGTCCTTGGAAACAACAACATTGCCGTTTTCATCACAGAAGTCGTGAACAAGGTATCTGCCGATAAGTCTTTCTCTGAGACCTTCAATAACGTTGTTGCCTGCCTTAATATCAAAGATTTCAAGGCCTTCGTCTGTTCCGCAGTCGTCCTCACGAATGATAACATCCTGAGAAACATCAACAAGTCTTCTTGTAAGGTAACCTGAGTCGGCAGTACGAAGAGCTGTATCTGCAAGACCCTTACGAGCACCACGGGAGGAAATGAAGTATTCCATAATATTCAGACCCTCACGGTAGTTAGCTCTGATTGGGATTTCAATAGTTTTACCTGATGTGTTAGCGATAAGTCCACGCATACCGGCAAGCTGACGAATCTGTGACATACTACCACGGGCACCGGAGTCAGCCATCATATAGATTGGGTTGAATCTGTCAAGGTTGCCCTGTAGCTTTGCTGTAACGTCATCTGTTGCCTTTTCCCAAACCTTGAGAACATCCTGATAACGCTCGTCCTCTGAACGGAAGCCCATGAGGTATTCGTTGCGGATTTCATCAATCTGTGCTTCGGCATTGGCAATGATTTCTCCCTTTTCAGGTGGAATTTTTGCGTCACAAACAGCAACTGTAATAGCGCCCCTTGTGGAATATTTATAGCCCTGTGACTTAATATCGTCAAGAACTCTTGCTGTGACATCTGTTCCGTGAACTCTGATGCAGGCGTCAATAATCTGACCCAACTGCTTCTTGCCCACCAGGAAGTCAATCTCAAGCTTGAATTTATTTTCTTCAATACTTCTGTCAACAAAGCCCAAATCCTGTGGGATAGGATTGTTGAAGATAATCTTACCAACAGTAGTGTCGATAATGCCGTGCTGGGTTACTCCGTTGATTTCCTTGGACATTCTCACCTTAATCTTTGAGTGAAGTGTGAGGATGCCTGTCTGGTAAGCCATCATAGCTTCGTTTACATCACGGAACACCTTGCCCTCGCCCTTTTCTCCGTCCTTGTCAAGTGTAAGGTAGTAAGAACCGAGAATCATATCCTGTGTAGGAACACAGACAGGGCGTCCGTCGGAAGGCTTAAGGAGGTTTCCTGCTGCAAGCATAAGGAATCTTGCCTCTGCCTGAGCCTCTGCGGAAAGAGGAACATGGACAGCCATCTGGTCACCGTCGAAGTCGGCATTGTAGGCTGTACATACAAGAGGATGAAGCTTTAATGCTCTACCCTCAACCAGAACAGGCTCAAATGCCTGAATGCCAAGTCTGTGAAGTGTAGGAGCACGGTTGAGGAGAACCGGGTGACCCTTGATAACAACCTCAAGTGCGTCCCAAACCTCCGGCTTTGCTCTTTCAACAGCCTTTCTTGCGGCCTTGATATTTACAACTGCCTTTGTTTCAACAAGGCGTTTCATAACGAATGGTTTAAACAGCTCAAGAGCCATTTCCTTAGGAAGACCGCACTGGTACATCTTAAGCTCAGGACCAACAACGATAACTGAACGACCGGAGTAGTCAACACGCTTACCAAGAAGGTTCTGACGGAATCTTCCCTGCTTACCCTTAAGCATATCGGAAAGTGACTTTAACGCACGGTTGTTAGGACCTGTAACAGGTCTGCCCTTTCTGCCGTTGTCAATCAGTGAGTCAACAGCCTCCTGGAGCATTCTCTTTTCGTTTCTGATAATGATGTCAGGAGCTTCAAGCTCAAGAAGTCTTGCAAGACGGTTATTTCTGTTAATAACTCTTCTGTAAAGGTCGTTAAGGTCTGATGTTGCAAAACGACCGCCGTCAAGCTGTACCATTGGTCTGATGTCCGGGGGAATAACAGGGATAACATCAAGAATCATCCATTCAGGTCTGTTGCCTGACTGACGGAATGACTCAACAACCTCAAGCCTTTTGAGAAGTCTGATTCTCTTCTGGCCGGATGCGCCCTCAAGCTCCTCGTTAATCTGGGCAGAAAGCTGGTCCAAATCAATTTCAGAGAGCAATTCCTTGATTGCCTCGGCACCCATACCTGCCTTGAAGTCATCCTCGTACTTTTCGTACAAATCTCTGTACTCATTTTCCGAGAGAATCTGCATCTTTGTAATCTCTCTTGCGTCACCCGGATCAATTACGATGTAGGACGCAAAATAGAGAACCTGCTCCAAAGCCTTTGGAGAAATATCAAGCATAAGGGAAATTCTTGAAGGAATACCCTTGAAGTACCAGATGTGAGAAACAGGTGCTGCAAGTTCAATGTGACCCATTCTTTCACGGCGAACCTTGGCTCTTGTAACCTCAACACCGCATCTGTCACAGACCTTGCCCTTAAAACGAATCTTCTTGTACTTTCCGCAGTGACATTCCCAGTCCTTTGTAGGTCCGAAAATCCTCTCGCAGAAAAGTCCGTCTCTCTCCGGCTTTAGTGTTCTGTAATTTATTGTTTCTGGTTTCTTAACTTCACCATATGACCATTCTCTGATACGGTCAGGGGAGGCAAGACCGATTTTAATTGAATCAAATACATTGTTTTCCATTATAAACTGCCTCCTTATTAAAATTCATCTGAGCCAAAGTCATCAAAGTCCAACATTTCGTCAGAATCTTCTACAATTGACTTTTCGTCAAACATATTACCCTCTTCGGAATCTTCGTCAAGGACAAATCCCTCCATTGAGGTCATAACCTCGTCCTCCTCAAGGGTTTCGCTGTTGTCTGCAACAGGAATATCGTCATCGTCAAACTCCTGCTTAAGGTCAATTTCGTTGTTGTTTGCGTCAAGCACCTTAACATCAAGGGCAAGTGACTCAAGCTCTTTGATAAGAACCTTAAAGGATTCAGGAATACCCGGGGTAGGAATGTTCTGACCCTTAACGATTGACTCATAAGTTTTAACTCTGCCCACAACATCGTCGGACTTAACGGTGAGGATTTCCTGAAGTGTGTAAGCTGCACCGTAAGCCTCAAGTGCCCAAACTTCCATTTCACCGAAACGCTGTCCACCGAACTGAGCTTTACCGCCCAAAGGCTGCTGTGTAACAAGTGAGTATGGACCTGTGGAACGGGCATGAATCTTATCATCAACAAGGTGATGGAGCTTTAAGTAGTACATATATCCAACGGTAACAGGGTTGTCAAATCTTTCACCTGTTCTGCCGTCAACAAGCCATGTCTTACCGTCCTCGCTGTATCCTGCGTCCTTAAGACACTGGAAAATATCCTGCTCGTGAGCGCCGTCAAATACAGGTGTCATAATCTTCCAGCCAAGTGCCTTAGCGGCATAGCCAAGGTGAACCTCAAGCACCTGACCGATGTTCATACGGGAAGGAACGCCCAGAGGGTTAAGAACGATGTCAAGAGGTGTGCCGTCGGGGAGGAAAGGCATATCCTCGGACTTGAGTATTCTTGAAACGACACCCTTGTTGCCGTGACGGCCTGCCATTTTATCG
>JBJEOU010000081.1:6292-10184 GCA_051880875.1 Ruminococcus sp. | reverse complement strand
TGGAAAATTGAAAATTGAAAATGGAAAATTTATATTTTGTTATGGGTTTGTTCTAAAGACATAATGGGATATGAAGGCTGGGTGTAACCTAAAGTATCTACGCTGTCATTCCGAACTACTAACCGTCATTCCGAGCTTGTCGAGGAATCCCCTACCTTTACCACTGACCTATTAGTAACGTTGTAAGCACTACTGTTTTCCTTTCAGATTCCTCGGTCGCTTTGCTCCCTCGGAATGACAGGAGGGTAAGGGAATTGAAAATGGAAAATTGAAAATTGAAAATTATTTTTTGTTATGGGTTTGTTCTAAAGACAAAGAAAGAAAAAGAGGACGCTTTTTCACTCCTTCCACCGCAAGCGGTCCCCCTTTTTCTAGCGAAAACAGCAAACCCTTTGTCACTTCGTGACATTTCCCTTAGCAAGGGAATACCCGTCTGGTGGAGGCTTTGTTAATTCATAATTTTGTATAACCTATTGGTGTGGGTTTAGGCACTACTGCTTTTCTTTAAGATTCTTCGGTCGCTTTGCTCCCTCAGAAGGACATAGAGATTCAATTTTCCATTTTCAATTTTCAACTTTCAATTTGTAAGACGGGCATTTCCATTATCAAAGAAATACCACGTACAAACAAAAAAATGCCTTCCATTTCTGGAAGGCATTAGATATTGCTCGTTATCCTCTTGGTCTGATGATGATATCACCGTCATTACTACCATCACCCATACCGCTTTCATTGCTTACGGCACCGTTGCCATCTCCAATAGAATAAAACTCCGGACTTGCACCATTAGGGCTTCCGTACAGATTAGCACATACAACACTGTCTAAGGAAAAATCATCATATTCAATTTCAGGAGTTTCATATACTCTTTTCATACCCATTCTCCTTAATAAATATAGATTATTATACCAAATACATATGCAAAAATCAAGATAATTTATAACTATAATAATCAAAAATAATAATATGTAATTGCAAACACAACAGTTCAATCTACAACAATAATAGCATTAACGCTTCACTTTTGCAAGAAAAAAATGATAAATGTTATCATTTTGTTAATATGCACTAATTAGAACTGCTTCTTTTGTGCTTTTTGTTGTAATAAAAATATATTTTTGGGCTAAATCAGGCTGTCTAAACCGGGTAACCCTGTTGGATTACCCGGTTTTGGTTGTGGTTATGGACGGAAAACACCGCTAATATATACCTTATTTTGTGGTGGAGGTGTTTTCTTTTTCTGTGGATTTTGCTGTTGTGGTCTGGGTTGTTTCCTCAGTTGTTTCCTCAGTTGTTGCTTCGGTTGTTGTTTCAAGGCTCTTTGGCTTTTCGCCGTGCTTATAGAACTGAGCAGAACCAAGCACATTTTCGTTGAAGATTGTTTCGCCCTTTTCGTCTGTAAAGGTTAAAACTCCGTCCTTGAGGGTATATTTAATCTCTGACTTATCGTCGGACGCAACGCTCTTGATTGTGAGTTTGCCCTTTTCGGCAGAATAAGCGTAGTAATAGGTTGAATCAAGTCCCAAATCGTCGCTCTTTGTGTTAACCTTTAAAATACCGTTATCGGTAAAGGAAATGTTGCAGTCAAGCTGATACATTCCGTAGTAGTAGGAAATCTTGTAGTCGGTATCCCAATTACCTACAAGGCTGTCGTCAACCTTATAGTCGTCCATTGACTGATTTTCGTAGTCAGGGTCTTTTGCCTGCTCCATTTCAATTGTTTGTTCCTCAACGGTTTCGCCTGTTGACTCGTCTGTCTGCTCAGGCTGAGTGAGCTTGAGGGTGGCATTGCCAAACAGCTTGATACCCTCTACATCGTAATAAAGCTCTGTTGAACCAAGGGAAAGAACTTTTTTGTTGTCCTTTGAGGATACTGTGTAGTCACCGCTGTTGCTCTCGCCCTCAAAACATACTGTGTATCTACCGTTACCGTCGCCGTCAGGACGCTCAAAGGTGTAGTAGTAGTCGTAGGTCTGTGCTTCGTCGGCTGTTGATGTTGATGATGTGTCCTCTACCCTGTACACCCATGTGCCTGTGATTGTCTTTGAACCAAAGATATAATATGCACCAAAAGCTATGAGCGCTACAAGGAATACGCAGATTGCAATGAAAATGCTTGGATGTATGTACTTAAAAAGGAAAAACTTCTTTTTCTCCTCAACCGGATTTTCAAAATCAAAATCTGTTGATGAAAATTCGTCAGCAGTTTCTGTTACATCACCAAACTGTGACACATAGTTACCGTTTTCATCCACACCGGTATTTTCTTGGGTGGTGTTTTCTTCGTTCAGGTTATTTTCGTTATTATAATCCATATTATTGTTCCTCTCTTATATACTGCTTACTACTATACAATATTTAAGGATAGAAATCAACTTTATTTTGTAAATTATTTTTTACAAAACAGTTTTTATTAACTATAAAGAGAAATCTGTTGTGGCGGAATTTTGCCCGCAAAAGTATAACCTCCGAAAATATCGGAGGTTATATATCATTAAGTATCACTTTTTACATTTACCTTACAGGTTGCCGACTTCTTTGAGCCGTCTGCAGCGGTAAACTTAACATTTGCGGTGCCAATCTTCACACCCTTGAGCTTTGCATTCTTGCCGGAAGAAATATTGGATGTAAGCACCTTTACAATCTTTTTATTTGAGGACTTGACTGTGATGTTCTTGTTGTAAACATTTGAAGGTGAAAGTGTTGCTTTAACCTTCACAGTGTTACCCTTTCCATAGATGTTTGCCTTTTTGGTGCTGAGCTTGACAGATGAAGCCTTTTGCTGTTTAACTGTTATCTTGCACTTGGCAAGCTTTCCGCTTCCGTCCTTAGCCTTTGCTGTGATGTAGGCTGTGCCCGGCTTTAAGCCCTTTACAACACCTGATGATGTTACTGTTGCAACACCGGTGTTGGAGGAAGTCCACTGGACGCTCTTGTTGACTGCATTTGATGGGGAAACTGTTGCTCTTAGTCTGACAGTTCTGCCTGTATATACCATTGCAGTTGTGGAGCTTAGTGTGACCTTCTGAACCTTAACCTTTGGTGCTGTGGTAGAGGTTGTCTGGGGTTCAGTTGTTGGCCATACCGTTGTAGGTGTTGGTGCTGTGGTTATTGGCTCTGTTGTAGGTGTTGGTACTTGTGTCGGTGTTGGAGCCTCTGTTGTAGGTGTTGGTGCCTGTGTCGGTGTTGGAGCCTCTGTTGTAGGTGTTGGTGCCTGTGTTGGGGTTGGAGGCTCCGTTGTAGGTGTTGGTGCCTGTGTTGGGGTTGGAGGCTCTGTTGTAGGTGTTGGAGCCTGTGTCGGGGTTGGAGGCTCTGTTGTAGGTGTTGGAGTTTGTGTCGGGGTTGGTGGTTCTGTTGTAGGTGTTGGAATAGTTACTGTTTCAGTTGTAACTTTCTGTGAGGTTGTTGTTTCTGTAACAGTAGTTTCCTGCTCTTCAGATGTACTTGTATCTTCTGCTGTTGGCATGGAGATGAAGTTTTCATCCTCTTCCCAAACGAATGGGGTTAATACCTCGCCGTCAGTTGCGTACTTTGTTCCGTCAACTCCTGTTAACACCTCTACACGGGCGAAAGTGCTGTACTGACCGCCCATTTTGGTAATACGGAATGTTGCTGTCATAAGGGCTGACTTTTCGGTGAAATCGTATGGATTGTTGAAGCTTGTTCCGTTGTAGTAGATTTTGCCGAATTCATTTGTGTTGTATATAGCGCCCTTGGTCTCACCCGGAGTAAAGGAAACAAGCTCAATACCGTCATAATTAACAGAGGTTGTACCGTATTTCATATAAACCTGGAAATCCTCGCACATTTGATCTGTTTGGATATAGTAAGTAACTGTTACCAAGTCACCAACATTTACCCTTTGACCGTTAAATGTTGTGTCACCGATAGG
>JBJEOU010000081.1:0-6192 GCA_051880875.1 Ruminococcus sp. | reverse complement strand
ACCTTACCGCCAGTTGCGTATTTTGTACCGTCAACGCCTGTCAATACTTCTACAGTGCTGTCTGCAAAATACTTTCCGCCCTCTTCCTTGATGAGGAATGTTGCTGTCATAAGGGCTGACTTTTCTGTAAAATCGTATGGATTGATGAAACTTGAGCCGTTGTAGTAAATTGCTCCGAATTCATTTGTGTTGTACAAAGCTCCCTTTGTTTGACCCGGTGTAAAGGAAACAAGCTGGATACCTTCTGGATTAATTGTTCCGGTGCCGTATTTCATATTCACCTGGAAATCTTCGCACTTCCGGTCTGTCTGAATGTAGCAAGTAACTGTTACCAAATCGCCGACTTTAACATTCTGTCCGTTAAATGTTGTTATGTCACTTGGTATTGGTGTGGATTCTTGTGGCGGAAGCTCTGTTGTAGTTGGCTGAATCTCGGTTTTTGTTTCAGTTGTAACAGGAGGTGCTTCTGTTTCCTTCTCTGTTGCTGTTGTTGTCGTTTCTTCTACGGTTTCCTTTTCTGTTACAGTTGTTTCTACTGTATTGTTTGTGGTTTCTTCCGCAGTAGGTTCTATCGTTGCAATAATTGTTTCTATATGGCTTTCAAAGCTTCCTGCGTCAATAATACCGGCATAAACATCAATAATAGTATGATTATCTTTGTCGGTGATTATCTCCCAGTTATTTTCAACAACATAATCGCCTTCCTTAAGAACGGTAAACTCTGCTGTGAAGAAAACTTTTTCTGTTGTAAAGTCATAAGGGGAATTAATTGATGAGCCTGAATAATATACGAAACCTTTTTCTGTTGTGTTGTACATAGTACCTGGTTTTGTGTTAGGCATATCAAATTTTTCTAACTTAAGACCTTCAGAGTCATATGTCGCATATCCTTGGAAATTAATCCACTCTGGATATGATTTTGCATAACAAAGTACAGTTACACTGTCCCCTACATTGACGGACTGTCCGTTAACTGTTGTCTTGTCACCTGGTATTGGTGTGGATTCCTGTGGCGGAATCTCTGTTGTAGTTGGCTGAATCTCGGTTTTTGTTTCAGTTGTAACAGGCGGTGCTTCTGTTTCCTTTTCTGTTGCTGTTGTTTCTTCTACTGTAGTTGTAGTTTCATTTACTACTGTGGTAGTTGGTTCTGTTGCCGTAACTCCGTTGGTTTCTTCAATCCAAATAAATGGTGTCAGCATCTTGCTTCCGGTAGCATATACTGTGCCGTCAGCGCCTGTTAATACTTCTACAATGCTGTTTGTATAGTACTGTCCACCCTCTTCCTTGATGAGGAATGTTGCTGTCATAAGGGCTGACTTCTCTGTGAAATCATATGGATCCATAAAGCATGTACCATTATAGCGAATTGAGCCGTAAATATTTGTGTTATACACAGCACTCTTTGTTTCACCAGGTGTGAATGAAACAAGCTCAATACCCTCGGGGTTAACTGTGTTGGTACCATATGTCATACTAACCTGGAAGTCTTCGCACTTTTGGTCGGTCCGGATATAACATATAACTGTTACCTTGTCGCCAACATTAACAGGCTGACCGTTGAATGTTGTGTTGCCGGCAGGCTCCGAATCCTTGGTTGTGGTTTCTGTTGCTGTAGTGACTTTAGTAGTTGTTGTAGCAGTTGTAGCTGTTGTAGTTACAGTTGTAGATGTGGTTGCAGTTGTAGCTTCTATTGTATTGTTTGAAGTTTCTTCTGCTGCTGGTTCATTTGGAGTAACATTTGTTTCAACCCTACAGAACAACCTGCTATCATCATAGACACCATCGCCCACAATCAATTTATAATCTGTGTCATCTATTATCTGCCAAGTGTTTTCAACATTGTAGTTGCCTTCATCTATAACTGTGAATTCTGCAGTATAGAATACTTTTTCTGTTGTAAGGTCGTATGGATTACTGAATGAAGAACCTGAGTAATACACATATCCCTTTTCAGTAATGTTGTACATAACGCCGGCTTTTGTATTTGGCATTGTGAATTTGTCAAGCTGAAGACCTGTTGGGTCGTATGTAACATAACCCTGGAAATCAACCCATTTTGCATCTGAGCTTACATAATAGGTTACAGTTACCTTGTCACCTACACTTACCGGCTGATCGTTGACGGTAGGTGTTGATGATGCGGCACTTGCCGAACTAACCGTTACTGTTGCAATAGTCGAAAGCATCAAAACGGTTAACAGCAATGAAATAAGCCTTTTCATAAAGTTCCCTCCACTTTTTGTTATTTTTAACTTGGGTAATTTTTATTACGCACAATACCCAAAAGTTTGGACTGATAAATTGTTCAGTGATTATTACTGCAAATTAAGATAAAAAATATCATACATATGCAGTGGATTCATAATATTCTTCCCTTAAGTTGCAAAATACAACAATACACTATGATAATTTTATAACTTTTACATAGTAATGTCAACGATTTATAATAATTTTTATTAATAAAGTTGAATTATTCTGATGATTAATCTGAATGATTTTATAATTAATGTATTTTAAGCATAATATAAACAGTAATTGATAGAATTTAACAGCTGAAACGTTAATATTTTGCAAATTAAATTTTCTCAAATGCAGTTTATATCGTCATTTTTTGTGCAGATAAAATATGTTTATTATAATTAATTGAGTTTTATCAAATATTTTTATTGGAATTTCATAAAAAATTAAAAAATTATTGATAACACCCCGATTTTATGGTATATTTCTGTTTGTGGGATTATATTCCTGCGGGAAAAAGCCACTCAAAAGGAGATTATGAAATGGACTGTAATACTTTATACAATGTATGGTGTGAAAAAGCCACGGAAGATAAGGACCTTATTGAGGAATTAAAATCAATTAAAGGCAACGAAGAAGAAATTTACGAAAAGTTTTATAAAAATCTGGAATTTGGCACAGCAGGCCTGAGAGGTATTATTGGTGCCGGTACAAACAGGATGAACATCTATGTTGTACGCCAGGCAACCCAGGGTCTTGCTAATTATGTCAAGAACACCTATGGCGGAGGCGCTGTTGCCATCAGCCACGACAGCAGAATCAAGGCTGATCTGTTTATGAATGAGGCTGCAAAGGTGCTTGCTGCAAACGGAATCAAAGCGTACATCACAAGCGAGCTTCAGCCAACACCTGTACTTTCTTTCCTTGTAAGGGAATTGAAATGTCAGGCAGGTATTATGATTACTGCATCTCACAACCCTGCAAAGTACAACGGTTACAAGGCTTATGGCTCTGACGGATGCCAGATGACCGATAAGGCTGCAGGACTTGTTTATGACGAAATCCAGAAGCTGGATATTTTTGAAGATGTTAAGACAATGGACCTTGACGAGGCTATAAACAGCGGTCTTGTTGAGTATGTCAAGGACGAAGTTTATGACAGATATATTGCAAATGTAAAAGAACAGCAGGTTAACGAGGGACTTTGTGCAAACTCCGGTCTTAAGGTTGTTTACACTCCTCTTAACGGAACAGGCAACAAGCTTGTAAGAAGAGTTCTTGACGAAATCGGTATCAAGGATGTTACTGTTGTTCCTGAGCAGGAAAATCCTGACGGAAACTTTACAACCTGTCCATATCCTAATCCTGAGATTAAGGAAGCATTACAGCTTGGTCTTGATATGTGCGAAAAGGTTAAGCCAGACCTTCTCCTTGCAACTGACCCGGACGCTGACAGAGTTGGTATTGCTGTTCCAGATAACGGAACATACAGACTTATCACAGGTAACGAAGCAGGCATTATGCTGACAAACTACCTACTTAGCGTAAGAAAGGAAAAGGGTACTCTCCCTGAGAATCCTATTGTTGTAAGGACTATTGTTACTTCCCTATTGATTGATAAAATCTGTCAGAAATATAACTGTGAGCTTAAAAAGGTACTCACAGGCTTTAAGTATATCGGTGAGGTTATCCTTAAGCTTGAAGAGAAGAACGAAAAGGAAAGATATGTATTCGGCTTTGAAGAAAGCTACGGTTACCTTGCAGGCACTTATGTAAGAGATAAGGACGCTGTTGTTGCATCTATGCTCATCTGCGAAATGGCTGCATATTACAGAAAGCAGGGCAAGACCCTTGCCAATGTAATTGACGAGATTTACAAGGAATACGGTTACTACAGAAACACCACCCTTTCCTTTGAATTTGACGGTGCCAGCGGTATGAAGAAGATGCAGGAGATTATGAGCAATCTCCGTGAAAATCCTATTAAAACAATCAACGGTCACACTGTAAAGACTGTTTATGACTACCTTAAGAGTGAAGAAAAGGATGTTGAAACAGGAAAGATTACTCCTATCGACCTTCCAAAGTCAAATGTTCTTCACTTCTGCCTTGGCGGTGACGCTGTTATTGTAAGGCCAAGCGGTACTGAGCCAAAGATTAAGCTGTACATCACCTCAATCGGTAATTCCGAACAGGAATCCATTGAGATTGCAGACAAGATGGCTGAGGATGTTAAAAGTCAGCTTGGCATCTAATTATAGATATTTCAACTGAACAATTTTAAGGCTGTGCTGACGCACAGTCTTTTTGTTTGCCTTGAAGATTAAATTTACTGTCCCTTTTATGGTATTGACATTATAGAACAAATGTTCTATAATGTATTCATAATAAATTGGGAAGTGATTTTGTGAGGACTATATTGCACAGCGACTGCAACGGTTTTTACGCAAGTGTGGAGTCCCTGCTCCACCCGGAACTAAGGGGAAAACCTTTGGCTGTAGTCGGTGACGCTGAAAACAGACACGGCATAATACTTGCAAAAAATGAAGAGGCAAAGAAATTCTTTGTAAAGACAGGAGAGGCAATCTGGCAAGCAAAAAATAAATGCCCCGACCTTGTGGTTGTTGAGCCTCATTTTGACCAATATATGCGATTTTCAAAGCTTACAAAGGAAATGTATGCAGAGTACACCGACAGAGTTGAATCCTTTGGACTTGACGAGGCTTGGCTTGATGTTACAGGCAACACACAAAGCGGATATGAGATAGCAAAAGAGATAAACGCAAGGGTTAAACAGGAGCTTGGCATAACGGTGAGCATCGGAGTAAGCTTTAACAAAATATTTGCAAAGCTGGGAAGCGACTACAAAAAGCCTGATGCAATTACAAAAATTGATTTTGACGGCAGGGACGGCTTTAAAAACAAGGTGTGGCCTCTCCCCTGCGGTGACCTTCTCTATGTGGGAAAAGCCACGAAGAAAAAGCTCCATACTATGGGAATTTACACCATAGGCGACATTGCAAACACCGACGCAGAAATACTAAAGAGCAACCTTGGAAAATGGGGAGAAATTTTACACATCTTTGCAAACGGAATGGACTCCTCCCCTGTTGCACAGTTTGACCGGCACCCCGATGTTAAGTCCATAGGAAACTCCACCACCACTCCAAGGGATTTGAAGAATTATTCCGATGTTAAAATGATTGTGCAGATACTTTCCGACAGTGTTGCAAGGAGAATGCGGGAACTTGGCTTTAAGGCAGGTGTTGTGACTATCTATGTAAGAGATAATCAGCTTTTTTCCTTTACAAGACAGGGACAGCTAAATGCTTTCAGCAACCACACAAGGGACATTCGTGACAAGGCGCTGGAGCTGTTCAGAAAAAATTACAACTTTAAAAAGCCTATTCGTTCCCTTGGTGTATCGGTAAGCAAGCTGGTAGCCGACAGCTCGCCCTGTCAGCTTTCCTTTTTTCAGGACTGCGACCGGGATATAAGGGAAGAAAATCTTGACAAAACCCTTGATTCTCTGAAAAACAGATTTGGAAACTACGCCGTAAGACCGGCTTTTCTGATAAAAGACAAGAAATTGTCCTTGCTTAATCCAAAGGACGACCACATTATTCATCCTGTCGGGTTCTTTTAGGGGGGATTTATATGAAGGAATATGTCAGCGTAACCGCAAGATTTGACCAGGACGGAAGTTTACTTCCCCTTATAATCAACTGGGACGACGGACGAAAATTTGAAATAGACAAAATAACCGACATTCGCTTTGCAAGCTCCCTTAAAAGCGGAGGTGCCGGAGTGAGATACACCTGTCAGATTCTCAACCACATAAGGTATCTATACCTTGAGGACAACAGATGGTTTATTGAAAAATGACCCCCAACGCAGTTTGAGGTGACCCCAAAAAGTTAGACATTAAAGCGTAGTAGCAAATTTAGCTGCTGC
>JBJEOU010000080.1:0-2401 GCA_051880875.1 Ruminococcus sp. | reverse complement strand
CTTTATCATTTATTTACAATGGAATAAAAATAAAATAAGAATTATTATTATAATTTTACATATAAAATTCCTATAAAGAACAAAATCAAACCGTATATGTGGTATTCTGTTTGATACAGATTACAACGCAGGAGGTACTATTATGAAACCATTTGTTACAGATACAGTTAAATATATCGGCTGTGACGACAAAACCCTTGATTTGTTTGAAAGTCAGTATATTATTCCAAACGGAATTGCCTACAATTCCTACGTCATTCTTGACGACGAAATTGCAATTATGGACACCGTTGACAAGAGGAAAACCGACGAATGGCTAAGTAACCTTGAGGAGGCTCTTGAGGGCAGAAAGCCTAATTACCTTGTAATTCACCATATGGAGCCTGACCATGCCGGCTCTGTAAAGGCTTGTATGGAAAAATATCCCGACATCACCCTGGTGGGCAACAAGAAGATTTTTGAATTTTTAAAGCAGTTCACAGGCATTGATGTAATGGACAAGGGATTCATTATGAGTGAGGGTAATGTCCTCAGCCTTGGCAGTCACGAGCTAAAGTTCTTTATGGCACCAATGGTACATTGGCCTGAGGTTATGGTTTCCTACGACAGCAAGGACAAGATTCTCTTCTCCGCCGACGGCTTTGGAAAGTTTGGCGCACTTGACTGTGACGAGGACTGGGCTTGCGAGGCAAGGAGATACTACTTTAACATTGTGGGCAAGTACGGCGCACAGGTGCAGGCTCTCCTTAAGAAAGCGTCAACCCTTGACATAGAAATCATCTGTCCTACCCACGGACCAATCCTAAAGGAAAATCTCGGCTACTACCTTGACCTTTACAACACATGGTCATCCTACAAGCCTGAGTCCGAGGGAATCTTTGTTGCATACTGCTCAATCCACGGCAACACAGCAAATGCCATTAAGGAATTTGAGAAGATTTTGAAGAGTAAAACAGACAAAAAGGTTGTTCTCACCGACCTTGCAAGGTGCGACCTTGCCGAGGCTGTGGAGGATGCATTCCGTTACAGCACAATGGTTGTAGCCGCCCCCTCCTATGACGCAGGTGTGTTCCCAATTATGAACGACTTTCTCCATCACCTGAAGGCAAAGGCATACCAGAACCGCAAGGTTGGTATCATTGAAAACGGAACATGGGCGCCAAGTGCAGGCAGGGTTATGAACGAATACTTAACCTCA
Source organism: Ruminococcus sp. (assembly GCA_051880875.1). Lineage (GTDB taxonomy): Bacteria > Bacillota > Clostridia > Oscillospirales > Acutalibacteraceae > Ruminococcoides. The sequence goes on along the minus strand of JBJEOU010000080.1, from coordinate 1,203 downwards.
ATGAAGGACATTGAAATCTGCCCCACACTGGTTTCTATCCGTTCTTCTGCCAACGAGGACACATACAAGGCTATGGACCACCTGGCAGACGAGCTCCTGACAGAGCATATCTTTGAACAGGAATCTATGTACAGCGTAAACTACGGCTTGTATGTTCTCACATCAAAGGACGGCACAAAGGACAACGGCTGTATCATCAACACAGTACAGCAGGTTACCTCCGAGCCGAACAGAATTTCAGTAACTCTTAACAAGCAAAACTACTCCACCTCCATTGTCAGCAAGACAGGTGTGTTCAACATTTCTATCCTTACAGAGGAAACTCCTTTCTCACTTTTCCAGAACTTCGGTTTCCAAAGCGGAAAGGATGTTGACAAATTCAAGGACTACACCAATGTTAAGCGTGGCGCAAACGGTGTGAGATACCTTGAGGAATACACCAACACCTACCTTTCAGGCAAGGTTGTACAGGAGATTGACCTTGGCAGTCACATTATGTTTATTGCCGATGTAACAGACGGCGTAAAGCTAAGTGACAAGCCCACAGTTACATACGACTATTACCAGAAGAATATCAAGCCAAAGGCAAAAAAGCCAATGGAATCCGCAGGTGACGTATGGGTATGCAAGATTTGCGGATGGACATATGACGAATCAAAGGGAATGCCGGAGCAGGGAATCCCGGCAGGAACAAAATTCGAGGATTTACCCGAGGACTTCTTCTGCCCACTGTGCAAGCACCCAAAGTCAGACTTTGAGAAGATGTAAGAATAACTAAACCAACAAAACCGAGTGAACAAAAATTCACTCGGTTATTTTTTTGCAAATTTATATAAGCTTTACAAAGGCTCCATCGGATGAGTATTCCCTTGCTAAGGGAAATGCCAATGAACAAAGGCTCCATCGGATGAGGGAGCTGTCGCCAAAGGCGACTGAGGGAGTGAAAAAGTAGTCAATATATCTTGGTATGTCTTTAGATAACAAGGTTTGAGTTAGCACTTGAAACCACACTATACTCTAAAGACAAAGAGAGATAAAGAGAACACTTTTTCCCTCCTTCCACCGCAAGCGGTCCCCCTCCCCCGTCTGGTGGAGGCTATCTTAAAGGAAAATTCTGATGTAACAAAGGCTCCGCAAAACTCAAAAATCCCCTGTCAATGCAATAATTGCATTGCAGAGGAAAAAATTATTCTCTACAATAAT
>JBJEOU010000079.1:0-2418 GCA_051880875.1 Ruminococcus sp. | reverse complement strand
ACTTTTTCCCTCCTTCCACCGCAAGCGGTCCCCCTCCCCCGTCTGGTGGAGGCTGTCTGTAACCCAAAATGCCTACTCCTTTTGTACTTACCTTAAGTTAACGACAATGACCTCTCAATCAACTACTTAAAACTAAACACCTTTTTCAAGTTGCTTTTGTCCTCATTGTCCAAGTCTTCCGCAACTTCATTGTAGGTGCATTCAAAGTTAATAGTAGCACCTGTACTGTCTAATTTTTCAAGTAAATCTGCTATGAAAACATAGTCATTTCCGTCATCATATTTTTCAATTTCCGTGTGATTGTCGCCCTCATACCTAAATTCAACAGTTTTTCCGCTGTTCATATGTAAATCCAACTCGAAATATCCGCCGTCGCTACAATCAACATCCACACTTTCCACATCGTCATAACTATACACAGTACCCTTTGGGTTAGCAAAGCTTGTGGATATAATTTTGTCATTTGTAAATGTGGTGGTGTTAAAGGTGTAGCAATAGAATATCCCTGCCACTATTACTAAAAGCACCGCTACGATACCCAACAAAGCTTTAACCTTCTTTATGTGAGATTTTTCTCTTTCTTCTTCATTTTCCTTTTCAATGAAGGTAAATTCCTCAGTATTTTTTCTCGATTTCTTAACCGCAAACACCACGCCCAAAACGATAAGCACTACAATTAATAACGCAATGTAGGAAAGACACAAGGCTGAAAAATACATTGCAGTATTTAAAATACCGCATTCACTTCTTCCAAGGTATTCAATAGTACCGTAGGACTTAAAGGGAAGAATACTTAATGAACAGAGTAAACCGAGAACGAAAAACGAGCCAACCATTCCTGCAATTATGAGAAGAAATAACAAAATCTTTTTAATTGGTTGTTTTTTAAGACGGTCATCTTTTATGAGATCTTTAAAATCAAAAAAGATCTCTACAATTTCAAAAACAAATTCAAAGATAAAATCCATTGTATTACCTCATAAATCAACTAAAAATATTATCCAGTTCAATCAGTAGTTTTTCTTTTAATTCCTCTAATTCTTGTTTAGCAGGTCTGTTAGAATCGTCGTACATCTTTTCCATAGGATACCACCAAACAGGGCCTTTCCCTGCGTTTCCGTAGTTTTCAATGTCACCGTCTACACGGGGAAACAAATGCCAATGAAGATGGGTTTCTCCATTTCCCAACAATTCATAATTTATCTTATCCGATTTAAAAGCCTTTGAAACAGCCTCAGCAACTAAAGACATCTCCTCAAGGAATTTCATCTTGAAATCTCGGTCAAGGTGGAACAATTCAATTTTGTGTTCCTTACACAGGAATAAAGTGTAGCCTTTAAAATGCTGATTATCCCCCAAAACCACATATCCCGTAGAGAGTTCTTTTACAAAGTAAGGATTTTCATTATTCTTTATCATTTCTATTCTGTCACAAATAAGGCACATAAATAAATCTCCTGTTCACATTAATAAAATCATTATAACATAGAGGTTTGAAAAGTAAATATAAATGTCATTTTTTGGGTGCAAAAACGGTGAAACCACAGTCCCCTTTATGGGACTGTTGATGTGTTATAATTCAGATGTAAAAGAGAAAAGGAAGATAAAATAAATAATATTTTAAAATACAAAGGGAGGAATAGTGATGAAATACAAGATAGGCTTTTACGCTAAGGACACAGAAGAGAATACTCAGCTTACTTCCCCGGAGGGTAAGGCAAAGGCTACACCGGTAAAATCTGTGGTACAGGTGTATTTTCCTGAACGCAACAGGGAATATGCCTACTACAACGACGCCTTTGACCTCCACAAAGGCGATATTGTCTATGTTGATGGTAAGTTAGAGGGCTTGCGTGGGCAGGTGGTGGATGTTTCCTACAACTTTAAGATAAAACTCTCTGACTACAAAAGGGTTGTGGGCAAGGCTGATGTTGATGTAAAAGGTGAACTGCATATGGCAGGAAGCCACCTTGTGTCATTTGACAGCACAGTCATTCCCTACGAAAAGGTTATAACTTGGTTTAAGGCTCCAAAGAATTCGGAGGAGGAATATGTACAGGGCGGTGACGACACATCATTCCCGTTAAGCGACCTTGTCCTTATGGATATTCGTCCCGATGTAGCAGACCGTGGCAGTGACTACTATGCACAAAACAGAGTTGTGTATATTTCCATTGACGGCGACAAAGGAAGAGCCATTGTTGAGGGGAGTAGGGTGTATGAGGTGGAATTTACATACCAAGACGGCGAAATCAGCAACCTTGTGTGCGACTGCTTTTGCAGTTATAGCTGTAAGCACCAGTTCGCAACTATGCTACAGTTGAGGGAAACTATGGAATATATTGAGGAAAACCATAGGGAAATCTTTGCCGAAACAAACTACTTTTCAGCGGTAAGCAAAAAAGCATTCTTTTCATT
>JBJEOU010000078.1:0-10481 GCA_051880875.1 Ruminococcus sp. | reverse complement strand
ATTTACAATTTGAGTTATTTTGCAAACAGTACCTATTTTGTAAATATCCGATAAAGCGGGAGTATTTACAGACGGATCCTTTTGCGCAGTTATAAAAATTTCCTGTTCTTTGCTCATTGCTGCATCTATGGCAGACTTGCTTCTCTTTCTGCCTACATCAAAATGCAGAATCATCTCGGGAAATATTACTAATCCCCTTAGGGGTAGAACAGGCAATTCCTTTACATTAGTTAATTCTTCCATAAGTTTCCTTTGACCAAAAATAGCTGTACTAAAAAGTACAGCTACTATATTTTTATTTAAGCTGTTGTTTCAGATTTCTCGTCTTGGATTGCAAGGGGTTTCTTCTTTCTGCCCCTTACAATCTTGGCCTCGGCTCCGTTATTTACAACATCTTCGGTGATTGTAATTTTGGTTATTGTTTCGTCAGACGGAGTTGTAAACATAAGGTCTGTAAGGATATTCTCCAATATTCCACGCAGACCTCTTGCACCTGTGTTTTGCTCCTTTGCAATCACAGCAATAGCGTGGAGTGCGCCGTCGGTAAACTCCAGTTCTACATCATCAAGCTCAAACAGCTTTTTGTACTGATTGATAATGGAGTTCTTTGGCTCTGTGAGAATTCTCACAAGGGCATCCTCGTCAAGACCTGACAGAGATGTTATGACAGGAATACGACCTACAAGCTCAGGAATTATGCCGAACTTCACAAGGTCGTGAGCAACAACCTCGCTCATCCAGTCGGTGCTGTCAAGCTCCTTACGGCTTCTCACATTTGCGCCGAAACCGAGAGAAGATGAGTTGATTCTCTTTTCAACAGTTTTTTCAAGTCCGTCAAAAGCTCCTCCGCAAATAAACAGAATGTTCTTTGTGTTTATCTGGAGAAAATCCTGCTGTGGGTGCTTTCTTCCGCCCTGTGGAGGAACATTTGAAACAGTACCTTCAATAATTTTCAGCAAAGCCTGCTGAACGCCCTCTCCGCTTACATCCCTTGTAATGGAAGGATTCTCGGATTTACGGGCAATTTTATCAATTTCATCAATATAGATAATGCCTCTTTCAGCCTTTTCTATATCGTAGTCGGCAGCCTGGATAAGCTTGAGCAAGATGTTTTCTACATCTTCGCCCACATATCCTGCTTCCGTCAGGGTAGTGGCATCAGCAATAGCGAAAGGAACATCCAGAGTTTTTGCCAATGTTTGTGCAAGAAGAGTTTTTCCCACACCGGTAGGACCTAAAAGCAGAACATTACTCTTTGAAAATTCAACATCCTCATCATTTGAGAACACACGCTTGTAGTGATTGTAAACCGCTACGCTGAGCGTAACCTTTGCCCTGTCTTGTCCTATAACATACTGGTCAAGGACTTCCTTTATTTCCTGTGGTTTGAGAAGTGTTGGTGCTTCTATTTTTGTTTTGCGGTTGGGAACCGGGTCGATACCGTCCTCCAGAATTGACATACACAAATCTACGCACTGGTCGCAGATATATACGCCGTTTCCTGAAATAAGACGACCAACCATCTCCTGTGGTTTACCGCAAAATGAACAGTAAATCTCTTTCTCGTCCTTAGGCATTGCTTATTTACCCCTTATCTGTTTGTGATAACCTTATCAATTAAGCCGTATTCAAGAGCCTCTTGGGCTGTCATAAAGTTATCTCTTTCTGTATCCTTGGCAATTACATCATATGGCTGACCTGTATTAGCTGCCAAAATCTCGTTAAGTTTCTTCTTGGTGTCAATGATATGCTGTGTGTGAATAAGCATATCAGTTGCCTGACCCTGTGCTCCGCCGCTTGGCTGGTGAATCATAATGTCGCTGTTGGGCAGGGCAAATCTCTTGCCCTTTGCGCCGGCTGAAAGGAGAAATGCTCCCATAGAAGCCGCCATACCCATACAGATTGTTGATACATCGCACTTAATATAGTTCATAGTGTCATATATTGACATACCGTCAGTTACAGAGCCACCGGGGCTGTTGATGTAAAGGCTGATGTCCTTTGTTGGGTCCTGACCCTCAAGGTACAAAAGCTGTGCAACAACCAGGCTTGCAGTTTGATTGTTAACTTCCTCTGTAAGCATGATAATTCTGTCATTTAAAAGTCTTGAAAAGATATCATAGGAACGCTCGCCCCTATTTGTTTGTTCTACTACATAAGGTACTAATGCCATATACTACCAATCCTTTCATATTAATCATAGACACTTAGTTGTGAAAATATTCAAATTATTCTTCGGTCTTTGCTTCGCTTGCTTTTTTGCTCTCTGTATTAGTGTTGTCAACAGCAAAGTCCATTGCCTTTTGAGTTTTAAGGTCTGCTGAGAGGGACTCGTCATTAATTGCCTTCTTAACTTCTTCAACATCCATCTTGTACTGCTCTGCAAGACGGTTATACTCTGCGTCAAGCTCTTCGGAAGTGATTTCAAAGTTTTCCTTTTCAGCAATCTTTTCAAGGGCAAGTCTTAGCTTAACTCTTCTCTCTGCGTCAGGTCTGTACATCTCCTTGATTGTGTCAGGAGTTGCACCCATATACTTCATATATGTGTTGAAGTCCATACCCTGGCTTCTGAGACGCATATCAAATTCCTGAATCATCTCGTTAACAGCATTGTCGTACATCTGCTCCGGAATCTCACCCTCAACAGCGTCGCAAAGCTTTGTGATAACCTGGTCTTCGATGTCCTTCTTCTGCTCCTCTTCAAGGCGCTTCTTAACAGTTTCCTTAACCTCTTCCTTGTATTCGTCAAGAGTTTCCTTGTCACTTACATCCTTTACAAACTCGTCGTCAAGCTCAGGGAGCTCTTTTCTCTTGATTTCGTGAAGATTAATCTTGAATTCAGCGTCAGCACCCTTAAGCTCCTCTGCCTGATAATCCTCTGGGAATTTTACGGAAATTGTGAACTCTTCGCCAGTCTTGTGACCGATAATCTGCTCTTCAAAGCCTGGGATAAAGTTGCCGGAACCAATCTTAAGGTTGTAGTTCTCTGCCTTACCGCCTTCAAATGGCTCGCCGTCCTTCATACCTTCAAAGTCGATAACAACCATATCGCCGTCAACAACTTCACCGTCTTCAACAGTAACCATTCTGCTGTTTCTGTCACGAACCTTTTCGATTTCTTCGTCGATAAGCTTCTTTGTTACTCTTGTTGACTTCTTAGTAACTGTGATGCCCTTGTAATCGTTGATGTCAATTACAGGATATGTGATAACAGTTGCCTTGAATGTAAAGCCGTCCTTTGATGCGTCAATAGCTTCAAGGGAATCAACAGCAATTACATTAAGCTCTGCCTCTTTAGCGGCTGCATCAAGTGCCTCTGGGTAGCAGTCCTGCATAGCATCCTCGTAGAATACGCCTTCGCCATACATCTTCTCAATGATTGACTTTGGAGCCTTACCCTTTCTGAAACCGGGAACATTGATGTTCTTAACCTGCTTTTTGTAAGCCTTGTTACAAGCCTTTGCAAAGGTTTCAGCGTCAACTGATACTTCAACCTCATAAGTATTTTCTTTAGTCTTTGTAGAATTTTTTAAACTCATAATTAATTTCCTCCTGTAATTCACTAAATAACTGAACAATTATAGCATACTAATCAGATAATTTCCATACTTTTTACACACTTTTTTGTTAAAAATTTAACCGATTAATACAGGTGTAAAGGATACGGAATCTGTTGATATTAGCTTAAGGTTAATCCCTTCATAGTCGCCGTTATAGGAATACTTGATGATTTTTTGACCATGAAGATGACCGTAGTAGCATTTTTTTATGTTGTAGTTATGTAGTATTTCAAAAATTTCCTGACAGCTTTGAGTGCCGTAAATTGGGGGATAATGTAGAAAAACTACAGTTTCCTTATCGTTATCCACACTATCCAAAGAAAGCTTTAGTCTACCAAGCTCTCTGTTAAGGATTTTTTCGTCCTCTTCGCTGTCTATTTCTAAATTCCATCCACGAGTTCCGCAGATATTGTAATCTCCCACTGTGTAGGAATTGTTAAAAAGAATTTTAATTTTATTAAAACCGTTTTCTTCAAGGTAGCAGTCAATCTTCCTTTTTGTTCCCCACCAGTAGTCGTGGTTTCCTTTAAGAAGGATTTTGTTACCCTTTAGCTTATTGTTTATAAAATCAAAGTCGTTAAAGCAGTCTTCAAGCTTCATAGCCCAGCTTATGTCCCCTGCAACTACAACGGTATCTTCATCCTTTACAATACTGTTCCAATTGTTTAAAATACGATTTGTGTAGTCCTGCCAGCCGGTGAAAATATCCATTGGCTTGTCATTTCCAAGGGACAGGTGAAGGTCTGCTATACAGAACAAAGACATATTAGATACCTAAAGTATTTTTTACATACTCAGGCATTTTGTCTGCCTCTGTAACATTGTTAAAGCGTACATCCAGATTCTGAAGCTCTGCAATAGGCTTTGGAACATCTGCACCGCTAACCTTATTCAGTCTTTCAACCATTTCAAATTCGTCGTCACAGATAAGTTCAGGGGCAACAGCCTCAAGAACAGAGTGGCTGAACTTGTATGGACTTGCAGTTGATGCAATTACAACAGGTGTTTTGTCCCCTGTTTTTTCCATATACTGGTTGTATACATTGATAGCAACTGATGTGTGAGTATCACAAAGATACTTTTCATCATCAAACAGCTTTTTGATTGTAGCTTTAGTGCTGTCATCGTCACAGTAACCGCCAAAGAACTGAGATGTAATCTTTTCTTTAACCTCAGGAGTAACCTCATACTTACCTGTTGTCTTAAGCTGATTCATCCATTCTGCAACAAGCTTGTCGTCATTTCCTGAGAACATATACAAAAGTCTTTCAAGGTTGCTGGAAACGAGAATGTCCATTGATGGAGATGCAGTTGCATAGAATTGTCTGTTCTTGTCGTAAACACCTGTGTTGATGAAGTCTGTTAATACATTGTTCTTGTTGGATGCGCAGATAAATTTGTTGATTGGAAGTCCCATACAGCAAGCGTAATATGCGGCAAGAATGTTGCCAAAGTTACCTGTTGGAACTACTACATTGATTTTGTCGCCTAAATCAATCTTGTTGTCATTAACAAGGTCGCAGTAGGCAGAGATATAATATACAATCTGGGGAAGAAGTCTGCCCCAGTTGATTGAGTTAGCAGAGCTGAACAGCATATTGTTGTCGTTAAGGAGTTTTACAATTTCTTCTGTTGTAAAGATTTTCTTAACTCCTGTCTGAGCGTCGTCAAAGTTACCCTTGATTGCACAGACATTAACGTTGTTACCCTTTTGGGTGTTCATCTGGCGTTTTTGCATTGGAGAAACGCCGTCCTCAGGATAGAAAACAATCATCTTTGTGTTGTCAACATCCTTGAAGCCCTCAAGTGCTGCCTTGCCGGTATCTCCTGATGTTGCAACAAGGATAACCGCTGTTTTTCCGTCGTATTTTTTCTTGAGTGACTTTGTAAGGAAATGAGGAAGAATTTGCAAAGCCATATCCTTAAAAGCACATGTAGGTCCGTGCCACAGCTCCATAATATTTATGTCGTTGCCGTTGTACTTCTTGCTGACAAGAGGAGCAGGACAATCTGAACCAAACTTTTCTTTTGTGTAGGCGCTGTCAACACAGTCTGCAATTTCCTCTTCTGTAAAATCAGAAAGAAAATCTGCAAAAACAAACTTTGCTCTTTCATTGTAGGACAATGGAAGTAAAGATTTGATAGTGTCCAGATTGTACTTTGGTAACTCCTGAGGTACAAAAAGGCCACCGTCTTTGCTTATGCCCTGGGCAATAGCCTGTGCGGCAGAAACCACTTCATTCTTGTTTTCAGTACTGTTATATAACATTTCTATCTTCCTTTCAGTACATATTACCGATTTATCATTCTACACTATAATGAGGTAAATGTCAAAGTTTATCATAAAATTCAAGTGCATTTTTGTAAAAAATCTTATCAACAATGGATTTTTCAAAGTTATTTTCTATTAAAGAATTATATAACCTGTAAAAATACTTGCTTGATGGTATTTCTTCCGTAACATCAGCACCGTCAAAGTCAGTTCCCAATGCGACCACATCTTCTCCGCCCAAGGAAAGGAAGTGATAAATATGATTAAGAATATCCTTCATTGTTGGGTTACCGGCAATTTTAAGGAAATCCTTATGGAGGTTTATTCCCACAATTCCTCCCCTATCCCTTATATAGCAAAACTGTTCATCAGTTAGGTTTCGTTTGTGGTCACAGATTCTTCTTGAATTTGAATGGGTTGCAAGAATATGCTTTGGATTTTCACTTGCAATATCATAGAAAAGTGCATCGCTTGTGTGGGAAATGTCTATTGCTATGTTTCTTTTTATATATTCCCTAATCACACTTTTTCCAAATTCTGTTGCACCCTCAGGATTATCAACCATTGCACCGTCACCTATGCAGTTGTGGTCGTTCCATGTCAAGGTTGCAATTTTGACACCGTAACGCTGTAATACATCAATCTTAGATAAATCATTTTCTAAAATAGAGGAATTTTCTAAGGTGAGCATTAAGGATTTATCGGCTTTTACATCGTTAAAAGGTATATTCAGCCTTTTACATTCCTTTATCAGCTTTTCTGCTGATGAAATAAAATAATCTATTAAGGGTCTATTCTGAAAATCTTTTGGAAGTTCTGACACATCATCTGGAGTCCACACAGCCATACACTGTTTCCAACGTACAGAAGAATACAAATCTTCAAGTCTGAATTCATACCCCGATTTATCTATCGGCTGGTTATTCATCATTGATTTATACAAGGTATCACAGTGCAAATCAAAAACTTCCATATGAACCTCCCTGGATAAAAGCATTTTTGATGTGATTTATGCTTTTGACTTTGTTACCGCTGTAGATAATTTCTATTATGTCAAATCTTATGTTTTTGTTTGAAGGATATTCCTTTAGGTACAAGTAGGCGGTTTTCATCAGCTTTGTCTGTTTCGATTTATTCACAGCATAGACAGGAGCATAACGGTAATTTTCGCCCCTTGTTTTCACTTCTACAAAAACTATGTAGTTTTCTTTTTCAGCGACAATGTCAATTTCGCCATACTTTTTTCTGTAATTTGTGGCTACAATTTTATATTTGTTTTTGCGTAAAAATTTTTGTGCCTGCTTTTCCCCGAAATCGCCTATTTCTTTTTTATTTGATTTATCCATTGTTCAGTAGTTTTTTCAAAAAGCTGAGTCTGTGTATCTTGCATGGTCCGTATTTTAGTATCATTTCCCTGTGGAGCTTTGTTCCGTAGCCTTTGTGCTTTGCAAAGCCGTACTGGGGATATTCCTTGTCGTAATCGGCACATAGTCTGTCCCTTGTTACCTTGGCAAGTATGGATGCGGCGGCTATTGACATAGAGTTGGCGTCACCCTTTATTACATATCCAGCAGGAATATTTAAATCAGGAATCTTGTTTCCGTCAACCATTGCGTAGTCGGCAGGTACTTCAAGTCCCTCAACTGCCCTTTTCATTGCAAGCATTGTAGCATTGAGAATGTTCATTTCCTCAATTTCTTCTACTGACGCAAATGCTATAGAATAGGCAACTGCCTTTTCTTTTATTACATCATATAGAGCCTCACGCTTTTTTTCTGTCAGCTTTTTGGAGTCGTTTACTCCCTCTATGATTTCTCCCTTATGTAAAATTACTGCGGCGGCACAGACAGGACCTGCAAGTGGTCCTCGTCCAGCCTCATCCACACCGCATATGCTGTTGTAGCCTTTACTGAGGGCTTCGTTTTCGTACTTTAACCAATCCATAATTATTCACCCGGAAGTTCAAATGTGTATTTGCCCAGCTTTGCACTCCTGTATTCGTCAAGGAGCATAATGGCGGCTCTTTCGGTGTCTATTTCTCCGCCGGAGATGAGCATACCTCTCTTTTTCCCGATAAGCTCAAGGAGTTCATAGCTTTCCATTTTGTCTATTTCTTCATTTTGAAGTTTGAATCTCTCTACAAACAGAGGATTCTTTTCTGTTTTTAAAAAGTCAAGCAGTCGCATAGCAAGAAGCTCTGTGTCCATTACCTGGTCTTTGACAGCTCCTGTAAAAGCAAGCCTTTCCCCCACTGTTTTATCCTCAAACTTCGGCCACAAAACTCCGGGAGTATCAAGGACTTCAAAGCCTTTTTTAAGGGTAAACCACTGGTTACCCCTTGTAACTCCCGGTTTATCCTCAGCTTTTGCACGGTTATTTCCTGCTATTCTGTTTATAAAAGTGGATTTGCCCACATTGGGAATACCAACAATCATTACCCTGATTGTTGGGTTTTTCATACCCTTTTCTTTAAGTTTTTCTATCTTTTCCTTTAAAACATCATTGACAGCGGGTGCAAATTTGTTAAGACCTTTACCGGATTTGCAGTCAACGGGAATTGCAGGAATTCCCTTTTGACTATAGTAGTTAATCCATTTTTGAGTAGCAGACGGATTTGCCATATCACACTTGTTCATAAGCACAACCCTTGGCTTGTTCTGGATTATGGAGTCAAGGTCGGGGTTACGACTGCTGACAGGGATTCTTGCATCAATTATCTCTGCAACTGCATCAACAAGCTTAAGGGAGGCTTGTATCTGTCTTTTGGTTTTAGTCATATGACCCGGAAACCACTGAATATTCTGCATTTCACTCATATTATCACCTGATTTCTTTATACTGAATATGTTTAGCATCAGAACTGGATTATATCATATTTTTTTCCTGTTTACAACTTTATAAAAATAAAATTGCAGAGCATTACTGCTCTGCGTCGCTGTCATTATCTATATTTTCTGTATCGGTTTTTGGATTATTCTTACCCAATCTGTAGGCAATGAAAATTATCAAAACTAAAACAATTGTAATTATAGCACCCATTACGTACGGAAGATAAGGATTATTATCATAGTTATCCACAAAATCAGGGGATGTGGTTTCTTCTTCATCAGAGAAAAAACCTTCTGAATCTATGTAATCGTACTCTTCCTCAACTGATGATTTATCATCTATATTTTCTGACTTTACATTTTCCCCATCGTTCACCGAACTTTTAGATTTTGAGGAAGAAGTCTTAACGGTTTTTGACTTAATTTCGTTACCATTGATGCTAACCTTACAGCCGTAAACATTGCCTATTGGAATTGAATTAAGATTTTTATCCACAGGGTCGGCGATTTGTGTGTTAATCAAGGTTTCTCCGCTTTTAATTGACTTGAACTGAAAGGTCATTAGCTTTGCTTTGCCGTTAAAGCTGTAACCGTAACTGCAAAGTATAATTGTGCTGATTTTACCGTTGCTCTGTTTATGCTGAATCTCAAAGGCATCGTTTGCGCCGTATACTCTCCTGAACTCCATATAGCTTGAATCAAAGGAGATTGAAACATCAACAGCGGAAATATTTGCTTTACCCTCAACATACACATCAACATTAAAAAGCCTGTCTTTGTCACAGGTTTCGGCATTCAGAGAATAATTTACCTTGCCGGAAGCTGAATAGCTCATACAGGTTGCAAAAGGCAGAAATGTAGTAAGGATAAAGATTGATGCAAGTAAAATAGAATTTAATTTTCTTGTTACTGAGATTTTCATAAACGTACCTACAAATTGAAGCTATAAGGATATTATAGAAAAACATCAGTTATGTAGTCAAGAATTGTAGAGTTTTTTCATATTAAACAACCACCCCTAAGGATGGTTGCAAAGAATTTGGATTATTTTAGTGGAGAAACAGGGTGCAATTCGATATAGCCTCTTGTTCCTATTGGTTCAAGCTGAATTGAGGGATTTTCCTTATCCCACTTCATACCGATTATTGACGGGTCGTATTTTTTAACACTTTGTCTTAAAGCGTCAATTGCTTTGCAGTAGTCCTCCTCAAGAAACGGCTCCCCCTGAAACATCAGGTATTTTGACTGTGGTAGTTCAATAACTTCAAATCCCTCGGGAATTTCACCGCTGTAATCAACAGGAACCTCTACACCCTGAACATAGGTTGAGGTGTTGGGCTTTTTATACTTTTGTGGCAACCAAAGACAAACAGGCTCGCCTGATATTGACGGAATACTTGTTAGTACACCCCACACATCGCATCCAACCTCTGCACAGTACTGAAAGTAGTCCTCCGCCTTTACTCCTCTTTTGATGATAACCTTTCTTTTAGGCTTTTCTACAACCAGCAAAAATACACTTTGTACATCTTTCATTTCACTTTTTTCCTCCTGAATTTCACGAAATTTTACACCGTAAGGTATGAAAAGGGGAATTGGAACAGGTCTTTTGGAGTACTCCTTTGGGTTCAGTCCGTATTCCTTGCAGAACGCTCTGGTGTACCCGTCAACACTTCCAAAGCCGTAGTCAAAGGCTGTATCGGTTACTTTGGACTTTTTATCTCTAAGGTGCAAAGCTGACCGGGATAGCCTGAGCTTTCTTATGTATTCCGAGGGGGTCAGACCTGTTTCCTCTTTAAACAGTCTGTATGAATACCATGG
>JBJEOU010000077.1:0-10513 GCA_051880875.1 Ruminococcus sp. | reverse complement strand
AACATAAAATCATTACAAATTATAATAAAGAAACCCTGGTTGACTTCAAAAGGTTCACCCTGACAAAGAGGTCATTTTTAAAGCCGTGGCTACTGTATATCCTGTGTATAGGTGTTGTGGTGCTGGCATTTTTGTACAACAGACGGTTTGAGCTTAACTTTACAACTGTTATCTACCCCTCAATTGCAATAATCGGCGGACTTATCATCACATACCTGTACTACATCCGCCCACAGAGGGAGGCTGAGAACACAGAGGAATTTACCGCTGAATACATCTTTGGCGACACCGCTGTCACAGTTGGCGAGGACGAAATCCCATACAGCGATTTTTACTGCATTTATGAGGATAAGGCTTACTTCTACTTTTATGTGAACGAGGCTGACGGTTTCTTAATTGACAAGGATGACCTTGACTTTGATATGGGTGAATTTTTAAAGGGCAAGGACATCAAGGCAAAGCAGTTAAAGCTGATGAAAAGCAAACCACAGGCAGAGAAAGAAAAATTCGACTCTGCTATAGAAAATGAAGAATAAATTTTGCAGTCCGTAAGCAATTACGGACTTTATTTTTAGGGAATGTGTTAACTTAAAATTTGAGTGAGCAACCTCTCCCCCTGTCATTCTGAGGGAGCAAAGCATTCTCTCCCCCCGTCATTCTGAGGGAGCGAAGCGACTGAAGAATCTTAAAGAAAAGCAGTAGTGATTACATAGGCACTAACAGGTTATATGAAAGTATAATTTCTTTAACAAAGTAAGCGGTAAAGGAAGGAGATTCCTCGGCAAGCTCGGAATGACAAAGTAGTGGTGTTTTATTGAGAAAGGACAAAAATGAAGATAAAGGTTTGTGGACTTACGACAAAAGAAGAGGCAGAATTTTTAAATGAAAACCATATTGACCTGGCAGGAATGGTGATGTTCTTCCCAAAGAGCAAAAGGAATATCACCCCAGACACAGCAAGGGAAATTATATCGGCACTTGACAAAAACATAAAAAAGGTTGCCGTTGTGGTTTCACCGAGTTATGAAGAAATCGAGATTATCGAAAGCCTTGACTTTGACTATGTTCAGATTCACGGAGAGCTTAGTGAGGAACTGGAAAGGAAGATAAATCTCCCAATCCTAAAGGCTTTTAACATAAAGGATATGGATTTGTACGAAAGGTACAAGGTGTCACAAAAGGTTGTGGGTTATGTGTTTGACGCACAGGAGCCGGGGAGCGGAAAGGTCTTTGACTGGAGCCTTGTAAAAACTCTGCCAAAGGACGACAAAATCCTCATCCTTGCCGGAGGACTGAACCCGGAAAATGTGGCTAAAGCAATAGAATACATCCACCCCGACGGAGTGGATGTGTCATCGGGAGTGGAGTACGACCACAAACCCGGCAAAGACCCGGAAAAAATCAGACGCTTTGCAGAAAACGCAAGAAAAGGAAAATAAGAAATACAGAATATAAGAATCAGCCTGTCACTACTGTGGCAGGCTGGTTTTCTTTTGTACTAATCAATATCTGTCCCCTTGAATGACCGCTATCAACAAAATTGTAATTGTTGGCAAATACGACAAATAATTAGTATTTACTTTGTATAAAATGCAAATTGAAAAAATCCCATATTTTAACTACAATAAAAGAAAAAGGGTGATTTTATGAAAAAACTTACTTCAATATTACTCATAATGTGTATGCTTTTTACTGCGTCAACAGTTACTTGCTATGCAGAAGATATTTCCCAAACAGTTGAAACAATTACATTTCGGGATATGGAGATAAAATTTGACCACAGCACCAACACCTTATATTTTAGCGCTACAGAGAGCAGTAAAACTATTAGCGGAAGATATTTCCACTACTATGAAGATGAATTTCTTGTTTATGACGAGGAAACAAAAAAATGGATTTACGATTATTCTCAATTAAATAAATTGAACGAGGTATTGTTACAGGCGAAAAAAATTATCATTGAAGAAGGGGTTAGCGTAATTTCAGAAGATTTTTTCCACGACCTGCCTGATTTAGAAGAGATAACCCTTCCGAATACCTTAAAAACTATAGGCAAGTTTGCCTTTTGGAATTGCACAAATCTAAAATCCATATACGGAAAAAATGTAACAAAAATCGAAGCAGGTGCCTTTGGCAGATGCACATCTCTCAGCTATGCAAATTTCCCCCAACTGAGAACCCTTTATGGGGAAAGGTTACCCCTATATTACGAAGATGAATATGGTGAAGAACATTACTGGGCATATCCTGTACACGAATATTATGTTGGAGCCTTTCAGGAATGTACTGCACTTAAGGAGATTAATATTCCCAATCTTGAAAGACTTGGTGCAAAGACCTTTTACAAATGTAGTAGCCTTACCAATATAAACGAGGATAATAAGCTGGATAAGGTTATATGTTGGGCGTACTGCTTTTTACGGTTGTAAAAGTTTAGAAACCATCTCCATTGGTATGGTAGGCTCTTTGTCAAGCGGGCGTGACCCTTTCAGCGACAGCGAAATGTTGGAGGGTGTGTTTGGTAACTGCACAAGTCTAAAAAGTATAAATATCCCCTGTGTAGTATATATTGGTGATGGGTGCTTTTATGGTTGTAGAAGTCTGAATACAATAAACGGTAATAATAAACTATTTACCTTTCAATCTCCTTATCGTAAAAACTATATAGGTGCATATGCCTTTGCCGGATGCAAAAGCCTCAAAGCAATCACTATTATTGATGTTAAAGAAATGAAAACCGGCAAGTGGAATTATTATAAAGAGGGAGCATTTAAGTATGAAAGAGAGGCAAAGATAAATTCAAATGTGCTGGACACTAAACACAATCCCGATAGTGACCACTACCAAGGTGTAAAATACTGCGGTGTCTTTGAAAACTGCACAAGTCTGAAAACTGTAAATCTTGTGGATACAACAGTTGTTGGCAGAAGGGCATTTTTGAATTGCAGTAGTCTGCAAAGTGCAAGTATGCCAAAGGCAACAGACATTGGTTCAGATAGTTTTTCAAACTGCACTAAGTTGAAAAGTGTAAATATTACTTCTGCAAAGAATATCGGTGCAAAAACCTTTTATAACTGCACAAAACTCTCCACAGTAAAAACAGGAAATAACGGCAAAAGCATCGGTAATTACGCCTTTTACAAGTGCAGTTCATTAAAAACAATTACTATTCCAAAACAGGTAACACAAATTGGAGTAAGGGCTTTTGCAAGGTGCAGTAAGCTAAAAACTATTAATTTCCAGTCAACCGCATTTAATACAATGGGTCTTGACGCTTTTAAGCTAATTAACAAAACTCCCACCTTCAACCTACCAAAATCCAAGGTAAAAACTTACCAAAAGCTGATAAAACCCAATGCCCCGTCAAAGGCAAAATTTGTGGGAAAATATTAATAAATTTTAGGCACAAAAATCAGCCTGTCACTACTGTGGCAGGCTGGTTTGTTATGGGTAGGCACTTTTGGTTACAGACAGCCTCCACCAGACGGGTATTCCCTTGCTAAGGGAAATGCCCCGCAGGGGCAAAGGGTTTGCCGTTTTCGCCAGAAAAAGGGGGACCGCTTGCGGTGGAAGGAGGGAAAAAGTGTTCTCTTTATCTCACTTTGTCTTTAGAGGATAGTATGGTTTAATGTTCTGACTCACACCTTGTAATCTAAAGACATACCAAGATGTATTGACTACTTTTTCACTCCCTCAGTCACGGCTAAAGCCGTGCCAGCTCCCTCATCCGATGGAGCCTTTGTCTGTCATGACCAGCTTGTCGAAGAATCTCATTCCTCTTGCTGTCCTCATAAGTTTACAACATTGGCTAATCGGAAAATTAACGATTATTCTTCCAACTCAAAGCTTAAAAATACTCCTTTTTCGTCCTTTTCGGCAGGAACCACTTCCTCGGGGAAAGCCTGTGAAACTTTCATAATCTTTGTGCAGGTCTTTATGCTTTGGGTCTGTGTTGTACCGTCATTGTACTTAACAGTAGCCTTGATAACAATATCACCCAAAAGCCTGTCTGTTACTTCCTTTTGTCTTTCCAGTGATGTATTTTCATCAAGGTTGAACAGCTCATCAATGTGATTTTTTATATATTCTCTGTCCTTTTCAGGGAGCTTGTCCGAGTCACCCACAATAGATATTGTTACATCATCCTTTGGTTGGTTATTATATTTAACGGTGAATGAAGAATAATCATTGAAGATGTCATTCTCACTTCCGCTTCGTGGGGTATTCATCATAGGAACTTTTTTTCCATCTACAATAGTTTTGTCGCCCTCAGGGGTAGCAATATCAAAAGCCCCTCTGTTTATTTCGTAGGTGACAGTGTCAATGTTATCCCCCTTACATCCAATAGGGAGATATGCACAAAATGTGACATTACCGTCGTCCCCCTCACACATAGATAATCCGCTTTGGTCACTTAAATTCATAACAGCAGAATTACTCCTTGTTACCTCTGCCGCATTTACCGACAGCACAAAGCTGTTATTTGTTCCTGTTTCAGATTTTGACATTCCAAAAGTCATTACACCGCCCAACGCCAAAACCATTGCAAGGCTTGCCGTCAGAACGGCTATGGGTCTTTTTCTTGATTTTCTTTTAGTTTCTATACTCACAATATTATCCTCCCTATTGCAGTTAATTTTGTCATAAAGTTCTTTTGCGTTATTCTTGCACTGTTCACTTGGCTTGGTTTTATCAAGTGCATTTTTGTAGGTTTTTATCATAAACATACTCTCCCTTCACCAGTAAATTTTTCAGCTTTTTTCTGCCACGCTGGAGTTTTGAGTTCACCGTGTTCTGATTTTTTCCTAAAATTTCGGCAATTTCCTTTACGGTGTAGCCCTCGTAGTAGTACAGATAAATAATGTTGCGGTAGTCCTTGGGCAATTTAAAAATTTCCTCCATAACACCGCTTTCTTCATCTGTATAGGAAATTATTTGGTCATCAAGGGGAACGGTATTCTTGCGGAAAAATGATTTTCTCACATCAATACATTTGTTAACGGTGACCTTAATAAGCCAAGCCTTGAGATGTTCTTTGCTTTCAAAGGATTTACTTGATTTTAAAAGTGACAGAAAAACCTCCTGCACCACATCCTCGGCGTCGGTATAGTTACACAGGTTTTGATAGGCAATTCTGAAAATCATATCGGAGAATTCTTCAACAACCTGATTGTAAGCATCTTTACCACTTAATAAAAACATCTTTTTGACCTCCCTTCACCAATTAACACGACTGAAAGCACCTTTTTAGTGCATAAATTTTATTTTTTATGATATTTTTTATTACAGTAAATTACCTCCCAAAGTGGGAGGTAAAATTTTTAACTATTTTCAAAGCTATTCTTCTATGATATATTCCCTGATTTTGCGGAAGATTTCTTCGTTTACGAAAGCCTCTATCAGCAGTCCCTTTTCAACATATTCTTCACTTAACAGGGTGCAGTTTTCCCTTATTTCGGCGCTGATTCCGATTTTGTCAAAGGGCAGAAGTGCCTTTATCTTTTTAACCCTGACAGGCAGGTTGTCCTCTATTGCGTACAGAAGTTCATCAATTCCAATGCCCTTTTTGGCAGATATTCTCACACCGTTGCCCACCTGTGGAATTATCACATCGCCGTCCACAAGGTCACACTTGTTCAGCACCGGGATAATTGGTGTGTCCTCACAGCCAAGGCTCTCCAGAAGTTCCCTTGTCACCTTAAGGTGGAGGGATGCCTCGTCACTGCTGACATCGCACACATTCAGTATAATATCCGCCTCTGCCGCCTCTTCAAGGGTGGAGCGGAAAGCCTCTACAAGGTGGTGAGGTAGTCGCCTTACAAGACCTACGGTGTCTATCAGCATTACGGTAACTCCGTTTGGAAGTTTTAATGCCCTTGATGTGGGGTCAAGGGTGGCAAACAGCTTGTTTTCAGCCAGCACTCCTGCGTCTGTGAGGTAATTCATCAAGGTGCTTTTGCCGGCATTTGTGTAGCCAACAAGGGCAACGGTTATCACATTGTCCTTTTTTCGCCTTTTCCGTAGCTGTGTTCTGTGGTGCTCCACATTTTTCAGCTGTTCCTTTAATGTTTCCATTCGTCTTCTGATGTGTCGGCGGTCGGTTTCAAGCTTTGTTTCGCCGGGGCCTCTTGTTCCGATACCGCCCCCAAGACGGCTCAGGGCTGTTCCCATACCTGTAAGCCTTGGCATCATATACTTTAGCTGTGCAAGCTCAACCTGTAGCTTACCCTCTTTACTCTTTGCACGCATTGCGAAAATGTCAAGGATAAGCATTGTGCGGTCGATTACCCTGACACCTGTTCTCTCCTCAATATTCCTTATCTGCGTTGGAGAAAGCTCGCTGTCAAAGATGAGCAAATCAATCTCCTGACTTTCACAGAAGTCGCTGATTTCCTTTAGCTTGCCCTCCCCCACATATGTGGCGGTTTCGGGACGGGAAAGGTTCTGCATAACA
This sequence comes from Ruminococcus sp., assembly GCA_051880875.1. GTDB lineage: Bacteria > Bacillota > Clostridia > Oscillospirales > Acutalibacteraceae > Ruminococcoides. The sequence continues at coordinate 4,059 of JBJEOU010000077.1, read as the reverse complement.
GTTGCAACGGTTTCCGCCCCTGCTGTTTTTGCAAGCTCCACAAGCTCTAAAATTGAGGAATCTGCGTCATATTCACCTGTATTTACGCTGACAAGGACAGCCCTTGTCACCTTTTCCTCATTACTTTTCAGCTCCATAATATCCCTCTTTCAATAAAATACAGAATATACTTAATAATTTGTTAATAAATTTAATAATACACTTTAAATTATTTGTTAATTGTAGTATAATATATTATAAATATTTTGTAAACCGAAAAAAATCACCTGCTTTTCGTTTACAAAAGTTGCAAAGAGGTCATAAAAATGGACAAACAATTTGATGTAATTATTGTTGGCACAGGTGTTGCCGGACTTTACGGTGCCCTAAAATATCCCGATGATATTTCTGTGCTGTTACTGAGCAAAAAGGAGCTCAGCCTTAGCAACAGCAGTTTTGCACAGGGCGGTGTTGCCGCTGTGCTGGACAAAAGCAACGATAACTACAAGCTACACATTGCCGACACGCTGATTGCAGGCAAATACAAAAATAATCTTTCCGCTGTTGAAAAGCTGGTTACAGAGGGTCCCGAGGATGTCCTTGACCTGAAGGATTTAGGTGTTGAATTTGACAGGGACAAGTTCGGCAGACTCCTTGCAACGCTGGAGGGCGGTCACAGCCGTAACAGAATTGTTCACCACAAGGACTCCACAGGCAAGGAGATGGTGGAAAAGCTACTTGTTGCTGTTTCCAAAAGACCTAACATCACCGTAATGGACAATGCCCTTGTGTATTCCCTTGACAAATCGGAGCACGGCTTTTATGTTGGTGTTCTGAGGAACGGAGAAAACCTTGTATATGGATGCTCATACTGTGTTCTTGCCACTGGTGGTATCGGCAGGGTATATCAATACACCACAAACTCCGCCATTGCCACAGGCGACGGCATCACCTTTGCCCACCTTTTGGGGGCAAACATCAAGCACCTTTCAAGGGTGCAGTTCCACCCAACAGCCTTTGACAGCAAAAGCGACCGTGAGAGATTTTTGATTTCCGAGGCTGTCCGTGGTGAAGGCGCTGTTCTTCTTAACTGCAACGGAGAAAGGTTTATGTTCAACTACGATTCCCGTGGGGAGCTTGCCCCAAGGGATGTGGTTTCCAATGCAATTATGCTGGAGGAAAAGAAAACAGGAAGCAGTAACTTCTACCTTGACATCACCCACAAGCCTGCTGACTTCTTGATAGAAAGATTCCCTATGATTTATGAGAAGTGCCTTGAAAAGGGCATTGACATAACAAAGGACAGGATTCCAATCTACCCCTGTCAGCACTACCTTATGGGCGGTATTAATGTGGACTTGGACGCAAGAACCTCTGTTGACAGACTGTATGCCTGCGGAGAATGCTCCCACACAGGTGTGCACGGTGCAAACCGTCTTGCCAGCAACTCTCTCCTTGAGGCACTTGTATTTTCAAGGAGGGCGTCCCAGGACATCACCGACAGAATCCGCAAGGGTGGCAGAAAGCCCCTTGGTGCAGAGCCGGAAAAGCAGGATATTGCAGGGAAGAAACTGCCAAAGGGTATCCGCACAAAGATAAGAGAGATTATGCAAAAGACATATTTTGTAATCCCCGACCTTGAGAATGTTGACTCCGCCTACAAGGAGGTTGACTCCATTCTGTCGGACTTAATCACCACAAAGTATGAAATCAATATAGACTATGTAGAGGCTTTGAGCCTTGCAACAGTTGCAGGAATTATTCTGGAAGAAATCAAGGAGGGCATTAACCTATGATGCTGAATCAGTTTTATGTTGACGACCTTATTAAGTCAGCACTTAAGGAGGACATCAACTACATTGACATTACAACAGACAACCTTATCCCACAGGAGCAGGAGGGTGAGGCGAAGTTCCTTGCCAAGGCTGAGGGTGTACTTTGCGGAATTGATGTTGCAATCAGGGTTTTCACCCTTATTCAGCCGGACTTTCAGTATGAAATCCTTATAAATGACGGCGAATATGTTAAGAAAGGCGACATTATCGCCACAGTAAAGGGCAAGACAAGGACAATTTTAAAGGGTGAAAGAACCGCCCTTAACCTACTCCAGCATATGAGCGGTATAGCCACAATGACAAACAGAATTGTGAAAATTGTGGAGGGCACAAACGCCTCCATTGCCGACACAAGAAAGACTCTGCCGGGGCTTAGACCAATCCAGAAATACGCTGTCACAGTTGGGGGCGGAAAAAATCACCGCTACAACCTGAGCGACGCCGCAATGCTTAAGGACAACCACGTTGACGCAGGGGGCGGAATTACAGGAGCTGTGAAAAAGCTGAGGAGCAAGCTTGGTCATATGGCTAAGGTGGAGCTTGAGGTAAGAAACCTTGATGAGCTTAAGGAGGCTCTGTCCGTTGATGTCGATGTGATTATGCTGGACAATATGGACAACGAAACAATGAAAAAGGCTGTGGAAATCACAAACGGCAAGGCACTCCTTGAAGCCTCCGGCGGAATTACAGAGGAAACCATCAGAGGTGTGGCTGAAACAGGTGTGGATATTATCTCCATCGGCGCTCTCACCCACTCTGTAAAGGCATTTGATATTTCCCTGAAAATCGTAAAATAATCCTCATCCACACAATATAATAACTTTATAAAAACTTTGGAAAGCTAATGCGTAGGGAACCCTTGCATTGGCTTTTCTTTTGTGCTTGTAAGTGGCAATGATTTTCCATAAAAAAAAAGTTGAAGATTGTATGATTTTGTGTTAAATTAGAGAGTAGTATAGTAATCAGTAAACGGTAAGGACGGAGTGATATTATGGCGAAAAATGAATACGGAAATTCTGAGGAAAGAAAAACAAATTCATACGCAAGTCCTGAAAATGACAGACAGGCTGACATAGAATCGGAAATCGACAAAATCCTTGCCGAGGCAAGACAGGAAAAAAGGGCACAGAAGGACTTTTTTTCAGAGGAAAAGCTATCGGAAGAAAAAACCGAATATTTGCCAAAGTACGGGGAAGAAAAGCAAAGAGAACCTGAGGTCAGAAAAAATCACAGAGAAAGCTCCCGTAGCACAAGGGAAACAGGTCACAGGGGACATTCTGAGAATAAGGATAAACAAAGAAATCGTAGGGAAACATCCAACAGCACAAGGGACAGAAAAAGCCACAGCACACCCAAAACAAAAAAGCAAACAAAGAAGAGCAAGGGAAAGGGACTGATTGTCGCCGTGGCCATACTTGCTGTTTTGACGGCTGTCGCTGTGGGAGTTTACACCTACCTCAGCGGAAACACCACACCGCCCTATGAGCAGGGTGATAAAGGAAATGTTGAAACCGTCACAACCACCATTCCCATTCACGAAACACTTGTAGTTGTAACTGTTTCGGGAGAGGAAATCTCCTACAACGGGGAGGTTCTCACCTCCACCGATGAGCTGGAGTCAAGGCTTAACAGCGAGGAAAGCCTTACACTTTCCCTTATTAACAACGACGCAGACGCAGAAACCTACAACGCTGTTGCAACTGTGCTAAACAAGTTCGGCGGAAGCTATGAGCTGATGAACGAACAAAACACCAACCCCTCCATCGACACCGGCACATCGTCAACTGAACCGTCTTCCGCAACCAATACAACATCATCGACTTAAGGAAACATCAATAGGAACGACAGGGCGGGGAAATTTGAAATGGATAATTGAAAATTGAAAATGGAAAATTTGTAACGGTAATGTTATTACCACCTCTCATTCTATGTATACCTCAACTATGTCATTACGAGAACTCACCCCCTGTCATTCTGAGGGAGTGAAACGACTGAAGAATCCGAAAGGAAAGCAGTAGTGCATTAGTCGACACTATCAGGTCAAAGTAGCATCAAGAGGAAGGGGATTCCTCGCTATGCTCGGAATGACAGCGTGGTGGCTCGGAATGACACATACAAAACTTTTTTGACATATTGATACATATTGTCATTACCTGTTGACAATATACATCAATATGTGATACAATATTTTAGCAAATTGAAAATGCCACTTATCAAGAGCGACTGAGGGACAGGCCCTGTGAAG
>JBJEOU010000076.1:0-10583 GCA_051880875.1 Ruminococcus sp. | reverse complement strand
TCCCCGTAGGCATCAACGCAGTTTGCGAAAAGGTTTGATAATCTGATTTATTAAACATCAAAAAAATACAAAGATAAAACCAGCCACATCGCTATGATGTGGCTGGTTTGTTTGATTATTCTTTTCGTATCAAGGGTTAAAACATTTTAAGCCTAATCATATGGTGTTCAAGCATCTTGCCGATGTTATCAAAGTAACAGCCGTTTATAGCCATACAGATAATTGATATTCCACACAGAATTATGAGTCCGATAATTGTAAGTATTGCGTAAGCTGTATCAAGAATTTCAAATAGGTCACCAACTGTTAGGAACATTGTAACAATGAATGCGATAACAAGAATTATAGCCATAACATAAAGGAAAATGCAGTAACCACGCATCAAATTGGGATTGTTTTCTTTAAAACGGGCTTTAAAAATATCACTTTCGTTTTTTGTGGTGTGTAGTTCATATAGGTCGCCTATTGCCTTGAATTTTACATAATATGTTATGTAAGTCAAAAGAATAGTTAAAAAGGCAAACAAAAGCGGAATTAATGGCAATGAGATAAAACTTGATGTCCTTATGGATTGGACGATTACCAATACGATGTAAGCTATTACATAAATTGTTGAAACAACGGTCATTACTGCTATGCCATAACCACGAAACAGCTTGAATGGAAGATGATAAAACTTTTTATCCATTTTATGTAGCAAAAACTTTTCTTCGTGTTGAATCATATCTGCAAAGGTTAACATCGCAGAAGATTCAATATAATTGCAAAACAGACCCAGTAAAAATAATGAAGTAAATAATATCATTATTGTTAGATGTATTAAAATGGGAAGACCATTTGATAAGTCATTAACTAAAGGAAATGTAAATATCACACCAATAATTAATGCTGTTTCAGATAATATAAGGGTAATAATTGAAAAAATGCGGTAGATGATTGGTTTTACATACATAGTATATGTACCTCCTAAAAATTAAAATTGATAATGTTATTTTTATGCCCTATAAATGGCACAGTTTAAGAGTTGATATTCCAAATTTTATTGGGTGGAGGTTTTTCGCTTTTTAGTTTATTCTCTTTTTTTCTGTGTATAAATAAAGTTAAGGTGTATATGCATAAGAATATACATATTGATAAATAATACCTCATTTTTTGTCAGTTCCCCTCATATTTTATAACCGTATGGTTATTATATTAGTTATTTTATCATAAACGCTGATATTCTGTCAATAGGAATTCTTTTAAGGAAGTGAATTGTTTGGCTTATTACAAACGCATTCGTGAACTGCGTGAGGATAATGACCTGACTCAACAGGATTTGGCAGATTATCTCCATATGAAGCAACCACAATATTTTCGCTACGAAAAGGGGACAAGGGATATACCCTCTGATGTGCTGATTGCCCTTTCTAAGTTATATAAGGTTTCAACCGATTATATCTTAGGTCTTAAGGACACAAAGGACTAAGGGGATTTTGTCTGCTTTTTTCCGAAAAATCTCATATTTTGTATTGACAAAGCGGGTGCATTTATGTATAATGTTAGTCGGTGTTTACTGGGGAAGGTGTATTTATGATTCTTAACCTAAAGAGTGTTTTCCTTGAGGAAAACAGCAAAAAGAATTTTAAATGCTCGCTTTCTATGTCTGACATTGATATTGGCGGAGTTTTTCCATTCGTGTCGCCTGTTATGGTAAAGGGCGAGGCTGTAAACAAAGCCGGTCTTGTGGACATTTATTTTGATGTAAGATTCACCTTCTGCCGTCCTTGTGACAGATGTTATAAGGAGGTCAAAAGGGAAATAAATTACCAGTTCAGTCATCGCCTTGTGGTTTCACTTGAGGGGGATGACAATGATGATTACATCGAAACTCCGGATTTTACACTTGATGTTGACGAGCTGATACAGTCGGATATTATCCTTAATCTGCCGGTTAAGTACCTGTGCAAGGAGGATTGCAAGGGGATTTGCCCTAAATGCGGTAAGGATTTGAACGAAGGCGACTGCAACTGCTCACATAAAGAAATTGACCCTCGTCTTGAGGCATTAAAGGAACTATTAAAGTAGCATATATTACAGGAGGAGATTAAAATGGCAGTACCAAAGAGAAAACATTCACACGCAAGAAAAATGAAGAGAAGATCCAATGTTTGGAAGTTAGACGCTCCTGCTCTTGCAGTTTGTCCTACATGCGGTGAGTACAAGGCTCCCCACAAGGTTTGCAAGAACTGCGGTCAGTACAACGGCAGACAGGTAATTGCAGTTGAGGCTGAATAAGCTTTATAATCCGAATAATAAAAAACAGACGGATTAATTTCCGTCTTTTTTTATGCCGATATTTTTCATATTTTTTAAATTATATATATTAATACTTTCATTTTGTGACAAAATAAAGTATAATTAAGTTAGAGTTTTGAGTTTAGAGTTTTGAGTTTGGAGAATTTGGAATTGAACCTTTCCTGTCATTCTAAGGGTTTCCCCCTCTCTGTCATTCTGAGGGAGTGAAACGACTGAAGAATCTTAAAGAAAAGCAGTAGTGCATAAAGCGACACTAATAGGTTATATGAAAATATGATTTCTCTAACAAAATGAGTAGTAGAGGAAGGGGATTCCTCGACAAGCTCGGAATGACAAAGTAGTAGCTCGGAATGACAGAGTAGTAGCGTGGTAAAAGGTTAGAATAAATTGTAATGAAACGGGAGGAAAAATGTCAACACCAATCGTAGCCATTGTAGGCAGGCCTAATGTGGGCAAATCAACATTATTTAACAAGTTAATAGGCGAACGCCTGTCTATTGTTGACGACACACCGGGCGTTACAAGGGACAGGATTTACGGCGAATGTGAATGGAACAACCGTAAAATCCGAATTATCGACACAGGGGGCATTGAGCCTTATTCCGACGATATTATCCTACAGCAGATGAGAAGGCAGGCGGAGCTTGCCATAGATACAGCGGATGTGACCATTCTTGTTACCGATGTACATGACGGAGTTGTTGCAACTGACGAAGAGGTTGCACAGATGCTCCAGAAAAGCGGAAAGCCTGTTGTGCTTTGCGTCAACAAGTGCGACAAAATCGGACAGCCTCCTGCTGAGTTTTACGAGTTTTACAACCTTGGACTTGGGGACCCCATACAGGTTTCCTCTGTTCACGGAACAGGCACAGGCGATTTGCTGGAGGAGGTTTGCAAATTTTTACCTCCACAGGATGACGAGGAGGAAAATGAGGATATAATCTCCGTTGCAGTTATCGGCAAGCCTAATGTGGGAAAATCTTCCCTTATAAACTACATCACAGGGGAGAACAGATGTATTGTTTCAGACATTGCCGGCACAACAAGGGATTCCATTGATACCGTTGTGGAAAACAAGTACGGAAGATTTAACTTTATCGACACAGCCGGAATGAGAAGGAAGGCTCGTGTCTATGACGATATTGAAAGATACAGCATTATAAGAGCACAGATGGCCATTGACAGGTGCGATGTGTGCGTGATTATGATTGACGCCTCTGTTGGCTACACCGAGCAGGACAGCAAGGTTGCAGGTATGGCTATTGAGGCTGGCAAAGGGTGTATAATCGCTGTTAACAAGTGGGATGCCATAGAAAAGGACACCCACACAATGAACAGTTTTAAAAAGACCCTTGACACAGAATTTGCATTTATGAGCTACACGCCATATATTTTTATCTCTGCAAAAACAGGTCAGAGGGTGGACAATCTGTTTCAGCTGATAACAACTGTTGCGGCTAACAACGCAATGCGTATCCGCACAGGTATGCTTAACGATTTGCTGAACACAGCAACAACAAGGGTTCAGCCACCAACCGACAAGGGTAAAAGGCTGAAAATTTACTACTGTACACAAGCCTCTGTGAAGCCTCCTACATTTGTGTTCTTCTGCAACAACAAGGAGCTTTTCCACTTCTCTTATCAAAGGTATCTTGAAAACAGAATCAGAGAAACCTTTGGGCTTGAGGGCACACCAATTCGTATTATCATCAGAGAAAGAGGGGAGAAAAATTGATTTATCTTGTAGTGGGTATTCCCTGCATAATTTCGGCTGTACTTGCCTATCTGTTCGGCTCAATCAACACCGCCATTATTGTTACAAAAATTGTGACAAAGGGCGGAAACATCAAGGAGATGGGAAGTAAGAATGCAGGCTTTACAAATGTTCTGAGATGTGTGGGCAAGGGGCCTGCCGTTATTACCATTGTATGCGACTTTTTAAAGGCTGTTGTAGCCGTTTATGTGTCTGTGTTAATCTTTAACTTTGGGGCATCTGTTGCCTCTTTGGCACTTTTGGGAAGCAGTATGGACATATGGCTCAACAGTAACTACACAACCCTTGTGGCTGACGCATCAGAGGTTTGCAAATATATTGCAGGGTTCTTCTGCGTTATAGGTCATATGTTCCCGATTTACTTCCGCTTTAAGGGTGGAAAGGGCGTTGTTGCCGCCATAGGTATGATTCTCGTCCTTGACTGGAGAGTATTTTTAATCGTGCTTGGAGTTTTTCTCATTGTCTTTTTGTTCACAAGGATTATTTCCATCGGCTCGCTGATTGGTGCCCTGATTTACGGCCCTGTAACATTTCTGATTACATATTTCTTTGTTTACAAGCCGTCCCTCGGTACAAGCTCACCTCATTCCTTGGGATATGTTTTTGTGGTTTCGGGAATTGCCCTGCTGACAGGTCTTGTGGTTATCCTTAAGCACCACGGAAACATCGGCAGACTCCTTCGTGGAGAAGAAAAGAAAATTACCGCCAAAAAATAAACTTAATATATAAACTTAACATAAAGGAGCGTTATTATGGACGACTGTATTTTCTGCAAAATTGCGTCGGGAGAAATCCCCTCAACAAAGGTTTATGAGGATGACAAAATTCTGTGCTTTAAGGATTTGAACCCTATGGCACCTGTTCATGTTTTGTTTATCCCCAAGGAGCATATCTGCTGTGCAGACAAAATTGACGAAAGCAATTCTTCCCTTGTTGCACACATCTTTGAAACTATACCAAAGGTTGCAAAGGATTTGGGACTTGAAAACGGCTACCGTGTTGTAACAAACTGCAAGGAAGAGGCAGGCCAGACTGTATTCCACCTGCATTTCCACCTGTTGGGCGGAAAAAAGCTCAGCACAGAGATGGCGTGAAAAACTCCTTCAAGGATAAAGAGGTTGCTATGGAAAATTATAAGATGACAATAGCAGGCTGTGAGAGAAGCCTGCCCCTTTGCAAAATCAACGACAAGCTGACAATCGCCGCATTCGTTATGTTCGGCGATGTTGAAATTACCGAAAAGGCTACAACACAGCTCCTTAATAAGGTGCCTGAGTTTGATGTGATTTTAACTGCCGAGGCAAAGGGTATTCCATTGGGTTATGAGATGTCAAGACAAAGCGGAAAGCCATATGTGGTTGCCCGCAAATCCGTTAAGGCTTATATGAACAACATTGTGTCTGTTGCGGTAAAGTCCATCACCACAGCGGGTGTTCAGACCCTTTACCTTGACGGCGACAAGGCGGAGCTTTTAAAGGGAAAAAGGGTGCTGATTGTTGACGATGTTATCAGCACAGGGGAGAGCGTTTCTGCCCTTAAGGACTTGTGCAAGGCTATTGACGGAAATGTGGTTGCCTGTGCCGCAGTTCTTGCAGAGGGTGACGCCGCCGACAGGGATGACATAGTTTTTCTTGAAAAGCTACCCCTGTTCTTTACATAATTAATAACGGACGGAGAAAGTACTATGAGGCGAATGGGAGCGTTAGTGGGCATTACAGCACTGGTTACGCTTTCTTTCGCCTATTTTTTCGGAGAAATATTTGCCCTTGTGATTGCCGTTGTGGGTGTATTTTTACTTTTATGCACAATTGTTATTAAAAGGTTCAGACACAGCAAAGGTGTAAGGGTGATATTCTCAACAGCTATAATCTTTGCATTGATTTTTATTTCTTATACAGAATTTTACTACACCCCTGTTGCTTATGATTATTCTGAAAAGGAATTAAAAATAAGTGCAAAGGTGGTTGATGAAACATACGAAAGTTACGGAAAATACTATTACTTTCTGAAAACCACCATTGTAGATGATGACGAAAAGAGTATAAAGTTTATACTGAAATCAAAGTCTGATTTAGGTGCAGAGCTTGACGATATTCTCAGCCTTTCCTGTACATTATCCGTTACAAAAAGTGACTACAACAAAACCAAGGGTTACTACCTTTCAGGTACTGTTAATAAGGAAGACAGTATTGTTGTAGAAAAGGCGCAAAGCCACTCTATCAAATATTACCCCTACCGACTGAAAAATTTATTGGAGAATGGCGTCAACTCCTATATGGACGACAAGAATGCAACTATTTGCAATGCCATAGCCTTTGGAGATAAAATGTCTGTAAGTGCAGATATTAAGGAGGATTTTCGTAAAGCAGGGTTAAGTCATATTCTGGTTGTATCGGGACTTCATATGAGTGTTCTTTCTATGATATGCCTTTTTATTTTTAGAAAAGTTTTCAGAAAACGGTATATCTATTGTCCCATAACAATACTTTTTGTTCTGTTCTATATGGTGATGACAGGACTTTCCTTTTCGGTAATGCGAAGTGGAATAATGATGATTATCTTTGTTGTGGGTATAATGATTGGTGGCGAGGCGGATTCATTAAATTCTCTTGGAATTGCAGGACTGTTTATTATCCTTTTCAATCCTTATTCAGCAGGTGACACAGGACTTTTGTTGTCCTTTTCTGCAACACTTGGGATAATACTTTTGACAACGCCTTTAAGTAGCTATATAATCAATAAGTTAAATTTCTCTAACAGAATTATTACTGGGATTATCAATATTCTGTCCGTCACATTTTCCGCTTCTCTTTTCACATTCCCCTTGATAATAATTTTCTTCCACAGCATCTCTTTGGTGCAAATCTTTACTAACCTTTTAATCACCCCTGTCTTTCAGCTTTTGTTTTTGATGATTATTGTGGGAAGTGTCCTTGCCCTTACCGGTATAGCGTGGCTTTATGCACCATTCCTCTTTATTGCCGACCGGCTTTCATCTTTCATTCACACGGTAGCAGTGGTATTGGGGAATCTCCCTTTAAGCTATGTAAATGCAAACAAGGCTTTTGTGTATGTGTGGATGGGTATGTGCCTTGTGATGATACTTTGTGTAATTCTTATAAAGAATTATAAAAGAACTGTTCCTTTGGCAAGTTTAATATGCGTCATTGTGTTGCTTGTGGGGATTGTTTCGGATTATTTTGTGAATTACAACAAATGCACCCTGCGTGTTTATGAGTGCGGAAAGGGCATCACAGCCACAGTCACCCACAAAGGAAAGTCGGTTATCCTGTCCTGTGGCGGTGATTTTTGCTATGACGATGTGGTGTATTCCTTGGCTGAAACAGGGGAGAGCTACAACCTGATAAGCGTTACAGGCAAGGGGAAAAGCCGAAACAGATTTTTCGATGAATTCTGTGAAGAATTTGACTTGGGGAGTATTTTAATATATGATTATTCTGCTGACATATTGAGCAGTACCTACAACAGAACTACTGTTTTCAGAAAGGACTACAAAGCCCTTGTGGGGGATATGGAAATTCAGTACATTGTCAGGGACAATAAGGTGTTCACCTATCTTTCCTGTCAGGGGAAAACTGTCCTTATTCTCCCACGGTACGGCGACTGCTCACTCCTTGACAAGAAGTACAGAAGTGCGGATGTAGTAGTAGCTGATGCACCAAACAAAAACGACTATCTTATACAAGCAAACCTCCTTATACTTTCCTGTGACGAGGAGTCCTTTGGGAAAACTTGGAGTGAAACTAATATAAAATCAAACAGGTTATATACAACATTCAACGGTGACTTTTCGTCACAACTGGAGGTGTGGTAAATGGTTATGAAAGAACGGGAAATAAAAAAGCATATCAAGGACAAAAAGTTTGAAAAATTATACTGCTTTTACGGTACAGAAAAATTCCTTGTAAAGACATACACCCAAAGACTTGTTACCGCCGTTATGGGGGAAAATCCTCCCGAATTTAACTTTCACAACCTGGGGAATAACAGCAGTATTGACGATATTGCAGTGTCTGCGGACATTATGCCCTTTATGAGTGAATACAACTGCGTCAAGGTTACAGACCTTAACATAGAAACCCTTGTAAAAGCCGACTTTGAAAAGCTGAAGGAAGTAATCAAAAATATTCCCGATACAACGGTGATTATCTTCACTTTCCCCACACTTGAAATTTCGGGGAAGAACTTTTCTGCTTTTATTAAAGCCGTGGATAAATTGGGAGTTGCAGTAGAACTTCCCAAGTACGACTCCAACGCACTTTCAAAACAGCTTGTAAGCGGAGCGTACAAAAGGGGTTGCCCCCTTACAGCGGTAAATGCAGGGAAAATTGTTGACTACTGCGGAACAGACCTTACTTTGCTCCAGAATGAACTGGACAAGCTGTGTGCCTATGCCGACGGTCAAGAAATTACAGCGGAAATGATTGATTCCTTGGTGCATATCAACCTTGAAACAAAGGTTTACTATATGGCTAACGACATAATAGCAGGAAATCTTGACAAGGCATATAAGGAGCTGGACATCCTCTTTTATCAGAAAACAGAGCCAATAGCCATTGTCAGCGCCATAGCAGGTGCGTATATGGATTTGTACCGTGCAAGGGTGGGGGCAGAGAGCGGAGTGCCTGTGGCAACAGTAGCCAAGGATTTCAGCTACGGCAACCGAAAGTTTGCCCTTGAAAAAGCCTCAAGAGCAGGCAAAAGGATTTCCACCCCTGCCCTTAGAAAGAGCATTGACGAAATTCTCAGCACCGACTACAAGCTGAAAAGCACCTCGGCTAATGGGAGAACTCTCCTTGAAAAGCTGATAGCAAAGCTGTCCCTGATTTCAAAGGAGAAAGACTATGCTTAAAATCAAAGAGGCTGTTATTGTAGAGGGAAGATACGACAAAATCAAGCTTAGCTCAATAATTGACGCACCTATTATAGAAACAAACGGTTTCAGAATTTTTAAGGATAAGGAAAAGCAGTCCCTCATAAGACAACTGGCGGAAAAACGGGGAATACTAATCATCACCGACAGCGACTCCGCAGGCTTTGTCATCAGAAATTTCTTAAAGGGAATTATTCCCGAAAAGAATATTAAACAGTGCTACATACCCTGTCTTAAGGGTAAGGAAAAGCGAAAGGCAAAGCCATCAAAGGAGGGCATCCTTGGTGTTGAGGGGATTGGTAATGAAGAGATAATCTCCGCAATCAAAAGGTCGGACGCCACCATCGAGGGGGAAGTTCCTCACAAAAAATCTGAAATTACAAAAAGCGACTTTTTTGACCTTGGGTTAACAGGCAGACCAAACTCAAAGGAAAAGCGTGAAAGGGTGCTAAGGCACTTTAATATGCCCCTTTACCTTTCCACAGGGGCAATGATTTCCGCACTTAATGTCCTTGTCACAAGGGACGAGCTTGAAGAAATTGTAAATGATTTGGAAAAATAAAGATATAATAAAAATCACCACTTTGGTCTACACTAAAGGTGGTGATTTTTATGTGTTTAAAATGGGATGCAGTGGTTTTCCTCCTTGGGGGAGTGTCCTATTCTTTAATAGAAATTTTGTGGCGAGGCCACACCCACTACACAATGGTTTTACTTGGGGGGATATGCTTTCTCTCCCTTTACAAGCTGTTTTATGCTATGAGGGATTATTCTCTGCTGGAAAAATGCGTAGCCGGAGCACTCCTGATAACAGCACTTGAATTTACTGTGGGGTGCATTGTAAACCTTGTACTTCATATGAATGTGTGGAACTACGGCAGTATGCCCTTTAACATTCTCGGACAGGTGTGTATTCTGTACAGCACCTACTGGGGTTTTCTGTGCATACCGATTAATTTTCTCACAGAGAAAATACACTCCGTAGCAGATAGGGAAATCAGAGTATGAATGGTGAAAAAGGCTCTCGCTAAATGATAAGTAAGAAGTAATAGTGAATAGTGATGAAGTAGGTACTTTGGGTTACAGAAAGCCTCCACCAGACGGGTATTCCCTTGCTAAGGGAAATGTCACGAAGTGACAAAGGGTTTGCTGTTTTCGCCAGAAAAAGGGGGACCGCTTGCGGTGGAAGGAGGGAAAAAGTGTTCTCTTTATCTCTCTTTGTCTTTAGAGGATAGTGCGGTTATATGTTCTGACTCAAACTTTGAAATCTAAAGACAAGCCAAGATGTATTGACTACTTTTTCACTCCCTCAGTCGCCTTTGGCGACAGCTCCCTCATCCGATGGAGCCTTTGTATTATCAGAATTTCATCTCACTTATTAGTTTCGGTTTATGCAATACTGCTTTTCTTTAAGATTCCTCGGTCACTTCGTTTTTTCGGAATGACGGGGAGATTACATTTTCCATTTTCAATTTTCAACTTTCAATTTGAACCCCGGGTCAACCTTTACTATGATGCTGATGATTCTTCTGTCCTCTACCTTGTAAATTTCAAAGCGCAGGCCCTCGGTGTCCAGCACTTCTCCCTCCTTGGGGAATCTGCCCAGCTTTTCAAAGA
>JBJEOU010000075.1:38353-41475 GCA_051880875.1 Ruminococcus sp. | reverse complement strand
TTTTATCTCCCTTTTTTGCCTTCTGGGTCAGCTTTTCTGTTTGTCTTACGGACAAATCCTTATCTATAATTTCCCGGGAAATTTTTAACATTTCCTCGGCACTTTCAAGGGATAACAATGCCCGTGCGTGACCACCTGTGATTTTCCCCTGGGAAAGCAAATCAATGATTTCTTCCGGCAAATTGAGAAGTCTTAATGAATTTGCAACTGCGGAACGGCTTTTGCCCACTGATGAAGAAACCTGTTCCTGGGTGAAACCATAGGTGTCCATCAGGGTTTTGTAGCCCTTTGCCTCTTCAATAGGCGTCAGGTTTTCTCTCTGGAGATTTTCTATAAGGGCAAGCTCCATTGTTTCCTTGTCGTCAAGCTCGCGAATTACAACGGGAACTTCAGTAAGACCTGCCATTCTTGAGGCTCTGTATCGCCTTTCGCCGGCAACAATCTGATAACCGCCGTAAACAAGAGGCCTTACCAAAAGAGGTTGCAAAACTCCGTGAAGTGCAATACTCTCTGCAAGCTCCGACAAGGCTTTGTCGTCAAAATCTGTTCTTGGTTGGTCCTTGTTTGGCTCTATTTCAGAGATTTTCAGAGTGACTGTGCTGTTCTGGTCTTCGCTTTCGTTCTCCATAAATATTGCGGAAAGACCTTTTCCAAGTCCGCCTTTTTTAGCCATCTGAGCGCTCCTTTCTGATTATTTCTGTTGCAAGGGAAAGATACGCCTCTGTACCCTTGCACTTTTTGTCAAAATAGTAGCAGGGCATTCCAAAGGATGGTGCTTCCGAAAGTCTTACGCCCCTTGGAACAACTGTGGCAAAAACCTTCTTTGGGAAGAATTTTTTAACCTCCGCCACAACCTGTTGTGTTAAATTAAGTCTGCCGTCATACATTGTCAGCAAAACACCCTCTATATCAAGACGGGAATTGTACATTCTCTTGACCCTTCTTACGGTAGCCATAAGCTGACTAAGTCCCTCAAGTGCATAGTATTCGCATTGTATGGGAACTAAAATTGTGTCTGCCAATGTGAGGGCGTTTGTTGTTATTACTCCTAATGACGGAGGACAGTCAACAATTATGTAGTCAAAATCCCCTTTGACAGGAACAACAGCGTTTTTCAAGATTGATTCCCTGTGAGGATAATCAGCAATTTCAAGCTCTGCACCTGCAAGATTTATGTCGCTTGGAAGAAGATAAAGTCCCTGAAACTCTGTTCTTATCATACATTTATCTGCTGTGATACCCTCTGTAAGCATTGTGTAGGTGCTGTTCTTAACATTTCTTCTATCAACACCCAAACCGCTTGTGGAGTTGCCCTGGGGGTCAATATCTATTAAAAGTACCTTTTTGTTGTACAAACCTAAGGATGCAGCAAGATTTACTGCTGTGGTGGTTTTGCCCACACCGCCTTTTTGGTTTGCAACTGCTATAACCTTTGCCATTTTTTCTCCTATAATATAATTTTCTCTTTTTTCTTTTCAAATTATATCATAAACAGGATGAAAATTAAAGGTATTTGTAGTGAAATATAAAATTTTTATGCTTTTTCTTTGTTAAACACTTAATAATGTTTCACGTGAAACATTGATATAAGTATAAACGCCAAAAGGCCACACATTGCTGTGTGACCTTTGGCAAGGGGTTCAGATAAGGAAATGGGTATGAGTGGAACGGATAAGGGGGAATTTCCCCCTTATCCTAAGAGGAAAGCTTGTTTGTACGCTGAAAATCCTTCAGCGATTTTTCTTTGGGGATTTTTACTGTATATTCAATGTAGTCGGCGGTTTCCTGCTTTTCGCTGATTGCGTCTATCCCCGAAAGGCGCATTGTGTCAACCGCACGGTTTATGGTGTTGACAAAAATTCGTACATCCTTGATAACAACCTTTTTCTCCGTTGAGGAAAGGGTGGGTTGTACAACTTTTTTATGTAGGATGCTGTCAATGTAACGCTCCGACTCCTTAACATTCAGTCCTTCGGCTACAATGTGGGACAGAGCTTCTTTTCGCAAGTCTTCGTTACCGATTTTCAGGAGTGCCCTTGCATGGCGTTCGGTAAGTCCGGCTTGGATAATCCAGTCCTGTTCTTCATATGAAAGCCTTAAAAGTCTGAGTTTGTTGGCAACTGTGGACTGTTTTTTGCCAATCTGAATTGCCGCTTGTTCCTGGGTGATGCCATATTTTCGGATAAGACGACTGATGCCTCTTGCCTCTTCAAACATTCCCAGGTCTTTACGCTGTAAATTTTCAATCAGCGCATAGATGGCGGAGTCTTTATCGGAGCATTTCATTACTATACAGGGAATTGTTCTGAACCCTGCCATCACGCTGGCACGAAGTCTGCGTTCCCCTGCAATAAGCTCGTACTCGTCATTTCTGATTTTCCGTACTGTCAGGGGCTGGAGCAGTCCGTTGTTTGCTATCGACTGAGAAAGACTCCTCAGCTCGCTCTCGTCAAACTCCCTGCGTGGTTGGGTTTTGTTAGGTCTGATTTTTCTTGCAGGAATATCTACGACTTTGCGTTCGTCTTTAGATAATATCCGCATTTTCTTCATCAACCCTTCGTGTTTCCCTGTGATTATATAATACTACTGCCTTAGCAAAAATGGTGTCGTATCTTGTGTAAATAAAAAATTTTGTTTTGTAAATATACAACATATTGTGTCGGAAAAGAGTGGATAATTCTTTTGGGTATAAATAAAGAAAACCTCCCTTTTGGGAGGTTATTAGCAAATATATTATTGTATACCCAAAGGCTTGCATTTTATTTTTCCGCTTTGACGTGGGTACTGCTTTGGCGTTGGAACTTTTTTATTGATTACAATGATAGTTCTTTCGTCACCTGTGGGCAGGGTAAATTCGGCAACCTTTTCTTTTTCGCCACCAAGGATTTTTACAGCCTCTATTCCCTTTTCAAGCTCGGCTGTTCCGTTTTTGCCTTTCATAGCAACAAACTTTCCCCCAACCTTAACATATGGCAAACAGTATTCAGAGAGGGTGTTCATATTTGCCACAGCCCTTGATGTAGCTATGTCAAATTTATCCCTCAGATTTTTATCCCGTCCACCCTCTTCGGCTCTCTTATGAATAATCTCTGCGTCTATCCCCAAAGAACTGCAAACCTCAT
>JBJEOU010000075.1:35762-38253 GCA_051880875.1 Ruminococcus sp. | reverse complement strand
TTAACACAATATTCTTTGTGGCAAGGGCATTTGTCAGTACATCAATCATTTTCTTTTCTCCATAAATGTGCGGTTGATGGCTGTGCCGTCGTTTTTACACTCGTAAATTACAGCCTTTGTAGCAACCTTTTTGTCCACATATTTTCCGTCGTCATCCATATAGAAAATTTCGGAGTAATCTCCCCCGTTTGGTGTTGGTCTGTTGTACCTTTCGTGGGTGATAATTTCTTCTTCAATTCCAATGCTGTCCAAGCTGATTATCTCATTATCCATAGTCTACCTCTTTTGACTTAACCAAATTAATAAAACGCTTATATCCGCTGGGGAAACACCGCTGATTCTGGATGCCTGTCCGATATTTTCAGGCTTGACCTTGTTTAGCTTTTCCTGTGCCTCCAGCCTTAGACCTGTTACTGTTGTGTAGTCCACATTTTCAGGCAGTTTCTTTTTTTCCAGCTTACGCATCTTTTCAACCTGTTCAAGCTGTTTGTTTATATATCCCTCATATTTGATTTCTATTTCCACCTGTTCAAAGATATTTCTGTCTATATTTGGGCGGTCAACATCAACAGGCAATAGACATTCATAGTTGATTTGAGGTCTTTTCAGCAAATCAATCATTCGTACACCTGTTTCAACGGGAGATGTTTCACGTGAAACAAGTATGTTGTTCAGTTCTTCTGTGGGGGCAAAAACATTATTTTTTATTCGCTTGTATTCCTCTTTTTTAAGCTCCTGCTTTTTAAGATATCTTTCCCACCTGTCGTCAGAAATAAGTCCGATTTCTCTGCCAAGGGGTGTAAGCCTTACATCAGCATTGTCCTGACGGAGAATGAGCCTGTACTCACTACGGGAGGTCATCATTCTGTATGGGTCATTACAACCCTTTGTTACAAGGTCGTCAATAAGTGTACCAATGTATGAGGACGCTCTGTCAAGAATAAAAGGAGTTTTGCCCTGCACCTTAAGGGCGGCGTTGATTCCGGCTATAAGTCCCTGTGCGGCAGCCTCTTCGTAACCGCTGCTGCCGTTAAACTGTCCTGCACCGTACAATCCCTTGAAATCTCTGAATTCCAAGGTGCTGTCCATTTGAAGTGGGTCAATGCAATCATATTCTATTGCATAGGCAGGTCGCATAATCTCAACATTTTCAAGTCCCTTTATGCTGTGGTAAAATTCTGTCTGCACTTCCTCAGGCAGAGAAGAACTCATACCCTGTAAATACATTTCCTCTGTATCAAGTCCACAAGGTTCTATAAACAGCTGATGTCTTTCCTTGTTGCTGAAACGGACAATTTTATCCTCAATACTTGGGCAATAACGAGGACCAACACCCTCAATTTTTCCTCCGTAAAGTGGACTTCTCTCAATATTGTCAAGGATAATCTGTTTTGTTTTTTCATTAGTCCATGATATGTGACATACAACCTTGTTTTCTCCAAGACTTTCTGTGTCATAGCTAAATGGAACAGGCGGTTCATCACCCTCCTGTACCTCAAGGTCTGTGAAATCAATGGAACTTCTTAACACCCTTGCAGGAGTACCTGTCTTAAATCTTCTCAGTTTTAATCCTAAATCTTTAAGGCTTTTACCTAAAAATTTTGCAGGGAAAATTCCGTCAGGACCGCTTTCATAGGAGGTGTCACCTACAAAAATTTTACCGCCAAGGTATGTACCTGTTGCAATGATTACAGCCTTTGCAGTGAATATAGCATCCATTCTGGACTTAAGCTCCCACTTTTCCTCATCATTCTTTTTTATATCAATAATTTCAGCCTGTCTGAGCACAAGGTTTTCCTGTAGCTCCAGTTTATGCTTCATAGTGTCTGCATATTTTCTTCTGTCAATCTGCGCTCTTAGAGAATGTACAGCAGGACCCTTGCCCCTGTTTAACATTCTCATTTGCAAAAAGCACTCATCGGCTGTTCTGCCCATCTCTCCCCCAAGTGCGTCAATCTCCCTGACAAGATGACCCTTGGCTGTTCCTCCTATTGAGGGATTGCAGGGGCAGTTGCCAACTGCATCATTATTGATTGTAAAAATTATTGTTTTGCAACCAAGCCTTGCAGATGCGAGTGCAGATTCTATTCCTGCGTGGCCTGCTCCAATAACAGCAACATCATATTCTCCTGCTAAATAACTCATATCTTTCACCCTATGTGCTAATTCATAATTATTTCTGTTTTAAAATACTGCTCTTGAAAATACACCTTTTCCATTATTTCTTTGGATGTAAATTTTATATTTTTCGGGGCAACAACTAATTTATCTTCCACATCATCAATCCTATGGATAATAGCTATAACCGATCCCCTAAAAGTATCTACCTTTTTATCAACACCTAAAATATATGCGTCCTGTTCCTCACCGTCTCCGGCAAATAAATTTTCAATATAACCGTAATTTATAGGATATACAATATCCTCATGGTTAGGATGTGTTGTTCCAAGGGGTCTGTCAACAATGACGGCAACAGACTTTCCTAAAAAAC
>JBJEOU010000075.1:21735-35662 GCA_051880875.1 Ruminococcus sp. | reverse complement strand
ACTCCCCCGCTTGGGTCAAAGTTTTCTGTTCCTGCAACCTTTTCTATAACTTTTTTAAGCTCTTCTATATTTTCCTCATTTTTTGCAGAAATATATACTATATATTTAATATTTTCTTTTATATACTCAATGTTGATTTTATTATCTAAATCGGTTTTGTTGATAACAGCAATGCTGGGCATATCCTTAATCTCATCAATTAATTTTATGTCCTCCTCTGTGAGTTTCTCGCTATTGTCAAAAAGAGCTATTACAAGACCACAGCTGTGGATTTTTTCCATAGTTTTTTGTACACCGATTTTTTCGATTTCGTTGTCGGTTTCTCTTATTCCGGCTGTATCCGACAGCTTTAGTATTACATTTCCCACAAGGACTGTATCCTCAACAACATCCCTTGTTGTACCGGCGACAGAGGTAACGATGGACTTTTCCCTGCCGGCTAAAAGGTTCATAAGAGTTGACTTTCCCGCATTAGGTCTACCTGCTATTACTGTATCTATTCCCTCTTTGATAACCTGTCCTGCATCATAGGTGGATAGTAATTTTTCAAGAGTTTCTATACTATTGTCAACTGCATCCCTTACAGACTCCGTTGTTACCTCGGGAATATCCTCCTCGGGATAGTCCGCCCAGGCGGAAAGGTGTGCTGTTTTGTTAAGGAGCAAATCCTTTATTTCAATGCTTTTTTTGTAAAGTGCACCCTCTTTTACATACATTGCGGAACGGACAGCATCCTTTGACTGTGCAGAGATAATGTCCATAACAGATTCCGCCTCGGTCAAATCCATTTTACCGTTGAGGTATGCTCTTTTTGTAAATTCACCGGGCTGTGCAAGGGTTGCCCCTGCGTCAATTACACATTTTAAAACTTCCCTTGTGATAAACATTCCACCATGGCAGGAGATTTCCACAACATTTTCTCCAGTAAAGGATTTTGGTGCAATATATTTTAGCACAACAACCTCATCAATCTTTTCGCCACCTTTATAAATGTGACCAAAAAGTGCTGTGTAACCCTTGATGTCGACTATTTTTTTACCGCTTACAGATTTAAATATTCTGTCTGTAATTTCAAAGGATTTTTCTCCGCTTATTCTTATTACACCAATACCGCCCTGTCCCTGGGCGGTGGAAATTGCTGCAACTGTACTCATAAAAACACAACCTCAAATAAAACAAAATGGAGACGAAAACGCCTCCATTTAACTTCAATTATAATTTTCCGTAAAGGCTACCTTCGTTGATTGGCTCTCTGGTAGGTGTTGTGCTTGTGCTTTCACCACTTTTGCTGTAACCACCACTGCGTCTGCCTCTATAATTATTTTTTCTTCTGTTATCGTAGTTTCTCTTTGGTGCGTCAGGGTCAGGACCAATCACTACGTGACGGTTCATATTTTCTCCCTCACTCCAAGAGATAGCTCCCCTTACCTTCTGAACAGCAGTATGGATAATTCTTCTTTCATAAGGATTCATTGGCTCAAGACGAGAAGTTTCTCCTGTTTTAACTGCTTTAAAAGCAAGCTTTCTGCCCAGAATTTCAAGAGTCTTTTCTCTCTTTTCTCTGTAATGACCTGTGTTGATAGAAATTCTGTAGTAGTTATTTTCCACATGGTTTGCTACAAGTCCTGTGAGGTACTGGAGAGAATTGAGAGTTTCTCCTCTTCTTCCAATTACAAATCCGATACCCTCACCCTCAAGGTTAATTTCTGCACCGTCCTCTTCTTCCTTAACAGTCATTTCAATTTCTGTAAGACCAAGAGCGTCCAAAATGTTACGGAGGTAATCGGAAGCAACCTTTGCAGGGGATTCCTTTATCTCCAAAGTAACCTTTACCTGAGCTTCTTTTCCGCCGAAAATACCAAGCTTTTTCTTTTCAGGCTGTTGAATGACCTCAAAATTTACACCCTCTGAAGAGGAATCAATGCCAAGCTCCTTGTAGGCATTTTCAAGGGCAATTTCAATAGTCTCGCCTGTTCCGATAGATTCTTTAATCACTTTTTCACCTTCTGTTTTTACATCTCATTTTACATATTTTTTTCGTTTTGTTCCAAAAGTGCAACATGACGAGCTTCTTGATTTGCTATCATTGTAACAGGATTGTAGAATTTGTGCATTACAAGGGACTGAACAAGACCTAAGAGTGTTGAACAAATCCAGTAGAAACCAACGGCGGCAGGCACAGAATATGCGATATATGCCGAGAAAAGAGGCATAGCAAGGAGCATAAACATCATACAGCCCTGCATTTGTGTTCCGTTGAGCTTCATTGTAATAATTTGTGTTGCTATTGATGAAACAAGACAAAGGATTGGAATAAGAATATACCATGAGCCAAACATACCGTAGGTTGATGGAATTTCAAGCATACTTATTCCACTGCCCGGGATAAGCTCAAAACCACCCGCAAGCATATTAATATTATCTATCTGTGTCTGTGTAAAGCAGTTCTGAATAAAATCGGTGTTGCTCATTGCGCCAAAATTATTGAGAACCTCTATCTGCTGATAGTATGTATTCACACTTGAATGTAAAGGCATACCGGGGATGTGCTGTGCGTAGGTTACAGCAGAATTCACAAGATTAGAATCAAGATGAAGAGTATTTGTAAGAGGAGAAGAAATACTGTAGAAGATACCCAGCATAACAAGCATTGGAACAATACTTGTAAGGCATCCCGAAGAAGGATTTACCCCTTCCTTCTGATACAGCTTTTGCATTTCCTCGTTTGCTTTTACTTTATTATTTTTATACTTTTCCTTAATTTCCTGTTGTTTCTTTTGAAGTCTGGCGTTGTTAGCCATTGCCTTTTGCTGTTTGATAGAAAAAGGAAAAAGTACAATCTTAGCCAAAATAGCAAATATGATAATTGCTATACCGTAGTTTTGTACAAGATAAAAAATCGGCCACAAAACATAACCAAAAATACTTCCGAAGAAGTTGAATATTGCCATTTTATTTTCTCCTTCTGTTTTTCTCTTTCTTGGGAGGAACAGGGTCAAATCCGCCCTTTGAAAAAGGGTTGCACCGCAGTATCCTCCAAACTGTCATTATTCCGCCCTTAAACGCACCGTGGGTACTTATAGCTTCTATACCATAGCTTGAACAGGTGGGATAATACTTACACTTTGAGCTTGTGTACGGAGATATACATTTTTTGTAAAATTTAATAATTGCTATGAAAAATTTTTTCATAACTGTTCTTTCCTTAGAACATTTGCTTTTTTAAGGTGACTAACCATTTCCTTTTTAACAAGGGTACTCTTTACATACGGGGTTTTTCCTCTTGAAACAAAAACAATGTCATAGCCCGGAATAATATCACTGTACAGATCAAACAAGGAGGCTCTTATTACCCTTCTTGCCCTGCTTCTCTGTACAGCATTACCAATCTTCTTACTGGTAGTTATTCCGTACCTTGATTCATTACTTCTGTTTTTCAGAACATAGGTTACAAGGGAAGTACCTACAAAGCTTTTGCCTTTTCGGTAAATTCTGAGAAAATCCCTGTTCTCTTTTAAAGTAACACCTTTTCCCATGTAATCACCTTTGAGAATAAAATAAAAAGAAAGACCACTTGAAAGTGGCCTTCATTTTAAGGAAATACTGATAAAATCATTTACACAGATTGTGCAGTCAGATTTTTTGTCGGTTTGTTCAAAAAACCGCAGTAATACTGACGTATTACGAGAATTTTTTGGGCATACCGGCGGAAAATATGCAAACAGGATGTGTAAATAAATTTTATTGTGATTTATTCAGTGTTTCCTTAATAAGACAACTTCTTTCTACCTTTAGCTCTTCTTCTTGCTAAAACTTTACGGCCGTTCTTTGTTGCCATTCTCTTTCTGAAGCCATGTTCTTTCTTTCTGTGAAGCTTTTTAGGCTGATATGTTCTCAGCATAGAAAACCCTCCTTTCGGATTTACATTACATAACCTTGCAATATAGCATTATATATTATTTTGCAAACACAGTCAACAAAAATTTTCTATTTTTTTGCTTTTTATTTTAAAGTTATTTATGTTTTTCATTAACCACTACAATATGTAGTATTTTTCTTATTTTTAACCACAAATTATGTTATAATTTTTTTGCTGAAAACCACACAATTTTAATAGTAAATATATACTTATAAATGCAATTATTATGTTGCAATGTTTAACGAATTTTGCTATAATATATAATGTATCTGTATGGGCAGACAAATCCCCACAGATTAATATTACAGCATTTTATCAACACTTTTTTGAATAGATAAGGATAAATAAAGGAAGTGCAACAATGGATTCCTTCAACGAAGCCTGGAACATTATAAGCGACTATTGCAAAAGCCAGATTACCGATGTGGCTTATAACACCTGGATCAAGAGGATTGAGCCTGTCAGCCTTGATTTTGACAAAAACGAAACAACTCTTCTTGTTCCAAACGACTTTCACCGTCAGACCCTTATGAGGTGTTATATACCCCTTCTTAACGACGCATTTGACACCGTATTCGGCACACACTTTAAAATTGTTTTTCGTGTGCCTGACGAGGTTAATAATATACAGGAAAAGGAGCAGAAGTCAACTGCCGAAACAGGATATGAATTTACCTTTGATACCTTTATTGTAGGTTCCTCAAATAAATTCGCTCATGCGGCTTCAATCGCCGTTGCCCAAAATCCTGCCGGCGCATACAACCCTCTTTTCCTGTATGGAAACAGCGGACTTGGTAAAACCCATCTCCTCTGTGCTATAAGCAATGAAATAAAGAAAAATCAGCCGGACAAAAACATTGTCTATGTAAAGGGCGACGACTTTACCAACGAGCTTGTTGAGTCCATAGCCAAGGCAACCACTTCTGAATTCAGAAATAAATATAGAAGTGCCGATGTTCTTCTGGTGGACGACGTTCAGTTTATCGGCGGTAAGGAAAGAACACAGGAAGAATTTTTCCACACCTTTAACACTCTTTACGAAGCCAACAAACAGATTGTTCTTACATCCGACCGTCCTCCAAGAGAAATCAAGACCCTTGAGGACAGGCTCCGTTCCAGATTTGAATCCGGACTTCTTGCGGACATTCAGCCTCCTGATTTGGAAACAAGGATTGCAATTATAAAGCGCAAGTCAGAAATTCTGGGAATAAACCTTAACGATGATGTGTGCGAATATATTGCAAAAAGTCTTAAAACAAATATCCGCCAGCTGGAGGGAGTTGTTAAAAAGCTAAAGGCAAAGATTCTTCTTTCAGGGGAAGAGCCCTCTCTATCTGTTGTCAAAGAGGGAATAAGCGATATTCTCAACAACGACACTCCTCCGGAGCTTACAGTTGAAAAGATAGTTGAAGAGGTTGGCAGAAATTACGGATTTTCTGCTGATGAGATAAGAAACTCCAAAAATCACAAGGCAAACATCAGCCAGGCAAGACACATAGCAATTTACATTGTAAGAAATCTTACAAACCTTTCTATGGTAGAAATAGGAAAGGAATTCGGCAACCGTCACTACACAACCATAGTATATACCATTCAGAAAGTCACTCAACAGATGAAGGAAAATAATGATATAAAGGAAACTGTTGAGGACATAATTAAGAATATCAGGGACAGTTAGTTTTTCACATTTTCACACACATTCACATCACATACTTCCACAAAATGTGGATAATTTATTTTATTACTGATTTTATCCACATAATTTATTTTTTTCAACATTTTTTATGTTGACTTAAAAATGTGATTATAACTGTGTTAGGAATACTTTTTATAGGTTTTCACTTCCCCTAATACTACTATTATTAAATTTACATAACAAATCATTAGAAAAACAGAGAAAGGATCAAAAATGAAATTTACTTGTTCAAGAACAGATCTGAGCAACGCTGTTACAAATGTTCAAAGAGCAGTTGCAGTTAAGTCATCAATACCTTCCCTTGAGGGAATACTAATAAAAGCATATGACGGTCACCTTAATCTGTCAGGATATGACCTTGAGATCGGAATTACAACTGATATGGAGGCTCAGCTTGACAGCGAGGGAGAAATTGTTGTATCAGCAAGATTATTCGGTGACATTATAAGAAAGCTACCAGAAGAGATTGTAACCATTGAAACAGATGAAAGAATGGTAACCTACATCACAAGCGGTCATGCGGCGTATCAGATTGTAGGACTTTCGGCAACAGAATACCCCGACCTGCCTAAATTTGAGGAAACAGACAAAATAATTATCAAGGGCGGACTTTTAAGGGATATGATTCGCCAGACCATCTATGCAGTTTCAGACAATACAGCAAAGCCTATCTACACAGGTTCTCTCTTTGAAATCAAGGACAAGGTTCTCACCATTGTTGCCATAGACGGATACAGAATGGCTATTCGCAAAGAGGCAATCGACAGTGATTCCGAAAACAGCTTTGTTATTCCTAAGAAAACACAGAGCGAGGTTTTAAAGCTGATAACAGATGATGAGGAAGATGTGGAAATTGTCATAGGTCAGCGTCACACCCTGTTTAAGGTGGGCACCTTCTATGTTATTTCAAGACTTATTGAAGGACAGTTTATTGACTACAATTCAACAATTCCAAAGGGAACAGAAACCCAGGTTGTTGTAAACACAAGGGAGATTGGTTCTTCTGTTGAGAGAATGAGCCTTCTGGCAAATGAAAAAATACCTTCCCCTGTAAAATGTGTTTTCAGCAGTGATGAAATCAAGCTGACATGCAAAACTTCAATGGGAAAAGCAAATGATGTTATCAGCACAACAATAGCCGGAAGTGATGTTGAAATAGGGTTTAACAACAGATATTTGCTTGACGCAATTAAAAACTGCGAAACAGACGAGGTAAAGCTCATCCTTAACGGTGGACTTTCACCGATGATAATCAAACCGGTAAAAAGCGACAGCTTTTTGCACCTTGTAGTACCAATGAGAATATCACAATGAGCAGAGAAGTAATTTTTATTGAAACAGAATTTATAAGACTTCAGGATTTACTTAAATTTTCAGGTATGACTGAAACAGGCGGACAGGCAAAGTATTTAATTCAAGAGGGATATGTCCTTGTGAACGGAGAGGTTTGCACAATGAGGGGTAAAAAGCTTGTTGAGGGAGACAGGGTTACTCTTGATGAAAAAACTTTAGAGGTTAGACGGTATTGAAAGTAAAGTATTTGGAATTTGAAAATTTCAGAAATCTTGAAAAAAATAAGGTTTATGCCCACGAAAATACCAATGTTATATTTGGAGAAAATGCCCAGGGAAAGACAAATCTTTTGGAATGCATATGGCTTTTCTGCGGAGGTCATTCCTTTAGGGGTTCTGCCGAGAAAGAGCTTGTAAAATTCGGAGAAAAGTTTTTTAAGATAAAACTTTGCTTTGAGGGGCAGGAGAGAGAACAGAATGCCGAAATAAGATATATGGGCGGAAAAAAAGAAGTCTATATAAACGGCGTTAAGAAAAAAAGCGGGGCAGAGCTCATTGAAAGATTTTCCTGCGTTGTATTTTCTCCCGAGCATCTTTCCCTTGTGAAAGCAGGGCCGGGGAAAAGGAGAAAATTCCTTGACGGTGCACTTTGCCAGCAAAAATTAAAGTATGCAATGTACTTTTCAAAGTATAATCAGGTTCTTAATCAGAGAAACGCTTTACTTAAAGATATAAACAAACATCCCGAGCTTAAATCAACCCTTGAAATATGGGATGACAATTTAAGTATGCTGGGGGCATATATCATTCAGCAAAGGATAAAATATGCCGAAAAATTAAGAAAAAATGCAGAGTATTTTCATAACGGAATATCTGAAGAAAAAGAAGTTCTGAATATAGAATATGTTTCCACAATAAAAGATATTGATGTGGAAAATTTGGATGATATAAGGGATAAATTCAGTAAAAGTCTGAGGGATAATTTAAGAGATGACCTTTATAACGGTTTTACAACTGTGGGTCCCCACAGAGATGATATAAACATACTGATAAACGGTATGAAGGCAAAAAATTTCGGCAGTCAGGGTCAGCAGAGAAGTGCGGTGCTTTCTGTGAAATTATCAGAGGCAAATTTGCTGAGTGAAATTCACGGTGAAAAGCCTGTCCTTCTTCTTGATGATGTTTTGTCGGAGCTTGACTCCAAAAGACAAAATTATCTACTTAATAAAATAGACGACTACCAGGTTTTTATTACCTGCTGTGAAAAGAGCAACAAGGAGATCCTTAAAAAAGGAAAGGTCTTTAATGTTACAAAGGGAGTAGTTTCAGAGGAATAATTATGTATCTCCATTTAGGCGAAAATACAGTAGTAAGAACAGATGATATAATAGGGATTTTTGATATGGATACCTCCACAATCTCCAAGTGGACAAAAAATTATCTTTCAAACGCAACAAAAAGTAAAAGGGTAATTAATGTGTCTATGGAGCTTCCAAAAAGCTATATCGTCTGTAATGAAGATAATGAAATAAAGGTATATGTAAGCCAGATAAGCAGTCAGACGCTTATGAAGAGAAAAAGTAATTTGTGAAAGGTCGTATGTTATGAAATTAGCAAAATGTCCTTACTGCGGAAGAAGATTGTCATATTCTTCTGCTTTTATGTACAAATCCAAGGGTGAATACAAATGTACAAGGTGTAAAAAGGAGAGCAATGTTTTTATTAATAAAAAGATGTGGCTCGCCTTTACTCTGACAATGATGGTTGCCATTGTGGCTATGATTCTCATAATTATGTTTCTTGCAGACAAAAGCCCCTTTATGTTTTTGCTTGTAATGATTCCATTTATGATTTTCTATCTGTTTGTACCTTTCTTTGTAAAATTAAGACCTCTTAAAAAATACCGTGACTTTGTTATTCAACAGCAAAAGTTTACAAAGCCGGAAATTCTGCCTCCTATAACAGACGAAGAGTTTGAACACAGCGGACCAATGATAAATACAGATGTGTTCAATCAGATTAAGGCAAAGAGAAGAATTATTACAGAGGAAGAGGAAGCAAGGACAAAGGCATTTGTTGAAGATGATGATTTCAAAAAGGTTGAAACCGACACAATTTCAAGGGATTTGTTAAAGGGAAGAACGGCAGCCTTTAATTTTAACGACAAAGAAAAATCATCTCGCAATAATTACTTTGATGATTTGCTGAGTGACGACTGATTATGTTTAAAAAACCTGTCTGCCCCCATTGCAGGGCAATATATGACTACAGCGAAATAAATAATCAAAGAAATAATGAAGAAATAAAGTGCCACAACTGTAAAAAGATTTTTACAGTGAAAAAAACAGGTGGATATATCCTCCTTATGTCAATGGCTGTTTTATTTGCAATAGTTTTTAACATTTTTCTTTTGACTGTGATAAATATAAAGGGTTTATTAACCCTTTTTGTTTCGGCAGTGCTGATTATTATTGTTGCATTGCTGTTAAGACCATTTTTTGTAAGATATAAGAAACCGGAAGGTAAAAGAATAGAAAATCAGAAATGATTTTTCTGATGGAGGAATTGTATTGGATAATATAAATGAAATTACTAAAGTAGAGAACGAATACGGTGCGGATGAAATCCAGGTTCTTGAGGGACTGGAGGCTGTTCGTAAAAGACCGGGTATGTACATAGGCTCAACAGGCGAACAGGGTCTGCATCACCTTGTGTATGAAATTGTGGATAACTCCATTGACGAGGCACTTGCAGGCTATTGTACAAAGATTGAGGTTTCAATTCTGCCGGGAAATATAATAAGAGTTAAGGATAACGGACGAGGTATCCCTGTAGGCATAAATGCAAAGATGGGTCTGCCTGCTGTTACTGTTGTTTTCACAGTTCTCCATGCCGGCGGTAAGTTCGGTGGCGGAGGATACAAGGTTTCCGGCGGTTTGCACGGTGTTGGTGCGTCTGTTGTTAATGCACTTTCCGAATATCTTGAAGTAAGAGTTTGTGACGGTCAGGACATTTATTTCCAGCGTTATGAGCGTGGAAAAATAATGAACGACCTTGAAATCATAGGTCAGGGCACAGAAAAGGGAACAGAGGTTATCTTTAAGCCCGACCCTGTTATGTTCACCGATACCACAGTTTACAAGTATGAAATTCTTGAAAAGCGTCTGCGT
This sequence comes from Ruminococcus sp., assembly GCA_051880875.1. GTDB lineage: Bacteria > Bacillota > Clostridia > Oscillospirales > Acutalibacteraceae > Ruminococcoides. The sequence goes on along the minus strand of JBJEOU010000075.1, from coordinate 25,585 downwards.
GAACAGGCTTTCCTCAATGCAGGAGTAAGGATTGAACTTATAGATGAGCGTGACCCTGAAAATATAGTAAAGAATGAATATTGCTATGAGGGCGGTGTGCGTTCTTTCGTTAACTTCATCAGAGAGAAAAAGAGCAAAACTAAGGAAATTCATCCTTTACACGATGATGTTATATATTTTGAGGCAGAGAATGAAGACAACACAATGTCTGTGGAAATTGCAATGCAGTATACAGACGCTATAACATCAGATGTCCGTTCATTTGCAAACAATATCCATACAATAGACGGCGGTACCCACGAGGAGGGCTTCAGGCGTTCTCTTACAAAGGTGCTTAATGAATACGGAAGAAGATTTAATAAGCTTAAGGAAAAGGACGACGACCTGAAGTACAGCGACTATGAAGAGGGTCTGTTTGCAATTATTTCCGTAAAGCTGACAGAGGCTGAATTTGAAGGACAGACCAAGGCAAAGCTGGGTAATACAGAAGTGCGTTCAATGGTTTATCAGCTTATTAAGAAAAAGCTTTCTGAATTTCTTGAAGAAAATCCTGCAATAGGAAAAATAATTTTTGAAAAGGCTATGATGTCCTACACAGCAAGAATAGCCGCCCAGAAAGCAAGGGAAAATGTTAGAAGAAAGTCTGCCCTTGACGGAGCAAGACTTCCAGGCAAGCTTGCCGACTGTCAAAGTAAGGATTCCACAGAAACAGAAATATATATCGTAGAGGGAGACTCTGCGGGCGGTTCTGCTAAAGAGGGCAGAGACAGAAGAATTCAGGCCATTCTCCCACTTTGGGGTAAAATGCTGAATGTTGAAAAGGTAAGAGAGGACAAGGTTTACGGAAACGACAAGCTCACCCCTGTTATCCTTGCCCTTGGAACAGGAATTAAGGACGATTTTGACATAACAAAGCTGAGATACGACAAGGTTATCATTATGGCGGATGCCGATGTTGACGGCTCTCACATCCGCACACTTCTCCTTACATTCTTCTTCCGCTTTATGCGTCCTCTTATTGAGGAGGGTCATGTGTATATAGCACAGCCACCTCTCTACAGAATTACAAAGGGCAAAAAGCATAAGTATGCCTACTCTGACGAAGAAAGAGACGCTATGCTTGCTCAGATTGAGGGCAAGACAGAAATTCAGCGTTACAAAGGTCTTGGTGAAATGGACCCTGAACAGCTTTGGGAAACTACTATGAATCCCGAAACAAGAACTATGCTCCGTGTTGAGCTAAAGGACGCTGAACAGGCGGACGAAACCTTCTCTATGCTTATGGGAGAAAAGGTTGAACCGAGAAAAGAATTTATCGAGGCAAACGCCCGATTTGTTGAAAATCTTGATATTTAAGGAGGGATAAAAATGGCTGATAACAACGAAAAAGACTATATAATGCCCCAGGCAAAAACAATTGATGTTGATATTGACAGAGAAATGAGAAAATCCTTTCTCGACTACTCTATGTCAGTTATTGTATCCCGTGCACTCCCTGATGTTAGGGACGGACTAAAACCTGTACACAGAAGAATACTTTATACAATGCACGAAAAGGGTCTTGAACCAAACAAGCCTTACCACAAGTGCGCCGACACAGTTGGTGCTGTGCTGGGTTCTTATCATCCACATGGTGACGCCTCTGTTTATGATGCCCTTGTAAGACTTGCACAGACATTCTCTATGCGTTATATGCTGGTTGACGGTCACGGTAACTTTGGTTCTGTTGACGGTGACCCGCCTGCCGCTTACAGATATACAGAAGCAAGAATGAGCAAAATTTCAACTGAAATGCTTACTGATATTGATAAGAATACGGTTGATTTTATGCCAAACTATGACGACAGACTTGAAGAGCCCACTGTTCTTCCCTCAAGATTTCCTAATCTTCTGGTAAACGGTTCCTCAGGTATTGCCGTTGGTATGGCTACAAACATTCCACCTCACAATCTGGGTGAGGTTGTTGACGCAATGTGTCTGCTTATTGACAATCCTGACGCAGAGGTTGCAGACCTTATGGAATGTATGCCCGGACCTGACTTCCCAACAGGTGCTATGATTATGGGCAGAAGCGGAATCAGAGCTGCCTATGCAACAGGAAGAGGAAAAATTGTCCTCAGGGCAAAGACAGAAATAGAGGAACAGAAAAACGGAAGATTCAAGATTATTGTTTCCGAACTTCCTTATCAGGTAAACAAAGCAAGACTTATTGAGTCCATAGCCGATATGGTTAGAGATAAGAGGATTGAGGGAATCTCAAATATTGAGGATCACTCCGACCGTAACGGTATGCACATTGAAATTGACATCAAGAGGGATGCATCCCCTCAGGTTGTGCTGAACACTCTCTTTAAAAATACACAGCTTCAAATCACCTTTGGTGTTATCAACCTTGCCATTGTAAACGGCGAGCCTAAGGTGCTCACACTTAAGGAAATGCTCCAGCATTACATTGATTTCCAGGTTGAGGTTATTGTCCGCAGAACAGAGTTTGACCTTAAAAAGGCACAGGAAAGATGCCATATTCTTGAAGGTCTTAAGATTGCACAGGATAACATTGAAGAGGTAATCAAGGTTATCAGAGAATCAAAGGACCAGTCCACAGCAAAGGCAAATCTTTGTGAAAAATTCGGTCTTGATGATGTTCAGGCACAGGCTATTGTTCAGATGCGCCTTGGCCAGCTTACAAACCTTGAAAGAGAAAAGATTGAAAATGAGCTGAATGAGCTTCATATTAAAATAGCTAACCTCAATGAAATTCTGGGCAGTAAGGAAAGACAGCTTAATATAGTAAAAGAAGAAACTATGGCTGTAAGAAAAAAATATGCCGACCCAAGAAGAACAGAAATCTGTGCAGTTTCCGGCGAGGTTGACATTGAGGATCTTATTCCACAGGAGGACTGCGTTCTTACACTTACACAGTTTGGCTATATCAAGAGAATTCCTGCCGACACCTACAAAATTCAGAACCGTGGAGGCAGGGGAGTTTCCGGTATGTCCAGAAGGGAAGAGGATGTAGCCAAGGAAATGTTTGTAGTCAACTCCCACGACCTTATTCTGTTCTTTACTGACAAGGGTAGAGTTTACCGCATTAAGTGTTACGAGGTTCCCGAGGGTTCTCGTCAGAGCAAGGGTATGAATATTGCAAATCTTCTTCCTATTGACCAGGACGAAAAGGTTACCTCTATGATTAAGGTTGACAATATGGAGGACGACAAGTACCTCATTATGGTTACCAAGAGAGGTATCATCAAGAGGATTGAGCTTTCTGCCTACAACACAGCACGAAAGGGCGGACTTATTGCCCTTGAGCTTAACGAGGGTGACGAGCTTGCCTGGGTTAAAATGACCGAGGGTAACGACAATGTGATTGTTGCAACCAAAAACGGTATGGCTATCCGCTTTAACGAAAATGATGTGAGAGCAATGGGCAGACAGGCTCGTGGCGTAAAGGCTATGAAGCTTGAAGAAAATGACGAAATTGTGGGTATGTGTGTTGCATCTGACGATGATATGATTCTCACTGTATCCGAAACAGGCTACGGAAGAATTTCCAAGGCTGTTGACTACCGTGTTCAGTCCCGTGGCGGTAAGGGTCTGACTAACTACCACACTGACAAATACGGCAGGGTTGCCACAGTTCAGTCAGTAAGCCTTGAGGACGACATTATTATGATTTCAAAGTCTGGTATTGTCATCAGAATAGAAGCATCCTCCGTAAGAATTTGTAACAGACCAAGCAAGGGTGTAACCCTTATGAAGCCTGTTGACGGCGACAAGGTTGTTACAATCGCCACAGCACCTCACGAGGATGAGGAAAACAGTGAAAAGCCACAGGAAGAAGTAAATT
>JBJEOU010000075.1:2849-21635 GCA_051880875.1 Ruminococcus sp. | reverse complement strand
CAAAAAATTCCTCTCAAAGGTCATACGACATTGACATTGAGGATTTTACAGAAAAATTTAATGAAATGTATAAGGATAAGGCAGGTACTGACGGTGTTGCCCTTGACAGTAAGGACAAAGCCACAGGTCTGTCTGAGGAAAATTTCACTCCTGTTGGTGACAAAAACACCAAGGACGGAGAAACCACCTGCACCTCATATCACCACCCGACAGAAAAATGTGAGATTATCCTTACAGTTGACGACAGCAACGAGAAAGTGATTTCCTTTGCTGTCGCCACAACAGATGAAGTGTGGAAAGAGTCTGCAAAGGATGTGGAGGCTGTTGCAGTTATAGGCTCTGTTGTATGCGGAGGTTATGAACTTGAAGATTTTGACTTCTTCAAAAAGCTGTACGAAAGCGCCATCAGCGGAAACTGTTTCTATGACGATATTCTCTACAAAACCTCAGGCACAGAAAAGGACAACAGTACGGTGATAAAGCTTATGTCCTTGCCTTGTTCAAAGGACTCAATCAGCAAAACTTCATACACAGATTACAAAAAATATTTAAACAAAGAGTGCAAATTCGGAGAACACTAAGTTCATTTTCAGAAATTTGCCTTCAAAAATGAAAAGGGGCTGTTTAACAGCCTCTTTTATTTTGTGTTTATTTAATAAAAACTTAATAAAAAAATTGTAGAAAAATAGAATTTTTTGTAGATTACAGAAAAATATCGGAATGTTGTCCCATTTCCCCCTTTTTCATTGTTGTTATAGTAGAGATTATGAAAAATATACTGGAAATCTCTGTTATTTACTAATAGGTGGAATATTATGATAAAGGCAACAAACAGAATGTCAAATGTTTTGGCTGTGTTATTCGGAGCTTTAACCTGTGTGACTATTTTCTGTATATTTACAACATTCAGCAATTCGGGAAGCTATGTGGGCATTCATACGAAAGATAGTGTAAAATTATTTGTGACATACGCTATGAATATTTGCGGAGGCATACTGTTAGCCTTTGGAATCTTGGCGATTTGCCGCCTTATTAACCGCTTGTCGAAAAAGGGTCTTATGATAATGAGTGCTGTCCTTTTTACGTTGTTTGGCATGGCTCTTGCTTTTATTCAGATATTCTACATCACTGTGCCTATCACAGACAGCTTTTATGTTAATGACTATGCAATAAGTATGGTTAAGGGTATTCACAAGGTAATTGACGGGAGCACCGTGTATTTTGGCAAGTATGCAAACAATAACCCCGTTGTAATTCTGCTTTTCTTCATATATTCTGTTGCGGATTTTTTTGGCATTAAGGATTTTGTCGCTGTCGGCAGATGGGTAAGCGCATTGGCTGTTATGGGTGGACAGGTGATGTTCTTTTTTGCACTAAAAAAGTTCACAGGTACTCTTAAAACAGCAGTAAAATTTCTCCTGTTAAGTCTGATGTATCCCCCTCTTATTTTTATTTCATCGTGGGTGTACACAGTTTCCCTGTGTTTGCCCTTTATGGGGGGAATACTCCTTGCAGGAGCAAACATTTATCGTGCTACAAAAAAGAATTCCATTATAATAAATTCTGCTGTTGCCGGAGTTTTGACTGTTCTGGGTTACAAAATCCGACCTGTTGTTATGATTTTGTCCATTGCTTTCTTTATTTGCCTTGTGCTTTGGACCCTTCGGGATAAGATTAGAATCAAAAAATGCCTTACAGTTCTTGTTGCCGGTGTAGTTTTTGCGGGAAGCACTTTCTTTGGATGCTACGTCCTTGACAACCACTACTACACAGGAAGTAACAAGAACTTTCCCCTAATTCATTGGATTGCTATGGGACTTACAAAGGACGGTACCTTTGACGGAAATTTATCTTTTGAGAATCAGAACCTTGATAACACCCGGGAGATGAAAGAGAACAGCAAAAGACATATTGAAAAAGCAATTGACAGCTACACCCCTATAACATTTATTCAGCATATGTACTTTAAACACGAAACGATGTGGGGTGACGGCTCAATGGGTTATTCCTCACGAATGGGGTCTGTGTGTCAGTCTGCCCCGGGTGGAGAATACACCATTGGTTCAAAGGCTGACCTTATGTACATATACTGTCAGATGTTCTGGGCATCTCTCAACATACTTTCCCTTGCATTTGCCGTAGGATTTGTTTTAGGAAAACAAAAAAATTACAGTCTTGTATTCCTCCTTACAATGCTTGGGGCATATGCTTTCTATATGATTTGGGAGGTGAAGTCCTCTTACGCTCCTCCGTTTTTGTTTTTAGTAATTTCAATGGCGGTCTTTGGTGGAGAAGGTCTGGAAAATTGCTTTCACCTGTCAAGGGTAAAGGTCAAAAAAGCAGGAAGCATAGCATACAGTACGGTGGCTGTGTTTTCTGTTGTAGTTATGATTATTGCAGGTCCGTACTTTACCAATCAAATAAAAACAAGCAGTACTCCTTTGATTTCTGTTCCTCTTACTCACGACGGCTTTGTTGAAAATATTGCAAAAGAAAAAAAGACGGTGTCTCAAAAATTCTATACAGAAAAAGAATTTAACTGTGTTAGGGTAAACTACGACTATACAAAAACATATATTCAAGGGGAAAATCCGCCGATTTACAAATTTAAGCTGTACGACAGCAACAATAATCTTTTGGGAAAGAAGGTTATTGATTTTTCAAAAGTAAAGATTAAGGATAATAAAACTTCTCACTCAATAAGGGAAAGGAGAGGAAGGGTAATTAAGCAGGGATATGCAACCATAAGGCTGAAAAATTTTTATTATCCCCACGGCAGAGAAAAATTCAGAATAAAAATTGTTGGTGAGGGAAACTATGACGTCATAAGTATAAGAACCTCATTGGGAGAGGCAATAGATACATATCCGGGTCAACTCAGGATAAACGGAGAAAAAACAGAGGGTGACCTTCGTATTACAGTACAACAGGTAAAGAAAGAAACCCTGACGACAATCCCGGCATATGTGGGACTTTGTTTAGGAATTGTTTTACTTGAATTTTTGATTTATAACTATCTGTTTTGCCGAAAAAGTAAAGAGAAAATAAGGGTAATTATGAAATTTTTTGATAAAAATTAACAAACTTGTTCTATTTTTCATTTTTTCGTTGTTGTATAGGATGATATATTGTAGAATATACAGGCGATATCTTTTCTTATACTAATACCTGATAGAAATTAGACTGCAAAGGTTGTCTACTTTTTATTAGGTATTAGTATTAATCATTAATGGGGGATATTTGAATGATAAAATTTACCAATGGAATATCAAAGGTTCTGGCTGTAATTTTTGGGGTCTTAACCTGTGTGACTATTTCTTGTGCTTTTTTACTTTATTCATCAGTAGGAAATTACTTCACTGTTTCAACCAATGACGGTGTACAGCTGTTTTTGATATACTCAATGAATATTTCCGGCGGAATACTGATTGCCTTTGGAATTGTGGCTGTGTTCCGTCTGATGAGCAAATTGTCAAAGAAATGCCTTGTTATAGCAAGCGTTGTCCTCTTTGCACTCTTTGCAGGGGAATTGCTGTTTGTACTTCTTAATTACACCACAATCCCAATCAGCGACAGCTTTTATGTAAACGATTATGCCATCAGTATGGCTGAGGGCAGTCGTGATGTAATTGACGGAAGCACAAGATATTTTGGAAAATATGCAAACAACAACCCTATGTTGATTTTGCTCTACTTCATATATTCTGTTGCAAATTTCTTTGGGGTTAATGACCTTGTTGCCTTTGGCAGATGTGTAAATGCTGTTGCAATTATGGGTGCACAGGTGCTGTTCTTCTTTGCAATAAAAAAACTGACAGGAAAACTGACTACGGCTGTAAAGTTTCTTTTACTCAGCCTATTGTACCCTCCTGTTGTTCTCTTGGTTCCCTGGGTTTACACAGTGTCCTTTTGTCTGCCCTTTATGGGGGGAATCCTCCTTGCGGGAGCTAACCTTTATCGCTCAAAAAAGAAATCCTCTGTCATAATAAATTCGGCGGTTGCAGGAATTCTTACAATTTTGGGATATAACATCCGCCCTGTTGTAATGATTTTGTCCATTGCATTTTTTATATGCCTTGTGATTTGGACTTTACGCAGTAAGGAAAGGCTTAAAAAGTCTGTTACAATCCTGATTGTAAGCGTTATATTTGCCGGCGGAACATTTGCCTGTTGCTCCGCTGTTAGCAACCACTACTATACAGGAAGCGACAGAAACTTTCCTATGATACATTGGGTGGCAATGGGACTAACCAATGACGGAACCTTTGACGGTAATCTGGTTGCACAGAATGAGAAACTTGCCTCAAAACAGGAGATTAAGGAAAACTGTAACAGATATATTAAGAAAGCAGTAAAGCAATATACCCCTGCAACCTTTATTCAGCATATGTACTTTAAACACGGCAGTATTTGGGGTGACGGCAGTATGACCTACACTTCAAGAGTGAGGGGTATAAACAAGCCTGCTGACGGAGCGAAATACATAATTGGGGAAAAGTCGGACTTTTTGCTCATTTACTGTCAGATGTTCTGGGTTGCCCTGAATATTCTCACCCTTATTTTTGCCATAGGATTTATTATAAACAGGCAGAAAAAGTTCAGTCTGGTGATTTTCCTCACTATGCTTGGAGCTTACGGATTTTATATGCTTTGGGAGGTAAAACCCTCCTATGCCACACCGTTTATCTTTTTAGTAACTGCAATGGCGACTTTGGGAGGAGAAAGCATAGAGAAATTCTTTGCACTTTCTGCCCTCAAGGGGAAAAACATAGGAAGAATAGCCTACGGTGTGGTGGCGGTTTACTCCATTTTGATTATGTTTGTAGCCAATCCTTTCTTTACAGAGGAGGTAAAAAGCTGTCAGACCCCTATTATTTCAGTCACCTCAACACACAACAGCTATATCCATGCAACTGCAAGAAAAAACAAAACAATATCACAGGAATTTTATTCCGATACAGAGTTTAATCGAGTTACAATTTTTTATAAATATAACGACCGAATAACTCCCAAGGGAGAAGAACCTGTTTATGATTTAAAGCTGTTTGACCAAAATGAACAGCTCTTGGGAGAGAGTAAGCTGGACTTTTCTAAAAAGGAAGATATAAGCGGAGCAACTGTGGACGGTGACAGGATGGTTCGTTATCATTCGGATTACGGAGTAATAGATCTGGAGGATTATTACTATCCACAGGGAAATGAAAAGTTCAGGGTGGAGATTAACGGAAAGGGAGAATACGACCTTGCCCAGTTCTGTACCTCCAAAGGCGAGTCCATAGACCCTTATCCCGGAAAGCTGACAATAAACGGAAAAGAGAAAAAGAGAGACCTGCGTATCAGTGTGCAACAGTCAAATGAAGATACATTGATGGGAAAATCGGCATATGTATGGCTTTGTATTGCAATAATACTTATTGAGCTTTTGGTTTATGCAGGGGTGTTCTATAAATCGAAAAGAAAGGTCAAGAAACAGTCCTCTTCACTTTTTTGACATATTGTGATAAAATATATCCTATGAACAGAGAAAAATTTTTTAGTAACAAAATTATAGCGTCCCTGTTGGCTTTGCTGTGCGTTTCACTGTGGGGAACAGCATTCCCCATAATTAAAAAGTGCTATGAATTATTTTCTTTAGAAACAGAGGATTATGCCGGCAAGGTTCTCTTTGCCGGCTACCGTTTTTTTATAGCAGGAATAATGGTACTTGTTGTTGTCTCTCTTTTGGAAAAAAGGTTTGTTGTTCCAAAAAAGAGGGATATAGTCCCTATTGGCATAATGGGAACACTGCAAATCTTTTTGCAGTACCTTTTGTCCTACATCGGACTTTCAAATACAACAGGAACAAAGACCTCAATCATCACATCATTAGGTACTTTTCTGGGAGTTGCACTGTCACCCCTTTTCTTTAAAAGTGATACCCTTACGCCAAAGAAGGCGGTGGGATGTGCCGTTGGCCTTGCGGGAATAATTGTGGTGAATCTGGAGGGACTGAGTGAGAACAGCTTTACCCTTATCGGTGAGGGTTTTGTTGTGCTGTCCACCTTTGCCGCCACAGCAGGAAACCTTTACAGCAAAAAGATAAGTCAGGGGAGAAATCCAATGACTGTTTCCGCATATCATCTCCTTATAGGGGGAGGGGGACTTGTCCTTGTGGGATTTCTGTTTGGGGGAAGTCTTGAATTTAACGGTGCAATAACTTATCTTCTGCTGTTATATTTAGGTGTGGTTTCCGCAATTTCCTTTACGGTATGGACAGCTCTTTTAAAATACAATCCCCCCTCGGGAATACTTATTTTCAATCTGCTTATTCCCATATTCGGTACAATCTGGAGCGGTATTCTCCTGGGTGAAGAAATTTGGAATGTCTACACCGTTGTTTCAGTAGTGCTTATCACGTTGGGTATTATCTTTGTAAATCTTAGAACCAGAATAAAGGAGAAGAAAGATGGAAATTAAGGGAGTAATATTTGATATGGACGGTGTTTTGCTGAATTCCGAGGTGCTATATCAGCGTTTTTGGCTTGAAGCATTGCACAGCTATGGCTATCCTGCAACGAAAGAACATATACTTGCCCTCCGCTCCCTGACAGGAAAGAATGCAGAACTAAAGCTAAAGTCCTTCTTCGGCGACAGTCTGGACTACGAAAAGGTTAAGGCTAAAAGGATTGCTTTAATGGACGAATATATCCGCCAAAACGGTGTGGAAATTAAAAAAGGTGCAGATGAAATATTGCCTTATCTAAAGGAAAAAGGCATAAAAATTGCCCTTGCCACATCCTCACCCTACGAAAGGGCAGAGGAGCATCTGGGAATGGCAGGAATCTTTAAATATTTTGACAAATGCGTCTGTGGAGGAATGGTTAAAAATTCAAAACCACAGCCTGATATTTACCTTCTGGCATCAGAAAAGCTGGGGTTAAGTCCACAGGATTGCATAGCTGTTGAGGACTCCCCCAATGGCGTAATGTCAGCAGTCAGGGCAGGGTGCAAAACGGTGATGATTCCCGACCTTACCCCCTGCACAGAGGATTTAAAAGATAAACTCTTCGCCCTGTGCACCGATTTGACAGAGTTGAAAAATTTGGTTTAGTGACAGTTTCCTCCTCTGGCGGAGGTAAATCACTTACTTCTTCACTCTTAACTATTACTTCATCACTAAAAAAGTCCCCCGAAAGTTGGATTCTGCTCCTTCTTTCGGGGGTAAATTTTTTAATATTGATTTTCTATTTACATTGCAATAAATGCAGTGCCCCTTGCGGGAACAATAACTCTGCCGTTTACAATTTCTGTGCCCATCATAGGTTTGCCGTCGTACAGAACAGCCGGAATATCCATAATGACATCCACATCCCCTGTGTTAAAAGCACAGTAAATTCCGCTTTCTTTGTCGTATCTAAGGTAGGAAAGCACATTTCCCTTGGCGTAAACAGGCTGAAAATCACCGTCCCAAAGTGCCGATATGGACTGCCTCATAGCACCCAAATCGCTGTGCCACTTAACAAGCTCCTTATCCTCCTTGCCCCAGGGGTAACAGCATCTGTTAAACGGGTCACGGTAACCCTCCATTCCTGCCTCGTCACCGTAATAAACGCAAGGAAAACCTGGGAGTGTATATTGAATACCTGTTGCAATACGCATAAGCTCCAGACCTTTTTTGCGCTGTTCCGGAGTCAGCCTGGTTTCGGACTGCCACTTTCTGTCCCTGCCGTCCAAAGGCTCACCTGCAAGCATTGTAAGTATTCTCTCTGTGTCGTGGGTGGAAAGCAGATTCATAAGAACCCTGATAACAGGCTTAGGGTAATTTTCAAGAACACTTAGAATTGTGTCCATTGTGTATTTTGAGTCGGTACCCTTGCAGTAGTCAAGGATTGCGTTTCTGAATACATAGTTCATAACAGAGTCAAGCTGATTGCCAAGGAGGAATTTTCTCCTTGCACCGTAGCTTTCCTTGTTTGATGCGTCCTCCCATACCTCACCGATAACAAAGCCCTCTGGGTTTTCTGCCTTAACAGCTTTTCTGAGATTTTCAATGAAAGGGTCGGGGAGCTCGTCGGCAACATCAAGTCTCCAGCCGGAGTTACCGTCACGCATCCACTTTCTTACAATTCCGTTTTCGCCGTTGATGTATTCATTAAAGGCAGGGTCCTCTTCGTTGACCTCAGGCAGAGTATAAAAGCCCCACCAGCTGTTGTAGTTATCAGGCCAATTATTAAATTTGTACCAGCTGTAGTATGGGGAATTTTTGTCCCTGTAAGCACCGCCGTCACCGTAGTTACCGCTTCTGTTAAAGTATTTTGAGTCACTTCCCGTGTGGGAATATACACCGTCGTTGATTACATGAATGCCCAGCTTTGACGCCTCTTTACAAAGGGTTTTAAAGTCCTCCTCGGTACCAAGCATAGGGTCAACCTGTGAGTAATCCCCTGTGTCGTAGCGGTGGTTGCTGTAAGCCTTTGAAATAGGATTAAGGTAGATGCAGGTGACACCCAAATTTTTAAGGTAAGGGAGCTTCTCGGTAATTCCCTTCAGGTCACCTTGGAAAAAGTCGGTGTTTGTTATCTCGCCCTGTTCGTTAGGCCACCACTGGGGCAGACTTTCCCAGTCCTCCATAATTGTAAGGTCTGTTCTGTCAATATTCTTTTTTTCTCCGCTAAAGCAGAATCTGTCGGGGAAAATCTGGTACATAACTCCGCCAACAGGCCACTTTGGAGTTTCAAAGCCCTTTTTGTAGCAGGTAATCTGCCAGGACCTGCCCGGAGATTCAGAAATACAGGATTTTGTGTCAACATCTGTTGGTATAATGTATCTGTCGCCGTACTGGGTGCGGAGTCTGAACCCATGCCAGTAAAGACCAACTCTGTCGGCTACAAAGTCACATTCCCACTTGTCGTAGTCGTTATCGTGGATGCCGAACCAGTACATTTTGTGATATTCCCAGTCATAGTCATCATCAAACTTTATGCACATCTCAGCGTAGGAACAATGCAAATCCCTTGGAACACGGATAGTAAAGTGGATTGTTGTCCCCTGTTCTACCGCACCAAAAGGAGTACGGTAATGTTTGCTTCTGGAGTCATATGGAATTACCATTTCTATCACCCTGCTCTGAAAATACTAAGAGTATTTTATGAATATTAATGCAATTATACTATAATAGTAGCTTTTTTTCAATAAAATATATGTTAGAAAAGTTTGATTTTAAGTAACAAAAAAGAAAAAAAGATTACAATATTAATACTTTACTTTTTCTTTTGATACATTAACACTATAATGATACTATAGAAAATATTGTTTGCGAAAGGTTGTGCCAAAATGGACAGACAAATTATTTTTGTGGGAGGAAAAAGGTTCACCATCGTTACAGACGAAAGCGAAGCCTATATGAAAAAGCTGGTGGAAAGGGTTGACACAAGGCTTAAGTCAATTATTTCATCAAATCCTAAGCTGGACAAGGATTCAGCCGCCATACTTGCCTCCCTTGACTATTGCGACGAGGAGTACAAGCTTCGTAAAAATCTTGAGGATGTTAAGGAACAAATCAAGGACTACATTGAGGACACCGCAAGACTTCACAAGGAGATTGCCCAGTTAAAGGCACAGAATGTGATTTTGCAGGACAAGATTAACAAAATCCTCAACATCACACCGGGCGAAGAGAAAAAGACTCAGCAAAAGGAAAAGAAAATCATAGCCACCGGCAAGATAGAAAATTCTGTTCCTAAAATCTTAGACGGTGCTGTTCAGCAAAGCCTTTTTAACAATGAAAAAAATTGAGATTTTGGCGCCCTGCGGAGGATTTGATTCTGTAATCAGCAGTGTAAACAGCGGTGCTGACGCAGTTTACCTTGGACTTAAGGATTTTTCCGCAAGAAAAGACGCAAAAAATTTTACATTTGAAGAGCTTAAACAGACAGTTTCATACTGCCACATCAGGGGTGTAAAGGTTTATGTCACAATGAACACCCTGATTTTCGACAGCGAGATGAGGTCGGCACTTGAAACCGTAAAAAAGGCGGTTGATTGCAACATTGACGCTTTGATTGTTCAGGATATTGGCTTTGCAAGCCTTGTGAGGAAGGCCTGTCCGGATTTGCCCCTCCACGGTTCAACACAGATGAGTATTCACACTCTGAGCGGAGCAAAACTGCTGAAAGAGATGGGCTTTAAAAGGGTTGTCCTCAGCCGTGAAATGTCAAGAGATGAGATAAAGTACATTGCAGATAACTGCGATATTGAGCTGGAGGTATTTGTCCACGGCGCTCTTTGTATGAGCGTAAGCGGTCAATGCTACTTTTCGGCGATGCTTGGGGGAAGAAGCGGAAACAGGGGTCGCTGTGCCCAGACCTGCCGACTGCCCTTCAGCGTAAAGGGCAACGACCATGCCCTCAGTTTAAAGGACAACTCCATAATAGATTACATTGACGATATGGCGGAAATCGGCATAACCTCTGCAAAAATTGAGGGAAGAATGAAGCGTCCCGAATATGTATCCTCCGCTGTTCGTGCCTGTTACGAAAAAAGGGAAAAGGGTTTTATTTCATCAAAAACCCTGGAAAATCTCAGGAATGTTTTTTCCCGAACAGGCTTTACCCATGGGTATTACACAGGTGAATTGGGTAAGGAAATGTTTGGCTTTCGTAAAAAAGAGGATGTTGTTTCAGCAACGGAAAGCCTCTTTAAAGAAATCCGCAATTCATACAAGGACGAAATGCCTCGGGTTGCCCTTAAGGGAAAATTCAGGGCAAGCCTTGGGGAAAATCCGGTCTTTGAAATAACCGACGGTGAAAATACTGTTGTTGTAAAGGGAGAAGAAAAAGGGGAAAAGGCGGTAAAGGTTCTCCTTGACAGAGAAAAGGCAGAAAAACAGCTTATAAAAACAGGAGGAACGCCCTTTTATTTTGACAATATTTCCATACAAATTGAGGATAATATAAGTATCCCCCTTTCGTCCCTTAACAAGATAAGGAGAAATGCCCTGGCTGAAATGGCTGACAAGAGGGACTATTCACACAATTATACCTTTAAAATGCCAAGCCTTGAAATCACCCCTGCTAACCAAAGAATAATGGAAAAAAGGGCAGAGGTTAAGAAAGTTGACAACAATATAAGTACAGAGTATGACCTTGTGTATGTGCCTATGAACTCAAAGGATGAGAATATTTCTTATCTAAAAGCAAAGGGAATTGAGGTTGGTGTGTCTGTTCCACGAGGACTTTTTGGCAGAGAAGAAAAAGTCATCAGCAGATTAAAGGAACTAAAAGAAAAGGGAATAAAGCATCTGCTGTGCAACAACCTTGGCGCTGTTTATTTTGGCAAAAAGCTTGGATTTAAGGTGCACGGAGGGGAATTTTTAAACCTTACCAACACATATTCCCTGATTTGGGCAGAGGATTACGGACTTGAGGATGTCACCCTGTCCATAGAGCTTACTGTGGAGCAGATTAATGAGCTGGGAGGAAATATCAGGAGAGGTGTTGTCACCTACGGATATATACCCCTTATGCTCACAAGGAACTGCCCTGTAAAAAGCGGAACAGAGGATTGTAAATCCTGCAAAAAAAGAGGAAAAATGCAAGACCGCAAGAATTACCAGTTTTCGCTGTTTTGTGACGGAAATTGCACGGAGGTGCTGAATTCGGTACCGCTTTTTATTCCTGACAAGAATAAAAAAGAGTTTTTCACATTTTTCACAACGGACAGGTTCTATGTGGAAAACTATGTGGAAAAAGTGGAAAACTACAAGGGAAATCACAGTAAAACTCTGGAAAAAGTGAAATTTACCCGTGGATTGTATTATCGTGGGGTTAAATAATGTGAAAAACTTTATTTTTTGATAAAAGAAAAATTATGTGGAAAACTTTTATTTTCCGCTACAGAATTAATTTATGAAGTGTTTATTAACAGTTTAAAGGAATATTATTTTAAGGAATTTATCTAAAGAATTAAAAATATAAAAATGCAGGATAACAAAGATTTTTGCAGGAAGGTGGAGTAAATGGAGATATTAAAGATAAAAAGGCTGAAGAAGGATGCAATACTTCCCAAAAGGGCAACACCCGGCTCGGCAGGAATGGATTTGTGTGCCTGTATTGAACAGGAGGTTACAATCAACCCCGGCGATTTGGTGACAATTCCAACAGGTATTGCCATTGAACTGCCGTCGGAAAAATATATGGCAAACATCTATGCCCGAAGCGGTCTGGGGGTAAAGCACGGAATTTGCCTTTCAAACGGGGTTGGTGTTGTTGACAGCGACTACCGGGGTGAAATTTGCGTTGGACTTTGCAATGTTTCAAAAAATCCCTACACCGTCACCCCCGGGGAAAGAGTGGCACAACTTGTAATTGCTCCGGTTTCGGTTATGGATGTTGAAGAAACCCATATTTTAGGGGATACATCCCGTGGTGAAGGCGGTTTTGGCTCAACAGGAAAAAAATAATTTTTCCCTCTGTCTTTATACCCCTTATTACTGTTGAAAATTACAAATTTTTAAGGTATAATATACTGGTTATATTGCAGGAGAATTTTGTGATATTAATTCTCCCCTGCATATATGTTATTTTTAATAATTTTACCGTAGCAGAGGAACACCTGATTTTCCTACCGGTGTTGCCCTTTGCTGAACATTATTGTGAATTTGTGAAAGGTAGATTGATAATATGTTTACTAAAGACATTGGTATAGATTTGGGAACAGCCAACACCCTTGTTTATATGAAGGGAAAGGGCATTGTTCTTCGTGAACCCTCCGTTGTAGCTGTGGATATCCGCCAGGACACCGTACTTGCAGTCGGCGCACAGGCTAAGGAGATGATAGGCAGAACTCCCGGCTCCATTGCCGCCATAAGACCACTTAAGGACGGAGTTATTGCCGACTTTGAAATCACCGCAATTATGCTGAAGCACTTTATCCGCAAGGTTGTTCACAGCAACTTTTTCTCCCGCCCAAGGATAGTTATCTGTATCCCCAGCGGTGTTACACAGGTTGAAAGAAGAGCTGTTGAGGATGCCGCCTGTCAGGCAGGGGGCAAGGATGTTGAGCTTATTGAAGAGCCTATGGCCGCCGCTATCGGAGCAGGACTTCCTGTTGCAGAGCCAACGGGCAGTATGGTACTTGACATCGGCGGAGGCACATCCGAGGTTGCAGTAATTTCCCTTGGTGATATTGTGGCACACAACTCCGTAAGAGTTGCCGGCGACAAATTTGACGAAGCAATTATGACATATATCAAGAAGAAGTACGGTCTTACCATTGGCGAAAGGACAGCCGAGGAGATTAAGATGGAAATCGGCTCTGCTTTTCCTCACGAAAACGAGGGAAGTATGACCATCAAGGGCAGAAATACCATTGACGGACTTCCAAAGGATGTTACAATTACTGCCGAAGAGGTGCGAAATGCCCTTGCATCCCCTCTTGCCGCAATTATTGACGGTGTGCTTGACACACTTGAAAAAACTCCGCCGGAGCTTGCCGCCGACATTATCGACAGGGGAATCACCCTCACAGGGGGCGGAGCGCTGTTAAAGGGCATTGACCTGCTTGTAAGCAAGCAAACAGGTATTCCTGTTCACATTGCAGAAAGACCCCTTGACTGTGTTGCTGACGGTGCAGGCAAAAGGCTTGAAACTGTAATGCCCAAGGACTACTACCGTGACAGAAGAAGATAAAAGGTACAAAACCCCACGATTTTGTTGTGGGGTTGCACTTATATACTTTTAAACACAGGACAACATAAAGAAAAAAATACTTCCCCAAGAGGTTTATGATGAAGGATATTTTTAAAACGAAAAATTTTAAAATTCTCATAGTGACGCTTATTGTTATCATAATGTGCATAGGTGTATCTTCTATTTTTAACACAAGTGTGATTTCCTCTGCCGTTGGTTACATAACAACAGGTATGCAAAGGGTTTCCGCCGCAGTTACCGATGGAGAGAATAAGAAATCCTATGCGGAGCTGGAGGCGGAAAATCAACAGCTGAAAAAAGAGGTTGCCTCCCTGAGAACACAGCTTGCCGACTATGAGGATGTAAAGGACGAAAACGCACGCCTCTGGAAGTATTACGGTTTGAAAAAAGAAAACAGCGGTTATGATTTTGTGCCTGCCTCTGTAATCCGCCGTGACCCCGGCGACCTTTTCTACTCCTTTACAATAGACAGAGGTACAAGCGAGGGGATTTCGGTAAACGACCCTGTTGTTACGGAAAACGGACTTGTGGGTTACATCAGCGAGGTGAACGCAAACTCCTGCAAGGTAACCACAATACTTTCCCCCGACCTTTCGGCAGGGGCAAAGGATGTGAAATCAAAGGATACAGGTGTTATTACCGGGGACGCAGATTACAGCGACCAAAACCTTGTCACAATGAAAAAGCTTGCAGAAAATAATAAAATTAAAGAAGGCGACCAGATTTCTACAACAGGTATCGGAGGAATGTACCCCGAAAATATCTCTGTGGGAAAGGTGAAAGAGGTCAAGTACGACCAGTTTGACACATCCCTCTATGCTGTAATTGAGCCTTACGAGGATATTCAGAATGTTTCCGATGTTGTGGTGATTACCTCCTTTGACGGACAGGGAGAAATAGAGGAAGGTACCACAGCTCCTTCTACGGAGGATTAGTATGGACAGGAAGTACACCGTTCTCCGCTACATTGCATATGGCTTGGAAATTTTGATTTTTTACATAATTCAGGGTGTGCCTGACCTTATACCACAGGTGTTGGGGGGCAAACCACTTTTGCTCATTCCCATAGCACTCACCATTGCCTGCTTTGAAAATGAAGTTCCGGCAATGGCGTTCGGCATAGCCTGCGGAGGAATGATGGATTTAGGCGTGGGTACACACCTTGGTTTTTACACAATAGCCTTGGCGATAGTATGTTTTTTCATAGGCTACTTTGCCGAGAATTATTTTAATACAAAGCTTTTAATAGTTCTGATTATTTCTGCTTTTATGATTCCGGTATTAATAAGTCTGAACTTCGTTATAAACTATATTCTTGCCGGATACTCAAACAGCGGTTACTATTTTGTTCACCATATCCTTGCGACTATGGCATACACATTTGTTACCGTTCCCGTATTTTACGGAATCAACAGGGTGCTCAGCCGAGGATTTAACGACTATTTGTATTGATATTTCTGATTTGGAGGTGATTATTTGGATACAGAAAGATATAAACGCAGGGGAATTCTTGTCCTGATAATCGCCCTTGTATTCTTCGCTGTGTTTGTGGTGCGTTTGTTTTTCTGGCAGGTTGTAGAGGGAGATAAGTACAAGGATATTGCCCTGAACAGCACAACCTTTTCACTTTCCTCCAACAGTACCAGGGGGGAGATTTTAACATCTGACGGAAAGCCCCTTGCCACCAACAAAACTATTTATAACATTACATTTAAGAAGAATTATGTAAAAGAGGAGAGCCTTAACGGCACTATTCAAAAGGTGCTGAAAATTATGAAAACCCGTAAGGAAGAATGGGTGGATATGCTCCCCATAAAATACAGCAATGACGGTTACTCCTTTACAAAAGATGATACAACAGAGGATTGTCTTACATTTTTGCAAAGTGAAAGTATGCTGGACACCAGCGTTTATACTATGCCGGAGCAATATATCGAGGACCTTGTAAAAAGGTATAAATGCGAGAATATCAAGGACAAGCAGGAGCAAAGGGATGTAATATCTGTCCGCTTTAATATGGAGAGGGAAAATTTCAGCTCCGTAAACGACTACACCTTTGCAGAAGATGTCAGCAACGATATGATGCAGATTATTTCCGAAAATAATCAAAAGCTGGACGGTGTTGAAATCACCACCACAGTTGAAAGACAGTACCGTGACGGCACACTTGCCCCCCACATTGTGGGTACGGTTGGACAAATCAATGCCGAGGAATATGAAGAAAAGCAGGATGAGGGCTACGGTTACAACGACCTTATAGGAAAGTTCGGCATTGAGCGAGTTTATGAAAGTCAGCTGAGGGGTGAAGCCGGCAAGGCATATATAGAGAGGAACAACAACGGTTCTGTTGTACGCACAGTAGAGGCTGAGGACGCAAAGCCGGGTAATTCCGTATGGCTCACCATTGACAGCGAGCTTCAAAGGGTTGCCGATGATTCACTTAAATATAATGTTGACACCTGCCACAGCGAAGAGGCGGAGGACTGTGTTGCCGGAGCAGTTGTTATGCTGGATGTAAAGGACTTTTCTGTCCTTGCGGCGGCAACATACCCAACCTACGATTTGTCAAAATACAACAATTACAAGTATTATTCAAAGCTTGCAAATGATGAAACAAGTCCCCTCTATTCAAGAGCTTTCAGCGGTGCGTTTGCCCCCGGTTCTGTATTTAAACCCTGCGTTGCCCTTGCAGGTCTTGAGGAAGGGAAAATCACAAAGAACAGCATAATTGTGTGTACCCAGAACTACGACTACTACCCCACAGATGTTGTAAAATGTATGGGTTATCACAACGGAATAAATATGAACACAGCCCTGGCTGTTTCCTGCAACTACTACTTTGCAGAGGTGGGCAGAAGGCTGGGCATAAATACAATTTACAGCTATGCGGAAAAGTTCGGTCTCGGACTGCCCACCGGGGTGGAAATTGACGAAAGCACAGGCTTTCTTGCCGGCCGTGACAGTACCCGTTGGACAGCGGGTAATACTGTTCAGGCGGCAATCGGCCAGAGCGACAACTCCTTTACCCCTGCACAGCTTGCAACATACGTGGCTACAATCGCCAACGACGGCACAAGGCTGAGGACTCACCTTGTGGACAAGGTCACCACATACGACAGAGAAAAAACTGTTGAGAAAACAGAAAAAGAGGTGGAATCCACCCTTAAGGTTGACAAAAAGAATCTTAAAGCTGTTCAGGAGGGTATGTGGAGCGTCTGCAACCAAGAGGACGGTACAGCCTACAGTATATTTGGAGATTACGGGGTTGAAGTTGCCGCCAAAACAGGTACAGCCGAAAACAGCGGTACAGACCACACGGTATTTATCTGCTATGCCCCTTATGATGACCCGGAGGTTGCCATTGCGGTGGTAATTGAGCACGGTGCCTTAAAGCAGTATTCCGCTGATGTTGCCAAGGCTCTTATGGACAAATACTTCTTTGACAAGGACTATAAGCCCCAGAGCGACACACTTTACTAACTTTCCTTATCGTTCTGAGCCACCACAATGTCATTCTGAGCTTGTTGAAGAATCCCCTACCCCTACCACCTGTTTTGTTAGAGAAATCATATTTTCCAATAACCTGATAGTGTCGGATAATGCACTACTGCCTTTCTTAAAGATTCCTCGGTCACTTTGTTTCCTCGGAATGACAATGGGGTTACTGATACTTTTTCACTATTCGCTATTACTTTATAAATACAATAACCTCCCGGATTTCGGGAGGTTATTTTGATACAATTTACCCTGCATAATAAATATTTTACACAAATTGTTTATTGATAAAAATCAATCTTCTTGATAGAATGTATAATGTTAATTACATATCTGTTATAGTTCTTTAAAAGAATTATTTACGAGATAAAATATCATACAATGATATGAGAAGTATAATGCCTAATTAGGCTTGTATGACGAGGAGTTTTAAGATGAGATTAGGTTTGGATATTGGTTCGACAACAATAAAATGTGTTGTTCTGGACGAAAACAATAAGCTGTTATACAGTACATACGAAAGACATTACAGCCAAATCACTACAAAAATCGGCGAAATCCTGAACAAGGTAAGGAAAGAAATTCCAGGTGTGGAAAATGCCCTTGTTGCACTTTCCGGCTCTGCCGGAATGGGTGTTGCCGAGGACTGCAACATTTCCTTCGTGCAGGAGGTATATGCAACCCGTGTTGCCACAAACACATTCATCCCCGGTACAGATGTTGTTATAGAGCTGGGTGGAGAGGACGCAAAAATCCTGTTCCTTTCCGGCGGTATGGAAGTAAGAATGAACGGAACCTGCGCCGGCGGTACAGGTGCCTTTATTGACCAGATGGCAACCCTCCTTAATGTTCCTCTGGAGGAGATGAACGACCTTGCAAAGGGTTACGAAAAGACATACACAATCGCATCAAGATGCGGTGTTTTTGCAAAGACAGATATTCAGCCACTTCTTAACCAGGGTGCAAGAAAGGCGGATATTGCCCAGAGTATTTTCCGTGCAGTTGTAAACCAGACTGTTGCAGGACTTGCACAGGGCAGAGAAATTGAGGGTAATATCGTTTACCTCGGCGGTCCTCTCACATTTATGGAGGAGCTTAGAAAGGCTTTTGACGAGGAGCTTGGAACCAAGGGTACCTGCCCCGAAAATTCACTTTACTATGTTGCCTGCGGTGCGGCACTTTGCGCCGATAGCACCATAGATTTTGACAGCGTTATAGACAAGGTGAGCAATTACAAGGGATCAGGCAACTTTGCATTTAACCCTCCCCTCTTTAAAAATGAAGAGGAGTACGAAGAATTTAAAAATCGCCACGCAAAGGCTACCGTAAAGGAAGTTCCCCTAAAGGACTATGACGGTCTTTGCTTTATCGGTATGGATGCAGGCAGTACAACAGTTAAGGCTGTTGTTATGGGAGAAAAGGGCGAGCTTCTCCACTCAAAATACCTTTCAAACAGCGGTAACCCTGTTCCAATTATAAAAGAATTTTTGCAGGAGCTTTACACTATAAAGCCGGATATTAAGATAAAGGCGTCAGCTGTAACAGGCTACGGCGAGGACATTATTAAAAACGCATTTTGCGTTGACTACGGCATTGTTGAAAC
>JBJEOU010000075.1:0-2749 GCA_051880875.1 Ruminococcus sp. | reverse complement strand
ATAGAGGATATTTCCAGCGGACTTTCACTTTCCGTTGTTAAGAATGCACTTTACAAGGTTATCAGAGCCTCAGGCCCTGACGAGCTTGGCAAAAAGATTGTTGTTCAGGGAGGAACATTCCTCAATGACGCTGTGCTGAGAGCCTTTGAGCAGGAGATGGGGGTTAATGTTGTCCGTCCCACAATTTCAGGACTTATGGGCGCTTACGGTGCGGCTTTGTATGCACAGAGTAAGTCAAAGGACAACAAGGAGCTAAGCACACTTCTGGGCAAGGAAAAGCTGGAAAACTTTGTGCATAAAATCAGCGTAGTAAACTGCGGACTTTGCAGCAACAACTGCCGTCTTACTGTAAACACATTTGCAGACGGAAGAAAGTTCATCGCCGGCAACAGGTGCGAAAGACCTATCACCAAGAAAGCACCTGACGAAAGTATGAACATATATGAATACAAGCTTAAACTTCTGGAGGAATACAAGCCTGTTGAGGGCAGTCGAGGAAAAATCGGTATTCCTATGGGACTTAATATGTTTGAACTGTTGCCATTCTGGCACAGATTCTTCACAGAGCTTGGCTTTGAGGTGGTAAGGAGTCCTTTTTCAACAAGAAAGCTGTATCAGAAGGGTCAGCAGACAATCCCAAGCGACACAGTCTGCTTCCCTGCAAAGCTTATGCACGGCCATGTCAAGGCGCTTATTGATGAGGGTGTACAGACTATCTTCTACCCTTGTATGTCCTACAATCTGGACGAAAACCTTGGGGATAACCACTATAACTGTCCTGTTGTTGCCTATTATCCCGAGGTAATTTACAACAATATGAAGGAAGTCCACAATGTAACCTTTATTAAGGATTACTTTGGTATTCACCGCAAGAAGGACTTTGCCAAAAAGGCATATGAGGACTTGTCAAAGTACTTCCCTGACCTTACAGCAAAAGAGGTTAAGAACGCAGCAAAATGCGCCTACGAGGAGTATGACCGTTACTTTGAAAGGGTAAGGGCACGTGGTAATGAAATCATTGCCCAGGCAGAAAAAGAGGGCAAGGAGATTATTATTCTTTCCGGCCGTCCATATCACATTGACCCTGAAATAAACCACGGTATCAGCAAGATGATTGGTTCCTTTGGTGTTGCAATTATCTCCGAGGACTGTGTGTCCGATAAGGTGGAAAAGTTCAAGGTTGGCGTGCTTAACCAGTGGACCTACCACAGCCGTCTGTATGCCGCCGCTGAGTATGTCAGCACAAGGAAGGATATGAACCTTGTTCAGCTTGTTTCCTTCGGATGTGGTGTTGACGCCATCACCACCGATGAGGTAAGGGATATTCTTGAAAAGAACGGAAAAATTTATACACAGATAAAAATAGATGAAATAACCAATTTGGGTGCAGTAAAGATTCGTATTCGTTCCTTACTTGCAGCCATAGGAAGGTAAAATTTATTTGTTTAGATAAAGGATTAATTATTGGGAGGTTTTGCTTATGGCAAAGCTTGTATATGATAAAGACGGTCGTCTTATGTACACAAAAGAAATGAACGACGAGGGGTACAAAATCCTTGTGCCTATGATGATGCCTGTTCACTTTGGAATTCTTATGGACGCTTTTCGTCACGAGGGCTACAATGTTGAGCTTCTTGACACAAACGGCCCGGAAATTGCACAGACAGGACTGAAGTATGTACATAACGACACCTGCTACCCGGCACTGCTTGTTATCGGCCAGCTTATAAACGCACTTGAAAGCGGAAAGTACGACCTTAACAAGACAGCTCTTATGATTACACAGACAGGTGGCGGTTGCCGTGCCTCAAACTACATTCACCTTTTGAGAAAGGGTCTTAAAAAGGCAGGACTGGAGCAGATTCCTGTTATTTCCCTAAACCTTTCAGGCCTTGAAAAGAACCCCGGTTTTAAGATAACTCTCCCCCTTATACGCAGGGTTATTGCAGGTCTTGTTTACGGAGATGTGCTGATGTCAGTACGCAACCAGACAAAGCCATACGAGGTGAATAAGGGAGAAAGCGACGCACTTGTTCAGAAGTGGCAGGACAAGCTTTCTAAGGACTTTAATGAGGGAAAAAATTACCGATTTAAAGATATGGAAAATATCCTGGACAGCATCTGCAGTGACTTTGCCAAGATAGAAAAAACAGGTGAGAAAAAAGTCCGTGTAGGCGTTGTTGGAGAAATCTATGTAAAGTATGCCCGACTGGGCAACAACGACTTGGAGCAGTTCCTTTACGACCAAGGCTGTGAGGTTTGTTTGCCCGGAGTTATGGGATTTGCCGCCTTTAAGATTGACAACCGAATTGAGGACATCAAGCTTTACGGCGGAAGTCGTGCAAAGAAAAAGGTCTGCGAAATTATGCTTGACTATGTTTCCAAAACAGAGGATATGATGATTGCCGCCACAACAAAGCACGGTTTTCAGCCTCCGTCAAAGTATGCCCACACCAAGAGCCTTGTGGACGGTGTTATCGGCTTTGGTTCAAAGATGGGCGAGGGTTGGCTCCTTACCGCCGAAATGCTTGAGCTTGCAGAAACCGGCTTTGAAAACATTGTCTGCACACAGCCTTTTGGTTGCCTGCCTAACCACATCAATGGCAAGGGTATGATTAGAAGAATAAAGGAAATCAACCCAAAGGCAAATATCGTTGCCATTGACTACGACCCCGGTGCACCAAGGGTTAACCAGGAAAACAGAATCAAGCTTATGCTTGCAGTTGCAAGGGAAGAGCTTGACAAGCGT
>JBJEOU010000074.1:0-10844 GCA_051880875.1 Ruminococcus sp. | reverse complement strand
TTTGAACACGAAAACGAAAATGTTGATTCAGGCAGATTTACCCTTTGGAGTCAGGCAATGACAATATTCTCCCACTATCCCTTTGAGGGTATCGGCAAGGGTAATATCCTCCAGTACAGCTACGACTTCTTTGAAGAGGGTATGCATTTTTCAAATCTGTACAGCGGTGACTTTGCAAGTCTTTTTGCAACATTTACCACCGATATACACAATGCCTACATCACAATACTTGTATGTTCCGGCATCGTTGGATTTTTACTCTTTATGGCTTTTGCTTTCAGAAACGGCTTTACCATCACAAGGTATCTTTTCAGACAGGGCAAAAGTCTTGAGCATACAGTATTCCCGTGTATGTTCAGCTTTATTGTGGCTTATCTTGTATATGCCTGCTTTGAAAAGGCAATACTTTACGACATTTCATTTATGGTGATTTTCTTTTGGTTCGTTCTGGGTCAGATTACCTGTTGCAATTTCAGGGAAAGAACCCTTGACCAAAGGGATAACCTAAGTTTTAAAGAAAGTATTAAACCGACTTTGTTGTAAAAAATAAATTCAGGTGATTGTATGAATCTTTTTCTGAAAAGAGATATTTCTTCTGAGGGCGCTCTTTTTATTGTTTTTGATGAGCTTGGTAAAGAGAAGTACTATGTTGTCAGGGATAACCGTCATTCTCACTTCTGCCTTGCAATCACCGACACTAATTTTAACAGACTGTGCAGTATCAGCACAGTACCTTTACCTATCCTTAAGGCTTTTACTATTAAGGATAAAAAAAGCATTATAAGGCTTATTTTTAACAAAAACACTTCCCGGCCAATGTGCTATTATTATGGGATAAGCTGGCGTATTCGTGGCGACATTATCAACAAAAATTTTGAGATTGTTGACAACGACAACACCGTCCTTCTTACCCATAGGGGTTCTTGGTCAAGGAGCTGTGATTGTTATGATATAAATATTACAGAGGGTTCAAGGGAGCTACTCCTAATTGCCTCTGCAATATGTGTAGATTTACTACAGTCAGCTGATGAAAAACAACTACAAACAGTGTGAGGTGCATTATGAATAAATTACTCAAACTTTTATCCGAAAATTCAAACTATACAAATTCCGAGCTTGCGCTCATTCTAAATGAGCCTGAGGATTACATACGAGCACAGATTAAAGAATACGAAGAAAAGGGAATAATCAAGGGATACAAGGCAATAGTCAATTGGGAAAAGCTGGAGTCACCCCAGGTTTCCGCAATAATTGAAGTTAAGGTTACTCCCGAAAGGGAATCCGGCTTTGACCGTATTGCCGAGGAAATTATGTCCTTTGACGAGGTGAAAACAGTTAATCTTATTGCAGGCTCCTACGACCTTTCATTGGTTGTAACAGGCAGTACAATGAACGACGTTGCTTCCTTCGTCAGCCGCAGGCTTTCTCCCATAGCCAATGTTGTATCTTGTCAGACAAACTTTATCCTTAAAAACTACAAGGATGGAGGAGTAAATATGGTGGAAACCATTGAGCAGGAAGATAAAAGGAGTTATGTTATCTAATGGATTATCAGAAGGTTATTAACAGCAAAATACAGTCGGTAAAGCCTTCCGGAATCAGAAAGTTCTTTGATATTGCCTCCGAAATGGATAATGTAATATCCCTTTCTGTTGGTGAGCCGGATTTCAAGACGCCGTGGCATGTCCGTGAAGAGGGCATAAACTCCCTCCAAATGGGCAAAACCTGGTATACTCCCAACAGAGGTTTTACTGCATTAAGAGAAGAAATTTCCAATTATTATAGCAGAAGATTTAATTTAAAATACGAGCCTGCTTCTCAGGTGCTCGTAACCGTGGGCGGAAGTGAGGCAATAGACGTTGCAATCCGTTGTCTGGCAGGTCCCGGGGATGAAGTCATTATCCCACAGCCGTCATTTGTTTGCTATGAGCCTTTGACACAAATGGCTGGGGCAACCCCCGTATTAATGGATACCAAGGTTGAAAACGAATTCAGAATTGTCCCCGAGGACTTGGAAAAGGCAATCACCGACAAAACAAAGCTTCTTATACTTCCATACCCAAACAACCCCACCGGCGGTATTATGGAAAAGGAAGATTTGGAGAAAATAGCACAGGTTATCAAAAAGCACAATATTATTGTCCTTTCCGACGAAATATATGCCGAGCTTACATACAACGAAGACCGCCACATTTCCATTGCCTCCATTGACGGAATGTACGAGAGAACTGTGGTTGTAAATGGATTCAGCAAATCCTATGCTATGACAGGCTGGCGACTTGGTTATGCTTTAGGGCCAAAGGAAATTCTGTCACAGATGACAAAACTCCACCAATTCTGCATTATGAGTGCACCAACCACAGCCCAGTATGCCGCTATTGAGGCTCTCAGAAAGGGCGATAATGACATAGAAAGTATGAGGGACGAGTATGAAATGCGTAAGAATTTCATAGTCGGTTCTTTTGAAAAGCTGGGACTTACCTGCTTTGAGCCTAAGGGTGCATTTTACTGCTTCCCTTGTATCAAAAGCACAGGTCTTTCCTCAGAGGAATTCTGTACAAGACTGATTAAGGAAAAGCGTGTTGCAGTTGTTCCCGGCAATGCCTTTGGCGAAAGCGGAGAGGGATTTATCCGTGTCTCCTACTGCAACTCTCTAAAAAATATTTCCGAGGCAATGAAGAGGATTGAAAGTTTTCTTCAGGAGATAAAAGATGAAAGTTAAAGTTAATGCTCCTGCAAAGGTTAACCTTGCCGTAGATGTAATGGGCAGACGGCCTGACGGCTACCACTCTGTAAGCCTTGTACTTCAGGCTATATCCATCTACGATACAGTAACCATAACATCTAACGAAAGTGAAGAAATCACAATTTCCTGTAACGATAAAAATGTCCCCTGTGACAAAAGGAATATTGCCTACAAAGCGGCAGAAAGATTTTTCCACAGTACAGGCATAATGAACACAGGAATTAATATTGACATAGAGAAGGTAATTCCATCCCAGGCAGGACTTGGGGGAGGAAGCTCCGACGGTGCGGCTGTCATTATGGGACTTAATGTTATGTTCAATACCCACCTGAGGGATAAGGAAATGGAAGAAATCTGCTCCTATATCGGCGCAGATGTTCCTTTCTTTATAAACGGAGGAACACAGCTTGCCACAGGAATAGGCACAGATATGGAAAAACTACACTCAATGCCGGAGTGTTATATGGTAGTGTGTAAGCCGGATATTAATGTTTCCACCAAAGAGGCATACGATGCCATTGACGCTCAGTCTGTAAAGCAGTTCAAGTATTCTGACGAGGTTGTAAAGGGAATATATCTGCGCAGTCTTAACTCTGTAGTCACCTCAATGTACAACGATTTTGATGTTTTCCTTGATATTAAGGAAGTAAACGATATAAAAAAGTTTATGTACGACCACAAGGCAAAGGGTGCCTGTATGAGCGGTTCAGGCTCAGCTGTGTTTGGTGTGTTCAAAACCGAAAAACACGCCCAATTATGTGCTGACGCACTTAAAAGCGAGTACGATAAAACCTTTGTCTGTAAACCAATAAAAATAGGTTGCTCTGTAATATCATAAATTGAATAAAAACAAAAAACCTGTCCATATTCTTAAGGAAACACTGATTAAATCATTTACACATATTGTGCCGTCAGATTTTTTGTCAGGTTGCACAAACGAACCGCAGTAATGCTGACGCATTACGAGGATTTTTTGGGTAAGCTGACGGAAAATATGCAAACAAGATGTGTAAATAAATTAAATTGTGATTTATTCAGTGTTTCCTTAACGAAGGGCAGGTTTTTATATATGAAAATGTTATTAAAGTCACTTTCTCTCGGTCTTGTTTTAGCTGTTATTTTTACACTTGTACCCTTCAAGGCGGAGTGCGAAGATATTTCCAACGAGCTTTTCAGACTTCATATCCTTGCAAATTCCGACAGCGAAGAGGACCAGGAGTTAAAACTAAAGGTGCGAAACAGGGTTCTGGAGTACACAAACACCCTATATGAAAATTCAGATTCAAAGTCAGACACAATCAATATTACCAAGGATAACCTGAGTAATATCCTTTCTGTTGCACAGGACGAGGTGTATAAATGGGGATATAGCTACAAAGTAACTGGTGAAATAACAAAAATGTACTTTAACACCAGAACATACTGTGACGCCACCATACCAAGCGGTATGTATGACGCTTTGCGTATAAAAATAGGCAAGGCAGAGGGTCACAACTGGTGGTGTGTAATGTATCCATCCTTTTGTGTGGGGGAGAGCATCTCCCTTGAGGACACAAATCTTACCGATGAGGAACAAAATCTTATCTACGACAACAGCGAATTTAAGGTAAAGTTCAAGGTTGTAGAATGGTTTGAAAAGATAAAGTCATTTTTCTAAAAAGTAAGTACCATTTTTGGTACACCAAATGGTTTATAATATATACGATTGATACAAAGGCGGTGAAAGCTATGCTTAATATTATAGCAGGCAACAGCGGAACAGGCAAAACAACCTATCTTTTGGGTCTGCTTGCAGATATGGTGCGAAAAGGAGAGGACAAAATTCTATTTATAGTCCCCGACCAAAGCTCCTTTGACACCGAAAAAACCTTTCTTGAAATGTTAGGGCCAAAGGATTCACTAAAAATCAAAGTTATGGGTTTTACAAGGCTTTGTGACTACATTTTCTCCGTCAACGGGAGTAACGGCAAGGTAACCCTTGACGAGGGCAGCAAGGCGATTTTAATGTCCCTTGCCCTCAATGAGTGTGCTGACAATATGCCACTTTTTTCAGGGACAAAAAATAAAAACGAGCTGATTTCCCTTATGCTCTCTGCTGTCAGCGAATACAAAACCTGCAACATTATGTCGGAAGATATTTTAGAAACAGCAAAGCATATCACAGACGAAACCCTTAAGGAAAAGCTAAAGGAAACATCCCTTGTGATGGATGCTTTTAATATGCTTGTAAACAAAAGTTACCTTGACCCGGATGATTATGTAATAACTGGACTTAATTCTTTAAAAGAAAATAATATATTTTCAGATTACATAATCGCCTTAGATTCCTTCAGCGGTTTTACGAATGCAGAATTAATGCTCCTTGAAA
This sequence comes from Ruminococcus sp., assembly GCA_051880875.1. Classification (GTDB taxonomy): domain Bacteria; phylum Bacillota; class Clostridia; order Oscillospirales; family Acutalibacteraceae; genus Ruminococcoides. The sequence continues at coordinate 5,730 of JBJEOU010000074.1, read as the reverse complement.
AGCTGATGTCCGACAGCAGGGAGTTTTTTATTTCCCTTACAACTGACTGTCAGAACAACAATGAATTGTTCTTTACAACCGAGAGGACAATCCGCCAGCTGAAAAAAATTGCAAAGAATAACAATGTAAAAATTTCTTCAATTAAGAAATTATCAGAAGATGTACGTTTTCAGAACAAAGACCTTATCCCGATTCTCCACAATGTTTACCGTGTGGAAAAGGAGTCTTTTGAAAATCAGCCAAATGATATTCTTATATATGAATGTGGCAACAAATATTCCGAAAGTGACTTTGTTGCAAGGTCTATAAAACAGCTGATTATTGAAAAGGGATATACCTATGACGACATCGCAGTAGTTTTCCGTGACGAAAATTCCTATGACGGTGTAATCGACACAACCCTTAAAAAGTACGATATTCCTTTCTTTATGGATAAAAAAGAGGACATTTTCTCAAAGCATTTAATTAAACTTGTGAACTCCGTATTTGATGTAATCAACACTTCCTATAACAGGGAAAAGATACTGAATGTTCTGAAATGCGGACTTCTGTCCTATACCCAGGAAGAAATCTCAAATTTTGAAAATTATCTTTTGATGTGGGATATTAAGGGTTCAAGGTTCACAAAGCCTTTCACCGACAACCCCCGTGGACTTGTAGGTGAATTTACAGATGGTGACCAAAACCTCCTTGACCAAATCAATAGCCTTAGAGAATCCCTCATTACCCCAATAGACAGATTCAAAGCCTTGTCAAAGGATGAGGACTCTGCTGTCATTACAAAGAATTTGTATAATCTCCTTGTTACATACGAAATACCAGAAAATATTGTGGCAATGTGCCAGACCCTTACAAATGCCGGTGAAGATGATTTTTCTGATGAACAGCGCAGAATCTGGGATATTCTTATGAATGTACTGGACAAGATGTATTCAGTTTTGGGAGATAAAAACCTCACCCTTAAGGAGTACGGAGAATTGCTGTCACTCCAGTTTATATACACCGAAATCGGTTACATTCCACGCTCCATAGACCAAGTTGTGGTGTCAGGCATTGAGCGTGTCCGACTAACCCAGAAGAAAGCAATTTTCGTAATGGGCTGTAACGAGGGAGTGTTTCCAAAGACCCCATCATCCTCCGGCATATTTACCGACAGCGAGCGAAAGCTCCTTATTGAACAGGGTCTTGAAGTGAATGATTCTGTAGAAGAACTTAATTTTAAGGAGATGTACCTTGCCTACTATGCCCTGACTCTCCCGTCAGAAAAGCTGTACATCAGCTACTACAACAGTACTCTGAAAGGCGAGGCTTTGTCCCCATCCTCAATTATCAGGGAGGTAACAAGCATTTACCCAAGTGTCAGCTTTGCAGACGATTCCATAATTTCAACCTCCGATAAGCTGTGGAGCGAAAATTCCGCCTTTGAATACACAGCAAAATCCATAAGAACCGCCAGCAAAACCCAGGATGCATTAAGGCAGTATTTTAGCCAAAAGGAAAAGTATAGTGAAAAACTAAAGGTAATCGAAAAAACCGTTAGGGATGAGCCTGCAAAAATCAACGACCAAACCCTTGCCCAAAAGCTTTTTGGCAAGGACTTGTACCTTTCCGCATCACAGGTTGAGGTGTACCACCTTTGCAAATTCAAGTATTTTTGCCAGTACGGTCTTAACGCCAAGGAACGCCGTCCGGCACAAATGGATTCCCTGCAATACGGTAATCTGATGCACTACCTAATGGAAAGGTTCTTAAAGGAGCACAAAAAGGAAGAATATATCAGATTTTCAGAAGGAGAAATCGCATCTGTAATTTCAGAGTACATAGAAGATTATGCCCACAATGAGCTTGGGGGAATTGACGATAAGCCTGCACGATTCCGCTACCTTTATTACAGAATGAAGGACAACGCAGTCAGTCTTTTGATACATATAATTGAAGAGCTTGCTCAAAGCGACTTTCAGCCTGTCGCCTTTGAGCTGGGTGTGGGTAAAGAAATTCCAAGCTACAACATCACCCTTGATGACGGGACAACACTTAGCGTAAGGGGTTTTATCGACAGAGTAGATGTTATGGAAAAGAATAACGAAAAGTTTATCAGGGTAGTTGACTACAAAACAGGTATCAAGGAGTTTAAAATCGGCGATATTCTCTACGGTCTTAATCTGCAAATGCTGATTTACCTCTCAGCAATCAAGAAGAACGGACAGGACTATTTCGGAGAAAATATTGTCCCCTGCGGTGTGCTGTATCAGCCCTCATCAACAGGCTTTGTGTCAGCGGACTATTCCGCAACGGAAGAAGAAATTCAGAAAGAGCAGAACAAAAGCCTTAAAATGAGCGGTATCATCCTTGACAACACCTCTGTAATACTGGGTATGGATAAGTCAGGTAAAGGCACCTATATCCCTGTGAAGATAGGCAAAAACGGACCCACAGGGAGCAAAGACAGCCTGTTTAACCTTGCCGAGATGGGTATGATTTTCCGAAATATTGACGAACTTTTAACCCAAATGGCAGAAACCCTCCACAGGGGAGAAATCGAGTTTAACCCTGCAATGGACAAGTACAATGCCTGTCAGTATTGTCCGTACCTTTCCGTCTGTGGTTACGAGGAGGGCAAGAACTGCCGACAGATTTTGAAACTAAGTAAAGAAGAAGTTATGGAAGAACTAAAAAAACAGGAGAAGGAGGAAAGCGAAGATGCCAAAGTGGACTAAAAATCAAGAGGATGCAATCAACTCCACAAGGGGTTCTGTTCTGGTTTCCGCCTCTGCCGGTTCGGGAAAAACTGCCGTTCTGGTAGAAAGAGTGATAAACCGTATCACAGATGAAAACAACCCCACCCCGGCAGACAGAATGCTTGTTGTAACCTACACCAAAGCCGCCGCCGCCGAGATGAAGGAAAGAATCATCGCAAGGCTTTCACAGCTGATTAAGGAAAATCCTTTCGATACCAACCTCCGCCGTCAACAGCTAAGGCTCCAGAACGCCCACATTTCCACAATTCACTCCTTTTGCAGTGAGCTTGTTCGTGAATACTTCTATATTCTCAATGTCAGCAAGGATTTCCGAATTGCAGACGACAGCGAACTTGATTTGCTGAAAAAAGAGGCTATGGACGAAACCTTTGACGAGCTGTACAGCCAAAAGGACAACAGCAACTTCCTAAGCCTTGTAGAAAATTTTTCAGGCAATAAAAACGACAAAGCGTTACAGGACGCTGTCTTTAAGCTTTATGACTTTTTACTTTCCCATCCTTTCCCAGAGGACTGGATGGCGGAAAAGCTCTCCTACTACAATTCAGAAAACATTTCAAATGATAACCCTTGGGCAGATGTGCTTTTTGACTATGCTATGTCAGGGCTTGACTATGCATTTTCTGTCTGTGAAATTAACGAAAAAGAGGTTAGAAAGGACGAAAAGCTTGAGGAAAAACTGACCCCGATTTTTATAAGTGACAAAATGTTACTTAACTCCATAATTTCAGCTGTCAATGAAAGATCATGGGACACAGTTTACAGTATCGTTTCTTCTCTTTCCTTTGACAGAATGCCCTCAATCAGAGGTTACAAGGATAATCCTCTAAAAAATTCCCTTGCCAATAACCGGGACACCTACAAAAAGCTGGTCACAGACCTGCAAACCTACTTTTTCTGTGATGAAGAAGCCTTTAAAAAACAGGTGGATTTGCTTGAACCAATAGTGAGGGAAATGTTCCACACAGTTATCAAGTTCAAAAATACCTTTAACGCAAAGAAAGGCGAAAGGAATATCCTTGATTTCAGCGACCTTGAACACCTTGCAATAAAACTTCTTGTGAAAAAGGAAGAAAACGGGATTTCCCTCACCCAGGAGGCAGAGAAAATCGCCTCATCTTTTGACGAGGTTATGGTTGACGAGTATCAGGACGCAAATGAAGTGCAGGACATTATATTTAAGGCAGTGTCCGGAAATGAAAAAAACCTATTTGTTGTTGGTGATGTAAAGCAGAGTATCTATTCATTCCGACAGGCTATGCCACAAATCTTTATAAAAAGAAGGGACAACTACCCTGTTTATAATAGCGAAAAGGACAATTACCCCGGCAGAATAATTCTCGAAAAGAATTTCAGGTCAAGAAGTGAAGTAACCGACACCGTAAACTTTATGTTCAGACTTTTAATGTCAAAGGACTGCGGAGAAATTGACTACAACGAGGATGAATACCTTGTTTGCGGTGCAGACTACAATCAAACTGATGACACAAAGGTTTCACTTTCCCTTATTGATATGGATAGTGTGGACGAGGACGACATCTGCATTGCCGAGGCGGACTACATAGCAACGGAAATTAACCGGATTAAAGGCGAAAGAACGGTGTACGACAAAGGAGTGCTGAGAAAGCCACAGGATAAGGATTTCGCCATACTCCTCCGTTCCTCAAACAAATACGCACAGGACTATGTAAACCGCCTTAAGCTGTGGGGAATACAGGCGTCCTCCTCTGTCAGCGACAGCTTTCTTTCCAACAGGGAGGTTATGATTATTCTGAATCTGCTAAGGGTAATCGACAATCCACTAAGGGATATTCCCCTGCTTTCAGTTGTGATGAGCCCCCTCTATGGCTTTACCGCCGATGAACTTGCAGATATGCGTGGGGGTGACAAGCACCGCAGTATATATCTTTCACTAAAATCCTATGCAGAGGGCGGAAGTACAAAATCACAGTCATTTTTAAGTGAACTTCAGCGTTTCCGCACATATTCCGTCACAATGTCACTTGGCAACCTGATTAACAAAATTTACGAAGAAACTGCCTATCCGTCACTCCTGCGTGGAATGTACGAAAGTGACGCACCAAACAGCAATATTCTCCTTTTCAAGGAATATGCAGAGAATTTTGAGAAGAACGGACTTAAGGGTCTGTCCTCTTTTATAAACTATATGGACAATGTGGAAAGTCAGGGCGGTGACCTTGAATCCTCCAAGGACAACAGTATGGTTGACTCCAACACCGTAAAGGTTATGAGTATCCACGGAAGTAAAGGTCTTGAATTTCCCTTCGTGTTCCTTGCCAACACATCAAGAAAATTCGTCACCGACTCCACCCAGAATGTACTCCTCCACAAGGATTTAGGTTTTTCCACCAAGCTTCGTGACTTCAACCGCAAGGTAAGGGTGAACACAGTACCAAGGCAGGCTACAGCTGTAAAAATGGCAAACAGCGAAAAGTCCGAGGAACTTCGTATTCTCTATGTTGCCCTTACAAGAGCAAGGGAAGAGCTACATATGGTGTGCGCCCAAAAGGGAATGGAAAAGTACATCAAAAGGATATCCACAAAGATTACCCGATCCCTTTATCTCCACCCATTTTCCGTTTCCTCCGCCGGCAAAATTTCCGATTGGCTGATTATGTGCGGTTTGGTTCATCCCGACGGAAAAGCCCTTCGTGAGGTTGCAGAAATAGAAAATTTCTCAACATATCTCCCTTGCCCAAGGTGGGATATTAAGTACATAAGCCACCCTGTAAAGGACATAGAAATCTCGGAAAAAGATGAAACAGTCCTGTCTGTTGTCACAGAGGACACCGACGACAGCATTGATGAGATAATAAGCACCAGATTTAACTTTGAGTACAAAAACAAGGACATCAACACCCTGCCTGTCAAGGTTTCAGTATCTGATATTGCCCACAAAATTTCAAAAGAAAAATTCAGTTCGGTAATGAACCGTCCGCAGTTTATGTCAGAA
>JBJEOU010000073.1:0-2522 GCA_051880875.1 Ruminococcus sp. | reverse complement strand
GCCAACACTTTGAAAACTATTTTGATAAAATTCTGGTGGACGCTCCCTGCTCCGGCGAGGGAATGTTCCGCAAGGATAATGAAGCACAAAATGAATGGAGCTACGAACACACCCTTACCTGTGCGGTAAGACAGCTTGAAATTCTAAACAGTGCAAAAAACTGCCTTAAAGAGGGCGGTGAGATGGTGTACTCCACCTGCACCTACAACGAAAGGGAAAACGAGGGTGTTATAGAGAAATTTATTCAGGAAAACCCTGAATTTGAAATCGTTGACAGCGGAGCTGATTTTGGCAGAAATACATTGGGATATGCCAAGAGGATTTTCCTAAATGACGGCGGAGAGGGACATTTTTGCTGTAAACTTAGGAAAAACACCTCAACAGGGGGATATACTTCTTCCTTTGAATATGGTAGAATAAAGAACAAGGAAGAAATTTTCGACTTTTATGACAGCATTTTTGTAAATCGACCCTTTGGGGAAAATATTTATGTTGCAGGGGACAAGATTTACCTGTTGCCTGAGAATATGCCGGACATTACGGGCATTAATGCTCTGCGTTCCGGAATACTTTTGGGCGAAATCAAGAAAAATAGAATTGAGCCTTGCCACAGCGCCTTTATGGCTGCAAAGCCCAAGGAAATCAAAAACTGCGTTGACCTTGATTTGCACAGTGAGGAAATTAAAAAGTTCCTCCACGGGGAAACAATTGCGGTTAACAACAGTATCAAGGGCTACACAGCAGTTTCTGTAAATGGAATTGTCACAGGCTTTGGAAAAGCAAGCAACGGGGTGCTGAAAAATAAATATCCCAAGGGATTAAGGAATTTATAAAGAAATTTACTGAAAGAGATACTATGGACGGACTTTCTAACATCGGCACAATTAAAGAAATCCTTACAAGGCACGGCTTTAAGTTCAGCAAAAGTATGGGTCAGAATTTTATCATTAACCCCTCAGTCTGCCCTAAAATGGCATCAATGTGCGGAGCAAAAGAGGGTGTTGGAGTTCTGGAGATTGGCCCGGGAATCGGTGTGCTCACCAACGAGCTTTGCAAAAATGCGGACAAAGTGGTGTCCATTGAGCTTGATAAGAGGCTTATACCCGTACTTGCCGAAACTATGGCAGAGCATAAAAACTTCAAGCTAATCAACTGTGATGTTATGGAGGCTGACCTAAAGGGCATTATTGAACAGGAGTTCAAGGGTCTTGATGTGGTGGTTTGCGCCAACCTGCCCTACTACATCACTTCGCCGATTATTATGCGACTTTTAGAGGAAAAGCTACCCATAAAGTCAATTACAGTTATGGTGCAGAAAGAGGCGGCGGACAGGCTCACAGCCGAAATCGGCTCACGAAACAGCGGAGCTGTTACTGTGGCTGTTGCATACTACAGTAATCCACAGCTACTGTTCAACGTGTCAAGAGGGTCTTTTATGCCAAGCCCCAATGTGGACAGCGCCGTAATCAAGCTGGACATTGCAGAAAAGCCAAAGGTTTCTGTTAAAAAAGAATCGAACTTTCGCCGTGTTGTGAAAGCAGGATTTTCACAGAGAAGAAAGACCTTGTCAAACAGTCTGTCCTCAGGCTTAGGAATACCGAAGGACACGGCGAATATGCTAATTGAAAAGGCAAATCTTCCTACAAATATAAGGGCAGAAAAGCTTAGCCTTGAGGATTTTGGCAGGCTTGCAGATTGCCTGACGGAGTACGAAAATGAAGAGATTTAAAGATATATTGCTGAAAATTTTCAGCAAAAGGGAAAAGGAAAAGAGATGGAACTGGATTTTCAGAGTTGGGGTGATTTTGCTTGCCCTGGGAATTGTTCTGACAATCACCGCCATTGTCCTGACTAATGTTGCCAACATAGAGGATTTGAAGATTTTCGGTTTTGAGCCAAACGACCTTTCCACATATTGCGGAATGGGTGCTTGCCTTGTGGCTGTTGTTGGTATTTTCTTTATCTTTTGCGGGAAGGTTGAGGACAAAAAGGCTAAATAGAATTAATATGTATTACTAACGAAAGGCTCCCGTTTGGGAGCTTTTGTTTGTTGCAAGGGGAATGCCACGCAGGGGCAAAGGGTTTGCTGTTTTCACAAGAAAAAAGGGGGACCGCTTGCGGTGGAAGGAGGGAAAAAGTGTTCTCTTTATCTCTCTTTGTCTTTAGAGGATAGTGCGGTTATATGTTCTAACTCATACTTTATTATCTAAAGACATACCAAGATATATTGACTACTTTTTCACTCCCTCAGTCGCCTTTGGCGACAGCTCCCTCATCCGATGGAGCCTTTGTTACAGCAGAATTTCATCTCACCTATTCGTGCTGGCGGAAACACTACTACTGTTCATTAAGATTCGACCCTCGTTTCACCACCTCAGAGTGACAAGTGGTGATGTCAACGGAATGACAGATTGTATGTCCTCTGTGCTGACCTAATAACTCAAAACTTAACACCAAAACCGAAAAGCCAAAAACACCCACCTGAAAACAGGTGGGTGTCATTGTTATTAGTTATAAGCTAT
>JBJEOU010000072.1:0-10952 GCA_051880875.1 Ruminococcus sp. | reverse complement strand
CGACTGAGGGAGTGAAAAAGTAGTCAATATATCTTGGTATGTCTTTAGATAACAAAGTGTAAGTCAGAACATATAACCGCACTATCTACTAAAGACAAAGTGAGATAAAGAGAACACTTTTTCCCTCCTTCCACCGCAAGCGGTCCCCCTCCCCCGTCTGGTGGAGGCTTAATGTAACTCATAATATAATCACAATTATAATTCTTATAAAGAAAAAACAACACCTGTCATATCAACAAGTGTTGTCCTATAATTATATTATTATTCCAAAACCTTCTTAAGATACTGTCCTGTGTAGCTTTCCTTAACCTCTGCGATTTCTTCGGGGGTGCCTGTTGCAACAAGGGTACCTCCCCTGTCGCCACCCTCGGGGCCAAGGTCGATGATGTGGTCGGCGGTTTTTATCAGGTCAAGGTTATGCTCTATTACTACAACGGTGTTTCCGCCATCAACAAGGAGCTGAAGTACATCTATCAACCTGTGAACATCTGCAATGTGAAGTCCTGTTGTAGGCTCGTCAAGAATATAGATGGTTTTCCCTGTACTTCTCTTTGAAAGCTCTGTTGCCAGCTTGACACGCTGTGCCTCACCGCCTGACAGGGTTGTGGAGGACTGACCGATTTTGATGTAACCCAAGCCAACATCATAGAGGGTTTGTAGCTTTCGGGCGATTTTGGGGATGTTTTTGAAAAACTCACATCCCTCCTCAACAGTCATTTCCAGCACATCATAAATGGACTTGCCCTTGTACTTCACTTCAAGGGTTTCCCTGTTGTAGCGTTTCCCCTTGCACACATCACAGGGCACATAAACATCAGGGAGAAAGTGCATTTCTATCTTGTTAATTCCGTCACCCTGACAAGCCTCGCATCTTCCGCCCTTTACATTAAAGCTGAATCTGCCTGCGCCGTAGCCACGCTTTTTTGCGTCATTTGTGTTGGCGTACAATGCCCTGATGTCACCGAACACACCGGTGTAGGTTGCTGGGTTGCTCCTTGGTGTTCTGCCGATAGGACTTTGGTCAATCTGAATTACCTTGTCAAGGTTTTCTATTCCCTCAATCCTTGTGTGCTTACCGCTTTTGCACTTTGCACGGTTAAGCTCCTTGGCAAGCTTTTTGTAAAGGATTTCGTTTACAAGTGAGCTTTTTCCGCTTCCCGAAACTCCCGTTACGCACACAAATTCACCAAGTGGAATTGTCACATCAATATTTTTCAGATTATTCTGCTTTGCACCTATAATTTTCAGGAAACTTCCGTTGCCCTTTCGTCTGCTTTCGGGAACTTCAATCTTCCTTTTTCCCGACAGGTACTGACCTGTGATGGAATTTTCCGCATTGATAATATCCTGAACAGTACCCTGTGCAACAATTTCACCACCGTGAATACCTGCACCCGGGCCTACATCCACAATGTGGTCGGAACAGCGCATAGTGTCCTCGTCGTGCTCCACCACAAGTACGGTGTTGCCCTTGTCACGAAGTGCCTTAAGTGTGTGAAGTAGCTTGTCGTTATCCCTTTGGTGAAGTCCGATTGAGGGTTCATCAAGGATATACACAACCCCCATAAGGGATGAGCCGATTTGGGTTGCAAGGCGGATTCGCTGACTTTCTCCGCCGGAGAGAGTACCTGTGTTTCTGGAAAGTGTAAGGTATTCAAGTCCAACAGATTTCAGAAAAGAAAGTCGTGAGCGGATTTCCTTGATGATTGACTTGCCGATAAACTGCTCCCTTTCCGTAAGGTCAAGGTTATCAATGTAATCAAGTGCCTCTACAACAGACATATCGCAGAATTCTGAAATATTCTTGTCCCCCACAGTCACAGCAAGGCTCTCCTTGCGAAGTCGCCTTCCGTCACATTCGTCACAGTGATGCTCCGACATATAGCCTTGAATTTCCTCTTTAATCCAGTTAGAGGAGGTTTCCTTGTATCTTCTCTCCAGGTTGCCGATAACACCCTCAAAGTCTGTCTGATAATTTTCAAAGCCTTTTCGTGGGGAATATCTGTGGATTGTAAACTTTTCCCCCTTTGTACCGTAAAGGAGAATATCCACAATGCCCTCGGGCAAATCGCAGATGGGTGTGTCAAGGGAATAGCCGTAGTGGTCGGCAAGTCCAATCATATATGCCTCAGCAATGGTGTTGCCCTCCAATGCCCAGCCACTTCCCTTGATTCCCCCTTGACGAATGGATTTTGTGGGGTCGGGGATAATCAAATCGGGGTCAACCTTCATAAACATTCCCAGTCCTGTACACTTTGGACAAGCGCCAAAGGGGTTGTTAAAGGAGAACATTCTTGGTGTGATTTCGTCAACGGAAATTCCGTGCTCGGGACAGGCGTAATTCTGGCTAAAGGTGATTTCCTCACCGTCAACAACTGCAATAATTGCAAGTCCCCCCGACTGCCTCATTGTGGTTTCAAGGGAGTCGGTAAGTCTGCCACGGATGCCATCCTTCACAACAAGCCTGTCCACCACAACCTCTATGCTGTGCTTTTTGTTTTTTTCAAGGGTGATTTCCTCTGACAAATCGTAGATGTTGCCGTCCACCCTTACACGGGAAAAACCGCTTTTTCTTGCGGAGTCAAACACCTTTTGGTGCATACCCTTTTTGCCCCTTACAACAGGAGCAAGCACCTGAAACCTTTTGCCCTCGCCGATTTCCATAACAGAATCAACAATCTGGTCGATGGTCTGCTGTTCTATCTTTTTTCCGCACACAGGACAATGGGGCACACCAATCCTTGCGTAAAGCAGTCGCAGGTAGTCGTAAATTTCGGTGACTGTACCCACGGTGGAACGGGGATTTTTTGATGTCGTCTTTTGGTCTATGGAGATGGAGGGAGAAAGCCCCTCAATGGACTGAACATCAGGCTTTTCCATCTGACCTATGAACATTCTTGCGTAGGAGGACAGGCTCTCCATATATCTGCGCTGACCCTCGGCATAGATTGTATCAAAGGCAAGGGAGCTTTTTCCGCTTCCCGAAAGACCTGTGATTACAACCAGCTTGTCCCTTGGAATGGTAACATCCACATTTTTTAGATTATGCTCATTAGCACCCTTAACAATAATTTTATCAAGACTCATTATATTTACCCTCATTTATAGTAACAGGGGCAGTTCCCTGCCCCCAACTAACTTTTTAACTATTCACTCTTCACTCTTCACTAATCACTATTATTCTATGCCATTATGCCACTCGTCTTATTTGAAAAATCTTAATCCATATGACATAAGAGTGTTTTTATAAACCCTACTGCTTTCCGATAAGATTCCTCGGTCACTTCGTTTCCTCGGAATGACAGGGAGAGGTGTTTTCGTAGAATGGAAGTTGAAAATATCATTTTCTGAATTACAAAAATTCTCCATTTTCAATTTTCCATTTTCAATTTGAATTATTCCTCATCCTCAACAGGATAAACAAAAGTTCCGTCCATCATTGCGGCGAAGTTTTCACCGTTCATCTTTTCGTACTTAATAAGATACTGTGCAACCTCGTGGAGCTTGTCGATGTTGTCCTTGAGGATTTTTTCTGTCTTATTGTAAGCGTCTGTAATGATTGTGTGAATTTCCTCGTCAATGGCGGCGGCGGTCTTTTCGGAATAATCCTTAACCTGACCCATATCTCTGCCGATGAATACTTCCTGACTTCCGCTACCGTAAAGGATAGGACCAAGCTTGTCGCTCATACCGTACTTTGTAACCATCTTCTTAGCTGTGGTGGTTGCCTTTTCGATGTCGTTGCTTGCACCTGTGGAGATGTCACCCATAATGAGCGCCTCTGCTACTCGACCGCCAAGGCATACAATGATGTCCTCCAGCATTTCATTCTTGCTGTTGTAGGACTTATCCTCTGACGGAAGAGGCATTGTGTAACCGCCTGCCATACCTCTTGGGATGATGGAAATTTCGTGAACAGGGTCCTGTGTGGAGCATTCGTGGAATGCAATAGCGTGACCTGCCTCGTGGTAGGCTGTCAGCTTTTTCTCCCTTTCGGACATAACCTTTGACTTCTTTTCAGCACCTACAACAACCTTGATTGTTGCCTCTTCAATCTGCTCCATTGTAATGGCCTTAAGGTCCTTTCTGGCGGCAAGGAGAGCCGCCTCGTTAAGGAGGTTTTCAAGGTCTGCACCGGTAAAGCCGGCTGTGGTCTTTGCAATATTTTTAAGGTTAACATCCGGGGCAAGAGGCTTTTGTCTTGCGTGAACACGCAAAATTGCCTCACGGCCTACAATGTCGGGGTAGGAAACTACAACCTGTCTGTCAAAACGACCGGGACGCATAAGTGCCGGGTCAAGAACGTCGGGTCTGTTTGTGGCGGCAATAAGGATTACGCCGTCATTAGCGCCAAAGCCGTCCATCTCAACAAGGAGCTGGTTAAGGGTCTGCTCTCTTTCGTCATGACCGCCGCCCAGGCCTGTTCCTCTCTGACGGCCAACTGCGTCAATTTCGTCTATGAATATGATACAAGGTGAGTTCTTCTTGGCTGTCTGGAACAAATCCCTTACTCTTGACGCACCAACACCTACGAACATTTCAACAAAGTCTGAGCCGGAAATTGAGAAGAAAGGAACTCCTGCTTCGCCGGAAACCGCCCTTGCAAGTAATGTTTTACCTGTGCCCGGAGGGCCTACCAGCAATACGCCCTTAGGGATTCTTGCACCCAAGGCGCTGAACTTGGATGGGTTTTTCAGGAACTCTACAATTTCTTCCAGCTCTTCCTTTTCCTCATCTGCACCTGCAACATCGTCAAAGGTGGTCTTTCGCTTTTCGTCATTCTCATTCTTGAATTTAGCCTTGCCGAACTGCATCTCTTTGCCGCCCATTCCGCCCATTTTGCGGAATACAAACACCCACACTACAATGAGCAAAACGGTGATAATCAGCATTGGCAGTATGTTGTAAAGCAAGGAATTGTCAGCCGCTCTGGAAATATCGTATTCCATAGGCTTATCCTTGTGGCTCTTGTTGTAATCGTCAATGTACTGGTCAACCTTATCAATAAAGAGTTGAGTGGAGGCAAGCTTGTAGGACATGGTCTTTTTCTTATCCACCTCGTTAACAAGCTTCATTGTGATTTCGCCTGTACCGTCGTTTACGGTAAAGCTTTCTACATTCTGATTCTGGAACTGATAGATAACATCGCTGTAGGTATAGCTGGATGTACTGCGGTTGCTGAACATAAAGAACAGAACAATCAGCACAATTACCGGAATGGCGATGTAAATCAGTTTCTTAAGATTACCTTTGTCTTTCATATAATTCTCCTTAGCTCTTTGTTCCCAATTTATTAAGGGAAACTCTGATTAGTCCAGTGTTCCCTTAGTATAAACAGACTCCTTCAAAACACCTATGTAGGGAAGATTTCTGTAATACTCTGCGTAGTCAAGTCCAAATCCCACGACAAACAAATCCTCAATTTCCTTGCAGGAGTATTTGACATACACCTCTGTCTGCCTTCTTGCAGGCTTGTCAAGCAATGTGACAATGTTGACAGAATTGCACCTTTTACTCTTTAGATACTGGGATATAAAAGAAAGTGTGTTTCCGCTGTCTATTATATCCTCAACAATAAGAATATCCTTGCCCTCAGGGGCGATTGACATATCCTTCAGTATATTCACCCTGCCGGAGCTTTCGGTGCCGTTTCCGTAGGAGGAAACAGACATAAAGTCAATCTGACAGGGAATTTTGATGTACTTCATAAGCTCCGCCATAAAGCAGACGCTACCCTTTAAAAGACCCATAAGAACAAGGTTTTTTCCCTGATAGTCTTTGTTGATTTTGTCTGCAATATCCGCAGTAAGTGCAGATATTTCTTCTGCCGACAGCAAAATTTCCTTTATATCCTTATCCATAGCAACCTCATAAATCAGTAAACTGTATTTTGATACATTCCTTAGCCTTGTCAGAAACCTGTGCTTCTTTTGAAACTGCAATTCCCTCTATCCAATGAACACAGTTGCCATCTGCAAGGACAAGGAGTTTGTCACGCTTTTCCTCAGGGATTTTCATCTCGTTCATCAGCTTTTTAAGGCTTTTTGTCACACCTCTGCGGGAAAGGTTGATAAAGTCCCCTGAAAGGCGGTTTCTCAGCAAAAGTGTTGGGGTCATTATATCACTATTAATGTAGTTTGTGGAAGTATATTTTTCAAATTTTCCGCTAATTTTCACATTTTCAAAGGAAATCACCTTGTTTTTATACACAACAGACTTGTTTTGTTCAACCTCTCGTGAATAAAACTCTGTTTCGTCTGTTTCCGTAATTCTGAATAACCCCTGCTTGTTAACGGCGGAAAGGTTCTTTTTAAGGTTAATCTTTCCTCCGTAATATATTATAGAAATTGTTTCTTCAATATGCTTTCTTGAGTAGGAGGAGAACCCCTTTTCCTTAAACAGAAGGGCAACGGCCTCCTTTAGGATAACAGGGTTTGCGTCCTTAAGCTTGTTTGTAAGGTAGCCATCCCCTGTCCTTGCGATTTTCAGCAGTAGCTGACCGCTTTTTTCAAGATATTCTGCAATCTCTGTAAGGGTGCTGTTCATCTTAAGCACAGTATGCTCCACAGAGGGGTTAATCTCACGCAAGACAGGAACAACATTGTGACGGATTTTGTTCCTGGTGTATTCGTCGGTAAGGTTGGTGCTGTCGGTGACATAAACAAGTCCGTATGCCTTGCAGTAGTCCTCAATCTCCTCCCTTGTGGAGTTGATAAGAGGACGGATAATACTGCCCCTCACCCTTGGTATTCCCGAAAGACCCCTTAATGACGCTCCTCTTGTCATATTGTAAACCACAGTTTCCAGATTGTCGTCTGCATTGTGAGCTGTGGCTATCTTACAGTTATATTTTTCTACCAAAGAATTAAAATACTCATATCTTAATTTTCTGCCACATTCCTCGTGGCTCAGCCTCATCTCTCTTGAAAGGGCGTCTATGTCGTACTCCTTAACAAAGATTTCAATGTCGTTCTGCCTGCAAAGCTCACGGCAGAACTTCATATCCCTGTCGGATTCTTCCCCACGCAAATGGTGGTTTACATGACACGCCATAAGCCTTAGGTTAAGCTCGTCCTTGATGCTGTTAAGGTTGTGTAGTAGGCAGACGGAATCCGCACCGCCGGAAAGCGCCACAATGACGGTGTCGCCCCTGTCTATCATACCGTATTCCTCTACGGTATGCTTTATCAAATTAGTCATAGTTCTTTTCAATGGAGGAGAAACGCATAAATTCGCCCTGCCAATGGAGCTTTACGGTGTTGGTTTCGCCGTGACGGTTCTTTGCCACCATACACTCCGCCGAGTTCAGGTCAACCTGTGCATTTTCTCCCGCCTCTCCCTTATCTGCATAATAACCATCTCTGTACAAAAACAGAACAATATCTGCGTCCTGTTCAATTGAACCGGAATCCCTCAAGTCAGAAAGCATAGGCTTGTGGTCGGGACGCTGTTCACTTGCACGGGAAAGCTGTGAAAGGCATATGACAGGCACATTGATGTCCTTAGCCATAATCTTCAAATTCCTTGTGATTTCGGAAATTTCCTGTACACGGTTGTTAATAGCCTTTGCAGAGCTCATAAGCTGTAAATAGTCGATAATAACCAAATCCACATCCCTTAGCCTTCTCAGCTTTGCCTTCATTTCGGGAACGGTAATGCCTGAGGTTTCGTCAAGGTAAATCTCACTTTTTGACAGAACGTCGCTGGCGGAGATAATCCTCTGCCACTCCTCGTCGTTCAGCTTGCCTGTCCTTAGCTTTACGCCACCTACAAGTGCCTCAACAGAAAGAAGTCGGGAGGCAAGCTGTTCCTTTGTCATTTCAAGGGAGAAGAATGCAACCTTCTTCTTGCTTTGCACCGCCACACTTCTGGCTATGTTCAGGGCAAAGGAGGTTTTTCCCATACCGGGTCGGGCGGCAAGTAGGATAAGGTCGGACTTGTTAAGACCTGTGATTACCTTGTCAAGGTCGGAAATTCCTGTGGAAACAGGCTTAAAGTTCTCGTCCTCCTTGCTCAGCTTTTCAAGCCTGTCAAAGGTCTGGAAGATTACCCTGTCAATCCTTTCAAGGCCGTCAACCGACTTGCCCTGTCGGATGTCGTAAATCTTCTGCTCCGCAGAGTCGATAAGCCTTTCCGGCTCAACATCCCCTGTGCCGGCAGTTTCGATTATATCCCTTGATGCCGTAATCAGCTGGCGCAGGCTGTACTTGTCCCTTACAAGCCTTGCGTACTCCTCCACATTGGAGATGGACGGACAGTTGTCTGCAAGGCTTACAATGTAGGTTTTGCCTGTTGCCTCGTCATAATCCCTCTCCCCCTTTACCGCTTCAAGTAGGGTTACAAGGTCAAGGGGTCGTGACTCGGTGAACATTTCCAGCATTTTGCCGTAGATCACCTTATGCGTTTGTATGTAAAAATAGTCGGGACTGGGAACAATGCCCATCACCCTGTCTATGCAGGAGGGTTCCATCAATATAGCACCCAGCAATGCCTGTTCAGCCTCGGGACTGTATGGTAAATTCATACCGTCAAACCCGCCTGCAACTCCTAAATCTGCCATAGTAACACCTTATGCTTCAGAAACCTTTACCTTTATGTTTGCTACAATACCGTTGTAAAGCTTAACCTTTGCGTTGTATGTGCCAAAGGCCTTGATGTCTGTGTCAAGTGACACCTTTCTTTTGTCAACAATAATGTTGTACTGCTTTTTGATTTCCTGAGAAATTTCCTTTGATGTAACAGAGCCGAAGAGTCGTCCGTTGGAGCCTGCCTTGGCGGTCATCTCAAACACCTTGCCCTCCAGCTTTTCCTTGCTGGCATTCGCCTTTTTAATCTCTGTATCAATCTTAAACTGCTTACTGCTTTCGGCATTTTTCAGCTCATTCATAGCCTGATTGTCAGCCTGTGCAGCAAGTCCTCTTGGGAAGAGAAAGTTCCTTGCGTAACCGTCGGAGGTTTCCACAAGCTCACCCTTTTTGCCCAGATTTTTAACATCCTGCTTTAATACTACTTTCATTTCAGAATCCCTTTCTTCTTTAATTTTTTAATAATAGACATAAGCATATACTCTGCTTCTTCTTTATCATCAACTTTAATCTGGCAGGCAGCCATTGTAAGGTGACCGCCTCCCCCCATTTCTTCCATAATAATCTGCACATTTGTTCTGCCGTAGCTGCGGGCGGAGATGCCTATAGTTTCATCATCTATTCTGTAAATTACAAATGAGGCATACACTCCCCCAACGGTTAACAAATCGTCAGCCGCCTGTGAGGAAACAACACGGATATTTTCCATATCGTCATCAGCCATGGCGATAGCGTAGTTGTCAACAATCTTTGCCCTTGAAACAATCTTCGCCTTGTCCTTGTAGGTGTCGATACCGCCGGAAAACAGCCTTTTCACATCAACCGTATCCGCTCCCTTTTGCTTAAGGTAAGCCGCCGCCTCAAAGGTGCGCACACCTGTTTTGATTACAAAATTCTTTGTATCAAGGGAAATTCCTGAGAGGAGTGCCCCTGCCTCAAAGGCTGAAAGGTAATCGTCACCGATATATCCGATAAGCTCGGAAACCATCTCACAGGTGGAGGAAGCTGTAGGCTCGTGGAAAAATATAAGTGCGTCCTTGATAAAGTTAACCATCTTGCGGTGGTGGTCGATTACAATAACATTATTGCATTTGTCGTAGATTTCTTCACTTTCAATAAAGGTGCTGATGTGTGTGTCAAGAATAATCAGCAAGGTGCTGTTGTTTATCTTTTTCAGCCCCTCCTGAACAGACAAAAACGCACTTCCCAGGCCGTTCTGCTTAGCCTCCAGAATAAGCTGTTTTGCGTTGCTTGTTTCCTGATTGCATACAATGTAGGTTTCCTTTTTGTTAAGGGACTTTGTTATGGTGCTGTAAAGACCAATGGCGGCGCCCACACAGTCAAGGTCGCTGTAGCTGTGACCCATAAGGATAATGTTATCCGCCCTTTTCACAGCGTTTTTGATGTTGCCTGCAAAGGTTCTTGTACGCACCTTACTGCGCTTTTCTACACCCTTTGAAACTCCGCCGAAGAACTCGTAGTCATCCTTAACAGACATTGCAACCTGGTCACCGCCTCTGCCCAGCGCCATTTCCAGTGCCTTTTTGGCGGCAAGGTCGCTTTCTCTCAGGGTGCTCTGACCTCTGCCAATGCCGATGGAGATTGTTGCACTCTTTCCGTTCAGCTTTATATTTCTGATTTCGTCAAGAATTTTAAATTTTTCATCAGCAATTTTTACAAGGCTTTTCTCCTCAAAAATAATCATATACCTTGTGGGAGAAAGCTTTGAGTAAAGGGACTTTGTGTCAACAGCCCACTTCTGGACAGTCTTTTCAACAGCAAGTAGGATTTCACCCTCTGTTTCGCCGTCTGAGTCGGTGTCAAAGTCCTCTGCATTGTCAAACAGGACAATGGCAACAGAGCCTTTTTTGTTGCGGAACTCGTTTTCCACATTGCGGTAGTATGTATCATCAATATAGTACAGTATTGTAGCACCCTGCGCCACATTTCCGTAGACACGGTAGTATTTGTCGAAAAGCTTGATTTTAACAGGCTTTCCCTCCAGAAAGTCACTTAATTCGTGGCCGCAGATGTGGCTGTTTATGTCGCTTGTTAGGGGGTCCTTTCCCTTGCATATATTGTTGACAAAAAGGCTGTTGCACCACACAATGTCGTCGTGAGTACCCACAACCACAACAGGAAAATGGAAATTTTCAAGATATTCATGGTCGATTTTTTCTGTTCTCTTAACGGCGCTTTTTACAATTTTTCTTATGTAACTGCTGAAACGGAAATTCATCAGCAGAACAAACACAAGAGAAAGCAGGGAGATGCCGAACTCTGCAATGGACAAATAGGGATTGTACCTTACAGAAATAAAGGACATACAAAACATAAGTATTGCAAAAATTATAAATAAGGGCGTCA
>JBJEOU010000071.1:0-11141 GCA_051880875.1 Ruminococcus sp. | reverse complement strand
ACAGGAAAAAGGTTGCCATTGTATGTGCACTCCAGCATAACCCAAGGCTTTGTATTCTTGACGAGCCTACCGGAGGACTTGACCCCTTGATGCAAAGGGAATTTTTCGCCATACTCAAGGAATTGAATCAGCAGGGTACAACAGTTTTCCTGTCCTCACATATTCTCTCAGAGGTACAGCACAACTGCAACAGGGCGGCTATTATCCGTGAGGGGCAGATTATCGCCTGTGACACCGTTGACAAGCTGTCACAGACGAATGCAAAGAGGATACATATTGAGGGTGATATTGACCTGTCACTTTTCCCTGACACAAAGGATATTCAAAGGGAAGAAAAGGGCGTCAGCTTTTTGTATGGCGGTGACATTAATCAACTGATTAAAATTCTCTCACAGAATAAAATCAATGACCTGTCCATTTCTGACCCTGACCTTGAGGAGATTTTTATGCACTACTATCTGAACGGAGGGGAAGAATAATGACTGTATTAAAGCACGAACTGAAACAAAACTCGAAATCACTTATTATATGGACAGTTGCAATAGCCTTTTTGCTGGCGGTTTGCATTTTCCTTTTCCCCGAAATGAAAGGGGAGATGGACAGCGTAAGCGAAGTCTTTTCTTCAATGGGAGGCTTTTCTGAGGCTTTCGGAATGGATAAAGTAAGCTTTGGAACTCTGACAGGCTTTTACTCCGTTGAATGTGGCAATATTTTAGGCCTTGGGGGAGCATTCTTTGTTGCCCTTACCGCCGTCACAATTCTTGCTAAGGAAGAAAAGGACCACACAGGTGAATTTCTGCTGACCCATCCCGTCAGCCGATGCGGTGTTGTAACAGGGAAGCTGATTGCTGTCCTTGTACAGATTGCTGTGCTGAACATAATAATTTACCTTGTTGCAATAGGCTCAATAGCCGTAATCGGTGAGGAAATCCCATGGAAAGAGATTACACTTCTCCACACAGCGTATTTACTGATGCAGTTGGAGTTTGGGGGTATCTGCTTTGGAGTTTCTGCATTTCTGCGAAAGGGAAGTATTGCCATAGGCTTGGGAATTGCAATACTGATGTACTTTTTGAACATCATTACAAACATTTCCGACAGCACAGAATTCCTTAAATACATAACCCCCTTTGCCTATGCAGAGGGTTCTGAAATTGTCAGCAATTTAAGTCTTGACTGCCCGTTGATTCTGCTGGGAATCGGCTATGGTGTGATTGGAATTATCTGTGGATATTTTAAATATGCCAAAAAGGATATTGCATAAAATATGATGAGAAAATTTTTTGTACTTCTGTTTTTGCTGTTCAACACAATCTCCTTAATTTTCACAACAGGTTGTACAGGTGAGGGAATAGTAGAGGAAAGTACAACAGAAAAGGCTGTATCACAAACTACCCAAAGTACAACTGTGTCGAAAAGCTTTGATTATTCCTTAAAGGAAAATAAATATACAAAATTCCTTGGAAAAAAGGTGCAGAACGTCATTGACGAATTTGGCAAGGACTATACCCTGCGTTGGGACGGGGGATGGAGCTATCTTTCCTACAAAAATGTGCCTTTTAAATTCGCCTACTCCTCCACAGCAGTTGACCAGAATAAACTTCTTAAGGATGAAATTATTAATTCCGTTGTGATTGATAACGGGAAAACAAAAAAAGTTTTCCCCGTTAATAACGCAAAAACCATTACCACAATGTCAACCTATGGCGAGTTCAAAAGTGCAGGCGTTGAGGGAAAGCTGTACATCACCGAGGGTGATATATACTTTTTCAGCTTTAACTTAGGTGATATTCAGGTCAGGTACAGGTACGACAATATTGACAATTTCACCCCTGTGTGCGTGTACTTTAATTTAACCTAATTATTAATTTTACACACAAAAAAGCCTTGTCTGGATTTCCAAACAAGGCTTGATTTTATTTATAGCTGTTTTTACTTTGTAATTACTCAAAGAACTTGTCGTGAATTGCGGCAACTGCACGGTCAGCGTCGTTCTTAGAGATAAGAACAGATGTCTTGATTTCAGAGGTTGCAATCATCTGAATGTTGACATTGTTGTTGTAAAGTGCCTCAAACATCTTTGTTGCAACGCCTGCGTGGCTCTCCATACCTGCGCCTACAATAGAAATCTTTGCAACATTTGTGTCAAGCTTGATGTCCTCAAAGCCAAGGGAATCCTTGTTTTCGTTAAGTGCCTTAACAGCCTCTTCGCCGTTGTTGGCAGATACTGTAAAGGCAATGTCCTTTGTTCCCTCGTTACCTACTGACTGGAGGATAATGTCAACATTAATATCCTTTGCAGAAAGCTTTGAAAATACCTTGAAGGCAAAGCCCGGCTCGTTTGGTATGCCCTTTATTGAAATTCTTGCAATGTCGCAGTCCTTAGCAACACCTGAAATAATCATCTTTTCCATCTTTGGTTTCTCCTTTACTATTGTTCCCGGTTTATTTGTAAGGCTTGAAAGAACTTCAAGCTCGATTCCGTATTTCTTAGCCATTTCAACTGAACGGTTGTTAAGCACCTGAGCGCCCAGTGTGGCAAGCTCAAGCATTTCGTCATAAGAAATTTCTTTCAGCTTAATTGCATTTTTAACCTTGCGTGGGTCAGCTGTGTAAACACCCTCAACATCGGTGAAAATCTGACAAAGGTCAGCGTGGAGGGATGCCGCAATAGCCACAGCAGATGTATCGCTGCCGCCTCTGCCAAGTGTGGTGAGGTCGTCGTATCTGTTGATGCCCTGAAAACCTGCTACAACAACAATCTTGTGCTGGTCAAGCTCCTGACGGATTCTGTGACCGTCAACCTTTTTGATTCTTGCTGATGTGTAGGAGGAAGTGGTTAAAAATCCTGCCTGCCAACCAAGAAGTGAAATTGCAGGTATGCCCAGCTTTTCAATAGCCATAGCAAGGAGGGAAATAGAAATCTGTTCACCTGATGCTAAGAGCATATCCCTTTCTCTCTTGTTAGCGTTGGGGTTGATTTCCATCTGCTTTGCAATGAGGTCGTCGGTTGTGTCGCCCTGAGCAGATACAACAACTACAACATCATTACCCTTTTTGTAAGTGTCAGTTACGATTTTTGCAACATTAAACACTCTCTCGGCATCTGCCACAGATGAGCCGCCGAACTTTTGAACTATAAGTGCCATTTCTTATCTCCTCTTTTTCACATAAAGTGAATTTATTTATAAATTAATATTAAGGCAATGGATTTACTCAGCCTTAAAAATTAAAGGTTGCCGATTCTGATTGCGGAGAGAACCTTTACTCCTGCATCGGTAAGTGCGGAGATTTTGTCCTCAATTTCGCCGAAACGGTATTCCTGTGTAATCAGGACAGTGTTGCCGTCTGCCTTCATCACTTCTGATTCAGGGAACAGCTCAAGTGCCTTTTCGCCACTTCCGGCAACCCTTAAGTACATTGCGGTTATACTATCTTTATATGAAGCAACAGTGCTTCCGTCACCGTCAACCCAGAAAATTCTCTTCCTTGCCTTCAGGTGCTTTGCGCAGTCAACAATGTCGGCAACAACAGCAGAGGCTGTGGGCAGCTTGCCGGCACCCTTGCCGTAGAATACTACGTCCCCGGTGCAGTCGCCCTTGACCATAATTCCGTTGAATACATCGTCAATGTCGGACAAAATGCAGTCCTTGGAAAGGAGCATTGGGCATACGCAGATGTCCAGCTTGCCCTCATCGTTCTTCTTCACATCGCCGATAAGCTTGATTACATAGTCAAGGCTGTCGGCATATTTTACATCGTCAAGGGTAACCTTAGTAATGCCCTCGGTGTAAACATTGTCGGGGTAGATGTGCTTGCCAAATGCAAGGGAGGCAAGAATACAAATCTTTCTGCAAGCGTCGTGACCCTCAATGTCAGCCTCGGGATTTCTTTCGGCATAGCCTAAATCCTGTGCAAGCTTAAGAGCATCGTCAAAGTCCATATTGTCGTTAATCATCTTGCCGAAGATGAAGTTTGTTGTGCCGTTTAAAATGCCTGCAATCTCGTCAACCTCGTTGGCAACAAGACATTGTGAAAGGGGACGGAGAATTGGAATACCGCCGCCAACAGACGCTTCAAAAAGGAAGTTTGCGTTGTTTTCCTTGGCTATCTGAATAAGCTCGGCACCGCACTTTGCAACAAGCTCCTTGTTGGAGGTTACAACGCTTTTGCCTGCAAGGAGACATCTCTTTACAAAGTCGTAGGCTGGGTGAATACCGCCCATAACCTCAACAACAACTCTCACTTCAATGTCGTTTATTATATCCTCAAAGTCCTTTGTAAATCTGTCAGCCAAAGGACTGTCGGGGAACTCCCTAAGGTCAAGGATGTGCTTAATGTAAAGCTCTTCTCCCACAGATTTAAAAAGTTTGTGTTTGTGAGTAGTGAGAATTTCTGCTACTCCGGAGCCAACTGTTCCATGCCCCATTATTGCTACTGGAATCATTATCTGTACCTCTCTTACTTTCCATAATATGATTTATTTATTATTCAGCCGCTGCAGTAGTTGGTGCGGCAGGAGCTTCTGTTTCGGCAGGTGCCTCTGTGGCAGGAGCCTGTGTTTCCGGTGCCTGAGTTTCGGCAGGAGCCTGTGTTTCGGCATTTTCCTGGGAAGGAGTTGTGTCGTTTTCAGCTCCTCCTCCGCCGTCGCCGGCAGCGGCAGTAGTTTCGTAATTCTGGTCGTAGTAGTTGTAGTCGCTGTTGTAATTGTTGTAGGTGTCGTCGTTGCTGTCGTAAACAGCACCGCTGTGGTCACCGTAACAGTAGTCAGGCTTTTTGTCCTTGAAGTAGTAGCCTATCCTTGTGTTGGAGCAGTAGGAGGAGGCGAGAAGTCCCGAATCTACACAGTAGTAAATTTCCTCCATATCCGCCGGGAAGTTGTATTCCTTTTTCGGCTTGCCCTTTAAATACTTGGACATAATCTTCTGGAAAAGCTTTGGTGAAATGGATGTGTCGGGGTTGGTTGCAGGGGTGTCAAAGCCTGTCCATACAGCAAGGGTTGCATAAGGTGACGCACCGCAGAACCAGCTGTCCTTGTCGTCATTTGTTGTACCTGTTTTTCCGATTATATCCCAGCCGTCAATCCTTGCGTTAAATGCCTGGGTGTTTCGGGAGTTGGTGATGTTGTAGTTAAGCTCCCTGTTCATAATTGCGGCTGTTTCGTCGGAGTAAGCCTGAATCGGAAGCTTATCCCTTTTGTCTATGATAATCTTGTCGTCGTTGTCTGTTACATAGTAGTAGGTGTATGGCTCATAGTATTGTCCGCCGTTGCCAAGGTACTGATAGGCGGCGGCCATTTCTCTCGCAGTAACACCGCCGGTCATACCGCCGATGGAGAGAGCACCAACCTCCTGACCGTCCTTTTCGTCAAGGTGCTTAAATCCCATAAGCTGTGTTACCTGCTTGTAGGCAGCCTGTGGGGTGATTTGATCCATAACCTGTGCCGCCGTTGCGTTGGAAGAAATTTCTATAGCGTCAGGCAGTGACATAGAGCCCTTGTAGCTGTTGTACCAGTTTGTAGGACCCTCAACAGGATAACCGTCAGCACCCACCTTGTAGTTTTCAAGGGGTTCGTCCTTCACCCTTGAACCGTAGGTCAGGTAACCGTGTTCAATGGCGTAGGGGTAAACTACAACAGGCTTGATGGAGGAACCGGGCTGTAATGAGGACATTGTAGCCCTGTCAAACTCCAGGTTGCCTTCCTTTTTGGCGGAGGAGCCTGTGGTGGCTATAACCCTGCCGTCGTAGTCCATAAGGGTGATGGCTGTCTGAAGTCCCGAAATGCCGTTTGTGTTGATTTCCCGACCAACCTTTTCAACATAATTCTGCATATCTATGTCCATTGCAGAGTAAACCTTAAGACCCTGGGTGTAAATCATTCTCTCAGCGGCATCGGTGGAGATGTCATATTCCTTTGCCAAGTCATCTCTTAAGTCAAAGAAAAGCTCGTCAATGTACCAGTTCTGAACAAGTGTTTCTTCCTCTTCCTTCTTCTGGTTATAACCCTTGAACTTCATCTTTTCCGATTCCTTAAGGGCGTCCTCATATTCTTCCTTGGTGATTTTGCCCTGGTCGTACATTTCCTTGATGACAACCTCACGGCGCTCCTTGTTGTTCTCGGGATAAATTAGAGGATTCCATTTGCTTGGGTTCTGGGTGATGCCTGCAATTGCGGCACATTCTGCAATGGAGCAGTCCTGAATATCCTTGCCAAAGTAAAGCTGGGCGGCAGACTGACATCCCTGACAGTTGTTGCCGAAGTTTACAACATTGAGGTACGCCTCAAGGATTTCGTCCTTGGTGTATTCGTTCTCAAGGTTGAGAGCACGGAAAATCTCCCTCAGCTTTCTTGTGAGAGAAACCTGGTTGTCGTCTGTGATGTTCTTGATTAGCTGTTGGGTGATTGTAGAACCGCCGTAGCTGTTGCTTCCGGAAACAAGGGAGAGGATAGCACCGCCTGTTCTCTGCCAGTCAACACCGCTGTGCTCATAAAAACGCTTGTCCTCAATGGCAACCATTGCGTCCTTCATCTGCTGTGGAATATCCTTAAAGTCAACCCAGACACGGTTTTCGCTGTCGTACAGCGCCTGATATTCCTTGTACTTGTCGGTGTCCTCATCCTTCACATAAATGTGGCTTGTAAGGTTAAGACTGATGTCGTAAAGGTCAATTCCGGTTGGCTCAGTTGCAATTCCGAATATATAGATACCAAGGCTGATACCCACGGCAATAAAAGCAAAGACAAATACCATAAGGATTGTAAAAATCATTTTCCACAGTCCGGAAAAAGCATTCTTAACTGCTCCTCTTTTGTCAATTTCAATATCGCTGTTGCCGGAAGTTTTTTTCTTGGTGAGTTTACTGATGTCAGTTTCCTTCAAAACGGCAAACCTCCTTTAGAAGTTAAAATGATACTAAGCAAAATGAAAATCACGATTATTATCCGAAAAGATTTCCCCAAAAGGGTGCTTAGCACAGGTTGTTTTTGTCAATAATCTGTTAACGATACATTGTTATATTATGTATTTTATTTTTCGTTATATATATGAAAATACACAACTAAAGTCATTGTATCACAAATTGAGCAAAAAATAAACCTATTTTTCACTTTTTCAGCATAGGTGCAAAAAATCTATGTGTAGATATGAATATTCGTGTAATTTAATGAAAAAATAATTCCTTGATAGAATATTATTCCAATTTTGTGAAAGGAAGATGGAAAAATGAAACAATATGTAGCTTTTATTGTCACAGCGGTAATACTTTTTGCGTCGGTTTTTACATCGGCGGCTTTTGAAATGAAAACAGACCAGCTGGTGGATTCTCAAAAGGTTAAACAGGAAAATTCTTCCACATATTACCTGAGGGATTATCAGGGCAGACTTGCGGTGTTCAGAGAGAGCAAAAACGACCCCATAATCACAACGGACACCATGGTCAACACCCTGCCTGTTGAAGACCAGAAAAAGCTAAAAACAGGCGTGGAGGTAAAGGGGGATGTTTCCCTGAGGAAAGCCTTGGAGGATTATTGCAGTTAACAGCAAAAAAACGTGAGATAATTGACAGTTATTTAAAAAGTGTCTATTAAGTCTACAAAAACAGAATTATAAACTATTTATTTCTAAAAAGTTTACTGAAAATTTAGACGGCTTGTACATTGACATCACCCCCAAAATATAGTACAATTATGAAGATTGGAAAATTGTGCCCTGTTGCAGATTGAACAAGTGATTAATATTGTGTAAAATCACTAAAAATCTGTATTTATGGGACTCTTACATTAGGAGGTACAAGTATGATACACACTGTCATAGACAAAGAATTAGGTTTGGAATTTCCTATTTTTCAGGGCGGTATGGCATGGGTTGCCGACGCCTCTCTGGCTGCCGGCGTAAGCAATGCCGGAGGACTTGGTCTTATTGCCGCAATGAACTCAAACGGAGAACAGCTCCGTGAGGAAATCAGAAAATGTAAGGAAATGACCGACAAGCCCTTTGGCGTAAACATTATGCTTATGTCACCTTTTGCAGACGAGGTTGCAAAGGTTGTTGTTGAAGAGGGCGTAAAGGTGGTTACAACCGGTGCAGGTACCCCTACAAAGTATATGCCTATGTGGACTGAGGCAGGAATCAAGGTTATCCCTGTTGTTGCCTCTGTTGCCCTTGCAAGAATGGTAGAAAAGCGTGGTGCTTTTGCTGTTATTGCCGAGGGAGGAGAAAGCGGAGGTCATGTTGGCGACCTTACAACAATGGCTCTTGTTCCTCAGGTTGTTGACGCTGTTAATATCCCTGTTATTGCAGCCGGTGGTATTGCCGACGGACGACAGATTGCCGCCGCATTTATGCTTGGCGCACAGGGCGTTCAGGTTGGCACAAGATTTCTTGTGTGCAACGAATGTACCATTGCTCAGGAATACAAGGACAAGATTCTTAAGGCTAAGGATATTGATACTGTTGTAACAGGCAAAAGACTTGGCCACCCTGTAAGAGCTATTAAAAACAGCTTTACAAAGGAATATCAGGTTTGCGAATACGACCGCTCAAAGTGCGATGACGAAACCCTTGAAAATATGGGTACAGGCAAGCTCCGCCTTGCAGCACGAGAGGGCGATGTTAAGAACGGTACTGTACTTGCAGGTCAGGTTGCCGCTATGGTTAACCGTGAACAGCCTGCAAGGGAAATGATTGAAGAGATGTTTGCTCAGGCTGAGGAAACATTAAAGGGAGCGTCAAAATGGGTAAAGTAGCATTAATTTTCTCAGGACAGGGCGCTCAGTACCCCGGAATGGGCAAGGAGCTTTACGACTGCTCACCGGCGGCTAAGGCTGTCTACGATATGGCTGACTCCATCCGTCCGGGTACAAGCAAGCAGTGCTTTGAAGGCACCAAAGAGGAGCTTTCCGTTACAGTAAACACTCAGCCTACTGTATTTACTGCCGATTTGGCGGCGGCTGCGGCTGTTGCAGAAAAGGGCGTACATATTGATTATCTGGCAGGATTTTCCCTTGGAGAAATTGCGGCTCTTGGCTTTAGCGGTATGCTAAGCTATGAGGACGCCTTTAAGCTTGTGTGCAGAAGAGGCGAGCTTATGGACAAGGCGGCAAACAAGACAGCAGGGGCTATGGTTGCTGTTATGAAGTTAACTCCACAGAGAATAGAAGAAATCTGCAATGAATTTGATGAGTGCTGGCCTGTTAACTACAATTCACCGGCACAGACAGTTGTTGCGATGAACAAGGATATAGTGGATGATTTCTGCGAAAAAATTAAGGCTGAAAAGGGCAGAGCAACTCCTCTTGCTGTAAGCGGAGCTTTCCACTCACCATATATGGAGGAGGCGTCCCTTGGACTTTCACAGGTTCTGGACACTTTAGAGCTTAAGGAACCCGAAGTTCCACTTTATTCAAATTACACAGCACAGCCATATGAGGGTGACTACAAGTCCCTCATTACAAATCAGTGCAAAAACCCTGTTAAGTGGCAGGAAACAGTAGAAAATTTAATTGCAAATGGAGTTGACACCTTTATTGAGGTTGGTGTTGGCAAAACTCTCACAGGCCTTGTAAAGAGGATTAACAAGGATGTAACAGCAATTAAGGTTGAAAATAAAGAAGATTTAGATGCCCTTGAAATTTAAGGGCAGACAAGGAGTAACATATGAAATTAGAAGGTAAAATTGCCGTTGTTACAGGCGGTTCAAGGGGCATTGGCTTTGCAACCTGCAAAAAGCTTGCCTCTGAAGGCGCAACAATTATTATCACAGATATTTGTGACAGCGAAAAGGCTGCCCCTGCAATCAAGGAGCTTGAGGATATGGGGGCTAAGGCAAAGTTTTATCAGAGCGATGTTTCTGACTTTGACTCTGCAACAGAAACTGTGAACGCAATTATTGAGGAGTTCGGCGGTCTTGACATCCTGGTAAACAATGCAGGAATCGTTAGGGATATGCTTATGCTGAAAATGGAGGAGCAGGACTTTGACGCTGTTATCAACATTAACCTTAAGGGTACCTACAATATGATTAAGGCAACCTACAAGCACTTTATGAAGCAGAGAAGCGGAAGAATCATCTCCCTTGCTTCTGTTGTAGGAATTATGGGCAACGCAGGACAGGCTAACTATTCAGCCTCCAAGGCAGGTATCATCGGACTTACAAAGTCTGTAGCCAAGGAGCTTGGAGCAAGAAATGTTACAGTTAACGCAATTGCACCGGGATATATTGCAACAGATATGACAGACGCTTTAAGCGACAAGGTTAAAAAGTCAATTGACGAGGGTATTCCAATGAAGAGAAGAGGAACACCTGAGGATGTTGCAAATGCAATATGCTTCCTTGCCTCTGACGACGCATCTTACATCACAGGCGAGGTGCTTCGTGTAGACGGCGGAATGGCTATGTAACACACCTGTATAAATAAATAGAGAAAGGTAGCTAATATGAGAAGAGTAGTAGTAACCGGCATAGGAGCAATTACTCCTGTGGGAAATGATATGAAAACAACCTGGGATAATCTTGTAAACGGCGTAAGCGGTATTGATTTTATCCCGGAGGAAAGGTTCAGCACAGAGGGTCTTAAGGTTAAGATTGCAGGTCTTGTAAAGGGCTTTGAACCTGAGAAATATTTTGAAAAGAAAGAAATCCGCAAAAACGACCTTTACACTCAGTATGCTGTTGCGGCGGCTACCGAGGCTGTTGAGGACAGCGGTATCGTTGGCAATATCGAAAGCGAAAAGCTGGGTGTGTATGTTGGCTCCGGCATCGGCGGACTTGACAGCTTTTACACAAACTCCGTCAATATGGAAAAGTTCGGCGCAAGAAAGGTAAGTCCTTTCTTTATCCCAATGATGATCTCCAATATGGCTTCCGGCACAATTGCAATCCGCTTTAAGGCAAAGGGCCCTTGTGTGCCAATCGTTACAGCCTGTGCAACAGGTGCAAACGCTATCGGTGAGGCTTTCCACGCAGTTAAGGACGGATATTGTGACGCAGTAATCACAGGGGGTGCAGAGGCGGCTGTTTCTCCACTTTCCATTGCAGGCTTCCAGAACTGTAAGGCGCTTACAACAAGGAACGACCCAAAGACCGCATCAATTCCTTTTGACAAGAACCGTGACGGTTTTGTTATGGGCGAGGGCGGTGCC
>JBJEOU010000070.1:6808-11365 GCA_051880875.1 Ruminococcus sp. | reverse complement strand
GCCATTGACTACGACCCCGGCGCACCAAGGGTTAACCAGGAAAACAGAATCAAGCTAATGCTTGCAGTTGCAAGGGAAGAGCTTGACAAGCGTATTGTGGTTAAGAAAAAGGGCAATAAGGTTAAGAAGGAAAAGGCAACGGTTTAACGGCTTTTGTAAAATATTTGAAGACTATATCCCCAAGGCAGAAAGGGAAACCTGAATCTACCTTGGGGATTTACTATGGAAAAATATGTTCCGATATAAAAAGCACAACACCCACAAAACTGTGGGTGTCGTTTTTATTAAAAGGAGAAATTCAAAAATCAAATTATGCGTTGCGGATTTCTGCGTAGTAGCTACTGCCAAAAGTACGCTTGTTAATTTTGATTTGTTTATTGCTGTTATCAGCAGAGAAAACAGCTGAACAGTCTTTAATATGCTCTATATAATTTGTGATTCTAAGTGTATTATCTGTTGTTGTTGAATTAACTCCAATTCTTGAGCTTGTGCTGAAATTTTGTATAATATTCAAAACAGCTTTTCCAAATGAGGTATCTGTCAGTGTTACATTATTCTTTCTGTTGTTTACAGTATTGTTGATAATCTTTACGCATCCCTGAAGTGTTACATCAGCTGTATAAACACTGCCGGATTGACAGTAGATGCCACCGCCGTTTTCACCTGCGGTATTATTTGTAATTTCGCAGTCAAAAATAATCAACCTATCTTCATGTGAGCTGCTGGAGAAGAAGATTCCTCCGCCTAAACCGTCAGCGTGGTTTCCGGTGATAATTACATCTGAGAATGTTACACTGCTGAGATTTGTAGCAAAAGTGGCTGTATTGGTGTCATAGAAAGCACCGCCGTTGCCATATGTGTTACCGCCTTTGATAACACCCTTTTTGCCTGAGGTGTCAATAACTCTAAATGCTATTCCTTCTCTATCCATTATGAAAACAGAACCGTCACGAACAGCTTTCTCTTGGTTTCTGTCGATTGTGTGTCCGTTCAGGTCAAGTGTAATGTCGTTTCTTACATAGAGGGCGCCTTTGCTACCGCCTCTTCTAAAGAATTCGCCTGTACCAAAACATTTTTCGTTAGTGCCTTCAACAGGCTGTGCTATTACATCACTGAACAGCTTGATTGTGCAGTAGCCTTTGCAATTTGCAAATTCCCAAGCTTCTTCAAAGCTATCAAAAGCATCTTCTCCGGGCCAATAACTAACAACAGCTACTTTTTCATCTGCCTTCTTGACACTGTCTGCAAGGTAGCACAGATTGTCAAGGTTTTCGTCAACTTCTGTTCTCAGGTTATAATGAGTGTAAAAGTTATAATTTATTGCATATCCATTTCTTTGATCTAAATCTATAATAGGTATACTCTTAATAACATCTTCTTCATCCAAACCATGTGGGCTGACATCTTCTATCACCTGACCTGTAACTAAGTATCTACAGCTTTCAGGGAAAGTGATGCCCATATTTTCTTCAAAAAACTCTCTGAATGTTAAGGTGTGTTTAGTTTCACAAAGCTTACGATACTGATCAATCATATCGTTCAGGTACTTGAAGTTATCCGCAAAAGCTTGGTTTTTGGCGGAACCGTTTTCGTTGCCGATGTAAGTAACCATTTTTCTGTTAAGCAAATCACCTGTAGACTTAAATCCGTATTTGCTTACCTTGGCAGTTCCGTATTTTACAAAAACATCCTTCCATTCGCCATTGTAATTGTACTGGTTTTTATATTTTAATTCTTCTTTTACAATGTTTTCTTTGTAAAATTTCAGTGCGTCGGCTGCATTGATTTTTCTTTCGATTTTAGTGCTATCTGATTGTTTGCCGTTGAGCAAAAGCTGAAGATTCTTTGCTTCGGTCTTTGCTTTTGATATATTTTTTGGATCGCCTGTTTTCAAAAGTTCATCTATTTTGATGCGCTGGATGTCGGTATAAAGAGTGAGAGCTGAGTTATAATACGCCCAGATTTTCTTGTCGAATGTTTCCACAGTATGTTTGTAAATGTAGTTTCCAAAGGAGCCGGAGCCGGCTACAGACTTTGCAACCTCCATATTAATAAGGAAGGGGTTATCATCTGTTTCATCTGTTGTTCTGCATAACATATACTGTGTACATTTTTTAAGTGAGCTTTCAAGCTTGTAAAGGTCAAGGTCATTCATATTAATAATATCTGCAAGGCAATCGTCAGCAGTTTCCTGCAATATGTCTATTTCTGCCTGACTCTTACCTAATTTCTTAGCCTGTTCAAGCTCATATCTTGCATCTGCAAGGGCAAATATTTTTGGACAGTATTCATCACATAAACTAATGAGTTCATTAATGCTATCTTTAAAGGTTTGATTACTCAGCTTCTTTATTGCTCCTTGAATTTCGGTCAGCTGTTTTTGTGCTTTGTCAAGCTCAACTTTAATATCGGATATTGATGGTGCAGGGGTTTCAGAGGACTTTCCACCATACATGTCTGATATAAGACCTACACCGTATTCAAACAAGGCTACGATACTCTTTCCATATGGTAGCATTTCAAGGGATGTCTTGATTGCCTTTAAATAATTTCCCTGTGCGGTGTTTATTGCGGTATTTACAACTCCTGCAACAGTTTTTTCATCGTTTACGAAGGAAGCGCCTACTGATGTGTTGGTTACAGCGGCTGAGGCTGTTACAACTGTTGTTGTTCCAAATGATGTGAGGGCAACTGCTGAAAGTGCGATTGCGATGATTCTTCTTTTGATTTTACCGTTTTGTTTTTTCATTTTGAATCCTCCTTAATGATTTTTTGTTTTTTTATTTTTGCGTTTTGTCTTGGGCTGTTCCCTTGACTGTGACTAAAGTATATCAAAGAGATAAAAATACTTAAACGCTATTTTACTGTATCTTTAATTTAATAAGAATTTTTTATTTTATAGATTTAGTTTAATTAAACTTGATTTTTATTATTTTTTAATTATTTTAAACTTTTCCCACAAAAATAAGTGATTTTAAGGGTTTTGCTTCTTTCCATTAATATGTAAAATAAAAAATACCTCAAGGCAAGCTGTTGCCTTGAGGTAAAATCCAATATTTTTAGTTATATTTTTTAGTCCTTTTCCTTAAAAGCGAAGAACCTTTGACCGATGTAGTTGAATGCAACAAACAGGCACATACCTACAAGCATTGCGATGTTTGTCTGTACTGTTTCGCTTTGTCCCGACAAAATCCAAAGTGCCAAAGGCTTTGCAATTCCGTAGGCAAGGAGGTAGCAAACCGCAATGTTAAGGGAAAATTTCAGTATTGGCTTGATTCCCTTTTCCTTATTCTTAAAGGTAAAGTGCTTGTTTAGAATATAGCTTACAATACTTCCTATTATGTAACCAAGGGCAGATGATGTCCAGTATCCTCCGCTTGAAATAACTTGGTCAAGGTCCTTTATTGGTGTGAAATTGTAGAAAAGGAACATAAGTCCGTTACCCACAATGGTATTGAGAATACCCACTAAAATGAACTTCCAGAATTTTATGTCAAAAAATTGCTTAAGAAAATCCTTCATTACTTTTCTTCGTCCTCGTCCTCAGTAAAATTGGTGTGGTGAATAATATAGATAGGCCTGTCCTTTGTTTCCATAAATACTCTGCCCAGATATTCGCCCACAATGCCGATAGAAAATTCAATAATACCTCCCATAAACAGGAGTATCATAAGGGTTGTGGCATAGCCCGGAACATCAATACCGAAAATGATTGTCTGCACAAGGGTGATAAGGATGTAGATAAGGGCGATAAAGAAGATGACAATTCCCATACAGCTGATGAACCTTAGGGGAGCAACGGAAAAGCTGGTTATACCGTCAAGGGCATATTTGAACAATTTCCAGAAGTTCCATGTGGTTGTGCCAAGCTCCCTGTCAACTGTCTGGAAAGGAAGCCACTTGGTGTTAAAGCCAACCCAGCTGAAAAGACCCTTGCTAAATCTCTGTACCTCGGAAAGCTCCAGAATAGAGTCAACCATCTGCCTTGTCATAATGCGGTAGTCAACTGCACCATAGGGCATTTTGGTTTCAGACATAGCATTTTGCAGGCGGAAGAACAGCTTGGAAAAAGTTTCTCTGAACTTGCTTTCCCCCTCTCTGGCGGTGCGCTGTAGAGCACAGCAGTCGTAGCCGTTTTCTGTAACCTCTTTAATCATCTGGGGGAACATCTGTGGGGGGTGCTGTAAGTCGGCGTCCATAACAATTACATAATCCCCGCTTGTGTGCTGAAAACCTGCGTACATAGCCGCCTCTTTGCCAAAGTTACGGGAAAAAGAGATGTACTTTATGTTGCTGTATTTATCAGCAAGCTGTTTCATTACAAGATATGTTTTGTCACGGCTTCCGTCGTTAACAAGGATGTATCTGAACTTATGCTGTGGTATTGTGTCTATGACAGAATTGGTTACCTCCACAAAGTGGGCAAGTCCCTCTTCCTCATTATAGCAGGGTACCACGATGTCTATTGTACTCATAACAAATCTCCTATTAATACGAATTTTTATAAAATCCTAACATTTTCATTATAACAAATGGGGAATAAAATGTCTATAAAAT
>JBJEOU010000070.1:0-6708 GCA_051880875.1 Ruminococcus sp. | reverse complement strand
AAAATTATCTGTTCACAAAAAATTTATAAAATTGGGTTTACGACACTATAATAAAATGTTAAAATAAGAAAAGATACTTCAATTAATGGAGGATACATTATGTCTAAAAAAACAAAACAACTGATTGATACATCACGAATGTACACTCAGGCAAAGAAAGGACTGGGCAGGTTTTTCTCAAACAATGCGTTTGTGATTCTCGCCTTTTGTATTCCTTTTCTTGTGATGCTCCTTAACTTTGCAATTAAAAAATTTGCACCTTTCGGTGACCAGCAGATACTTGTTGTCGACCTTTGGCATCAGTATTATCCTTTCCTGGTAGATTTTCAGGACAAGCTGATTTCCGGTCAGAGTATGCTTCACTCCTGGACAAACGGAATGGGCGGAAACTACCTTGCCCTTATGTCCTACTATGTAGCAAGCCCCATAAACTTCCTGACAGCCTTTATTCCTGCCAGCTTTTTAAGAGAGTTCCTTATGCTCTCTGTTTGTGTTGAGGTGGGCTGTGCTTCGGGATTTATGGCTATATTCCTGAAAAAGACCTTCCACCGCAACGGCTTGCCCTTGGTGATTTTCTCCGCAGGCTACGGATGCTGTGCATTTTTTATGGGTTACTACTGGAATGTAATCTGGCTCAACACAGTAGCAATGCTTCCTTTGGTTGCCCTTGGTATGATTATGCTGTGGAGAGAAAACAAGTTTTGCCTTTACACAATAACTCTTGCACTTTCTGTAATTGCAAACTACTATGTCGGTCTTTTTGCCTGTATATTTGTACTGCTGTGCTTTATCGGCTACAGTATTGCATATTGGAACGGTATCAAGGACTTCTTTGGACGACTTCTGAGAACCGCTTTGTTCTCAGGCATAGGACTGATGATAACAGCCTTCCTGACATTGCCTGCCTACAATGCCCTTGGACTTACATACAGCAGTAACAACAACTTCCCTGATGTATGGCGGACATATTATTCCTGGTCGGAGATTATGTCCCAGACTCTGGACTTTATCCCTCCGTCAACAAAGGAAAATCTGCCTAACATCGCCTGCGGTATGGCGGCTGTATTCTTCGGCATTATATTCCTGACAACAAGGAAGATAAACTGGAGGGCAAAGGCATTCTCTGTTTCTCTCCTTGTATTCTTAGTTGCCAGCTTTAATGTCAATGTGCTTGACTACATCTGGCACGGTATGCACGCAACCAATATGATTCCTCACAGATTTGCATATCTGTTCAGCTTTGTCCTGCTTGTTATGGCTTACAGGGCATACACCCTTATTGACAAAGCAAAGATATGGAATGTTCTCATAGGATTTTTCGGAGCTTCCCTGATAGTTGTTATTTCTACCCTTGTACAAGCCGGTGCTCCGCTGTGGGGTTCTTTCATACTGATTTGTATTCTTGCAGTGGCAACAGGACTTTATGTATTCAAGATTTATCCCAAGGTTGTACTTGATATTGTAATATTCGCCCTTGTTATGGTGGAGATTTTCATTGCCGGCTTTAACGGAATTAAGGCGGTAAGCTCAACCACAACGGCGGATTACCCTCAGGGCGAGGCTGTAACTGCCGATGTCATCAACGCAATGAATAATCTGGAAACAAACACCACCGATATGTGGCGTGCCGAAATGACAAAAACCCAGACCCTTAACGATGCAAGCCTTAACGATTACAACGGTATTTCACAGTTCTCCTCAATGAGCAATGTGTCCGTTACAAAGTTCCTTGAGGAATTTGGTTGTCAGGGCTGGCAAAGCGGTAACAGATATACCTACAGAGAAAGCACCCCTGTTACAAATCTGTTCCTCAATGTAAAATATCTGATTTCAAGGGACGGCTCTTATTCCGCCACAGATTATGTTTCACCTTGCTATCAGAACGGAAATGAGGTTCTGCTGAAGAATAACTACTACCTGCCAATGGGATTTGTGACTGAAAAAACAGCCACAGAATATACCCTTGAGGAAAGGGACCCGGACGATTTCAGCAACCTTAACACCTTTAAAAAGCAGAATGAATTTTTCACAAAAGCTACAGGCGTCAATGAAGATGTGTTCACCATTATTGAGCCTGCAAGTGTAAATTATTCCTGCAATATGAACCCTCTGTCACAAAACAGAACATTTGCAGGCAGTCAGAAGGGTTATGATTACAGCATAAACCTAAACGGTACATCACAGCCTACAACTATTGACTTCCAGTACAATATTGAGGAAAGCGGAAACTACTACGTTTATTGTCTGTACTACGGAACATCCCTTGAAACAAAGGCTGTAAACATCAAGAAGGACGGAGTATCTGTTAAAAGCGATACCGATATAGGCAGACCGTATATTATGAATGCAGGCAACTTTGAAAAGGGTCAACAGCTCTCTGTTTCCCTTGAAAATCTGCCGACGGGAACAACAACAAACTTTATAACCTATGTTGCAAAGCTGGAGGATGATGTGTTTAAGGAGGGCTATAACAGGCTTGCCGAAAACACCCTGAAGGCAACAAAGGTCAGCGACACAGAGATTAACGGCAAAATCGACTGCAACCGTGACGGACTTTTCTATACATCTATTGTATATGAGGATGGATGGACAGTTAAGGTTGACGGAGAAGAAGTTGAAACAAAGAAGGTCGGCGGTGCACTGCTTGCCTTTGATATTTCACAGGGTACCCACACCATAGAGATGTCTTATTTACCGTCGGGATATCTGCTGGGAACTCTGGCAAGTATTTTGGGAATTCTATTGCTTATCGCCTGTGCGTTCCTGTACAGAAAATATCTCAGCAAGACGTTCCTGTTTAAATACAAGACTCACCCTGACGCAAACCCTGACAGGATAAAGGAGGATGAGGATGAAACAGACTTTTCTTATGAAGAGGAAAAGGAAACTGCTGAAAAATATGTAGCAAGAGAAACTCCTGTTGCGGTGAGAATAGTTTTGTCAATAGTATTCTCCTTTGTATATTTCCTTGTTTGGTTTGCGGGGATAATTAAGAAGATAAAGATTCTTGCTGAGGAAAAGCCGGACTATGTAACAGATGTTCTCCTTTCCCTGTTGGTGCCTTTCTACTTTGTTTATGCGGTTTATAAATACGCAAAGAAGAAGGAAGAGATAGTATCAACACAGGATTTAAGGGTTACAAGCGCCTTTAATCATATGGCGATTGAGCTTGGTTCAAGCTGTGCATTTACAGTATCCCTTGTCACCCTGCTGACAAGCATAGTAAAGAACTACGACCTTTACCAAAGCCAGGTGACACAAAACGAAAACAGTGTTGCCGCAGGAGGACAGCCTGTTCCTGTAACAGCAAGCCTGTTACCCACAGGGGTATCCTTTATCATTATGCTGTTCTGTCTTTTTGCCGGCATAATCCTGAGAATCGCAAACCTCTACCTGTTTGACAAAGACATCCTTGAAATTGTGAAGAACAATAAATTCAAGGGCCTGAAGAAGATTAAAAAGAGGAAATAAGTTTCAATTAAAGTTTTATTTATGCATAAAAGAGGTCTGATTAACAATGGTGTTATCAGACCTCTTTGTTATTCTATTGACATCTCATTTGCCACAGAAAGAATTTGACCAATGAGCTGTTTTTGTTGTGTTTTCCAATAGTCGGAATCACAGAAAATTATAAGTTTTCTTTTTGCTCTGCTTACAGCAGTATTAATAATATTTTTTCCGTTGCTTTTAGGTGATTGAGAGTTAGTAAACCACTTATTTGTAGTGTCAACTATACTTAGTAGGACAGTATCCCATTCATTTCCTTGTGAACGGTGAACGGTCATTGCTTCATATCTATTGTTTAGTGCTTTGTTAATAGCTTGAACTTGATTATTATATGGTGTAATGATTCCTATATCTTCATTTTGATGACTATATATGTATTTAACAATATTGTTTATCTCACTAGAACTAAATCTGTCTTTTGGATTATCCATTTTGGGACAATCTATATAGTAAATTTCGGTTTCAAAATTTTGTGAACCATGAAATTGGGGAGAGTAAACACTTTTTGCAAGAACACTTGCCAAAGCTTCACCAAAACGATAAGTATGATTTAGTGTAAAGTTTAGTAGTATATCAAATTTTGGTGGCACTCGTTGTCGATAATTATTTACTATTATGTCTGGAGAAAGTGCAATATCTTCTAAATAAAGCGAGGATTGTGCATAAAATGATACAAATTTATTGTAGTCTATTTCATCATCGCTCATTACACATACCGGAGGTAATTGCATATGGTCACCTAATAGTGTAACAGGACAATCATATGCTAATAGTGTAGCACCCTTTATTAGAGGGCAATAACCAGCCTCGTCAAGATAAATGTGCGATGGTTTAAAGTCGTTATCAGGTACTATTCTATTAATTAAAGTGTCGATGGTTGTTGCTAAAACACGACATTCTTTAATCCTTTTACTTGTAAGGTTTGGCGTGATTTTTGCAAGAAGTTCATTTAGTTTATTTTTTTCAAGATACAGTTCAGACACTCTTTCCAGGTATTCTTCCTTAGAAATATCTATGATTTCAGAATATCTTTCCATTCTTTTTACAAATTGCTCTTCGCCTTTGATAACCATTTTATTAAAAGTTTCCATTGGTTCATCATTGTAATTATCAAACCTTATGCCTAGAATAATATTATAAAATTTGTTCCAAAATTTAGTATATTTTTTGGCTGATTGAAGTGCGTCCATAAAAGTCTTTTTGCTATCATTTAATTTTACATGGAGCTCAATATTTTCCTTTTCGAGTTTTTTGCAAGAGATTTTGTGGGCATTTATTTTATTCTTATTTGTTTCAAAACTATCAAGATTTTCTTTTAACAGGTTATTGTATTTTTCGTATTTGTGTTTGAAAAAGTTTTTTCGTATTCCTTTACTTAAGCTTTCTACGACTTTGTTGCAGTAATTTATGTTATTTTCAAGTTTTGTCAATTCAACATTGAATTTTTCTATCTGAATTTTTGAATAGTTTATTCTACCTTTATTCACAATGATTTTTTGATTTATTTCGTTATAGATGGTATGTTGCCGGGAGAGGATATTAAAAATACTTTCCATTCTTATTTTGCAATCCTCAAAATTCTCCAGAAAAATTTTTGCTTTTTCCAATTCATCATACAATTTTATGTTATTTTCATGAGATTTTATAGACATCTCAACTAATTGAATCTTTTCTGTAAGTCTTTTTCCTTCTTTTTCTGCTTCTCCGTACTCACAGCAGTTGTGATACATATTTAAAAACTTTTTAGAAGGCGTACCTAATCTCAAAACTTTTTTAATGTCTATACCGTACTCTGCTATAACAGGAAGTATGCCATAGAGGGTTTGTTCAACAGCATTATTTGTAGGGGCTGTAATTATTATTTTAGTGCTTGATTGTTCTGCTAAATGGGAAAGAACACACCTTGCGAGAACAAATTTTGTTTTACCAGTACCGGGAGCTCCCCATACATAGGAAAATGGAGTTGATAACACACCCTCAATTGCACAAAGTTGTTCTTCTGAAGGGTTGTCTCTCAAATTTTGACTATTATGATATGAGATACTTGAAGAATGTGTTGGAAATTTTATTAAATAACCGTATTTTTCGTAAAAATGCTTAACCCTGTTTACTAGAAATTTTAAATCGTATACAAAAGAAATTTCAGTTGGTTTTATGTTCTCTAAGACTTTTTTCAGTTCTTTTTGCGGTGATAATGTTATTTCATTAGATTCTTCGTTGTATTCTATAATTTTGAAATAAGAATTCTCATAAATGTTTTTCCCGATTTTTAAGGATAAATCGGGAAAATTTCTAATTGTTTTACCTGTTTTTAAATAATAAAAAGGATTATTGGAAGTGACTTTGATAACATTGTATTCAATAAATCCTTTTCCGTGTTTTGAAAGATAATTATAGTATTGTTCAGAACCAATTATGGACGCTTCTCTAAATGTCATAATATCACCTGTAAAAATTGATTATTATAAATTAGTATAACAAACAGAAATTATTTTGGCAATAAAAATAAATATTATTAGGTGATGAAGAAAAAGTAGTAACAAAAGCAACAAAAACCGCCGTACCCATATGGATACGGCGGTGATTTAGTTTTAATCTGTTTAAACTAACAGCTTACAACTACTTGTTTTCTGTTGGTTCAGCAAGATATGTGAGGTGTGCGTACTTCTTAGCAGCGATTTCCTCAGCCTCTGCAAAGAGCTTTTCTGCCTTTTCAGGGTTGCTTCTCTGGAGAGCGTTGTAACGAACCTCGCCCATGATGAAGTCCTTGTAAGGAATTGTTGGAGCCTTGCAGTCAAGCTGGAATGGGTTTTTGCCCTGGTCAGCAAGTCTTGGGTCATATCTGAAGATATTCCAGTAACCTGCGTCAACAGCCTTCTTCTCTTCAAACTGTGCAATTCCCATACCGCCCTTGATACCGTGGTTGATACATGGAGCGTAGCAGATGATGAGTGAAGGTCCGTTGTAGGACTCTGCCTCCTTAAATGCCTTTAAGCACTGGTTGTAGTTAGCACCCATAGCTACCTGTGCTGTGTAAACATAACCGTAGCTCATAGCCATTGCAGCAAGGTCTTTCTTCTTAGTTGTCTTACCGCCGGCTGCAAACTGTGCAATAGCACCGATTGGAGAAGCCTTGGAAGCCTGTCCGCCTGTGTTGGAGTAAACCTCTGTATCGAATACAACAATGTTTACATTCTTGCC
>JBJEOU010000069.1:0-11431 GCA_051880875.1 Ruminococcus sp. | reverse complement strand
TAAGTATCTATATGTTATTATAACTACATATAGATATTTGTCAATATGTTTTTTAAAAAAATGGACTGCTCAATGAGCAGTCCATAATTTTAAAATAAAGTAAGCTATGGCAAATTAAATTATTTCTTTACAGTTACCTTACATACGGCGCTCTTCTTGGAGCCGTCCTTAGCTGTAAATGTAACCTTTGCAGAACCCTTCTTAACTGCTGTAAGCTTAACAGCCTTGCCGGATGCTATAGTTGACTTGTTAACCTTAACAACCTTTTTGTTGCTTGACTTAACAGCAAGGTTCTTGTTGTAAGCTGTCTTTGGAGCTACAGTTGCAGTAACATTAGCTGTGCTGCCCTTCTTAGCAAGTTTAACAGAAGTACTGTTAAGTGTAATCTTTGTTACAGCCTGATTTACAGTAACTACACACTTAACTGTCTTTTTGCTTCCGTCCTTTGTTGTTGCGGAAACAGTAGCAGTACCCTTCTTAACACCCTTTACAACACCTGTCTGTGTAACTGTTGCAACCTTTGTGTTGGATGACTTCCAGTACATTGACTTGTTGTAAGCATTTGTTGGGGAAACCTTAACCTTAAGAGTAACCTTTTGGCCTGTGTATACAGTAGCCTTCTTGTTCATTGTGATTGACTGAACAGACTGTCTTACTGTTACCTTACAAGTAGCAACTACAGGACCGCCAACTGCCTTTGCTGTGATTGTAGCAACACCAGAACGAACACCCTTTACAACACCTGACTGTGTAACTGTTGCAATTCCGCTGTTTGATGATGACCACTCAACAGTCTTGTTAGTTGCATTATCAGGAGTAAGAGTAGCCTTAAGGGTAGTTGTTCTGCCTGTATATAATACAGTTGCTGTCTTATCCAAAGTGATTTTATCAACCAATATACTATCCCATGTTGTAGATGTAGATGGTGCCGGTGTTGATGCAGTAGTTGTTGGCTTTGGAGTTGAGGTGGTTGGCTTTGGTGTTGAAGTTGTTGTAGTTGTAGTTGGCTTTGGAGTAACAACTGTTTCAAATCGACAGGAAATTCTTGCCTCATCGTAAGTACCGTCGCCAACAATCAAAACAGAGTTTGTGTCGTCGATGATTTCCCATGTGTTCTGAACCTCATAATTACCGGCTTTCAGAACTGTGAATTCCATTGTAAAGAATACTTTTTCTGTTGTAAGGTCATATGGATCTTGGAATGATGTTCCACAGTAGTACATAAATCCCTTGTACATTGTGTTGTACATAAGACCCTGTGGTGTGCTTGGCATATCTGCTGCGTCAAGCTGAAGACCTGTGTAGTCATATGTTGCATAACCCTGGAAGTCTTCCCACTTTGCATCTGAACTTACATAGTAGGTAACTGTAACCTTGTCACCCACATTTGCTGTTTTACCGTTAACGGTAGCTGTTGTTTCGGCACTTGCTGAAGTGATAGCTACTGTTGCCATAGCAGTAAGCATTACAACAGCCATTGCCAATGAAATTAGTTTTTTCATAGAGTCCTCCTTTTTATGAAAAATTTTTTATTCTTTATAAAACCGCATCCCATTTTAATGAATTTTCGCCCTGGGGAAAACGGATATTATACGCTTCTTACTCTGATTACACCATCAATATCAATCTGTGATGATGATGCGTTGTCAATAATCATATAGCAGTAGTCGCCCCTTGTGCCAACTGCACAGTCCTCGGAGCCTGCTGCCTTTTTGACATCCTCAACATTAACATCTGCCTTTGCAATTACGCAAACTCTTGTGCCTCCTGTCTTATCCTTGGAAACACATGGCAGGTTAACTGAATTAACAATGTTACCGTTTTCAAGGTAATCCTTAACCTCTTCTGCTGCCATAACAGCACAGTTTTCTTCACTTTCAGGTGTGGATGCACCAAGGTGAGGCATTGCAATAACGCCCTCTTCACCGAGAATGTCGTCTGTTGCAAAGTCGGTAACATATGCGCTCATTTTTCCGCTGTTGAGAGCAGAAAGAATATCAGCAGAAACAACAAGACCGTCACGGCTGTAATTGAGAATCCTTACACCGTCCTTCATCTTGCCGATGGTTTCGCTGTTAATCATACCACGGGTTCCGTCGTTGAGGGGAACATGGATTGTGATATAGTCAGCAACCTTATATACATCATCGTTACTTTCAACGATAGTGCAGTCGTTAAGCTTTGCCTTGTTGGCGTCGC
Source organism: Ruminococcus sp. (assembly GCA_051880875.1). Taxonomy (GTDB): domain Bacteria; phylum Bacillota; class Clostridia; order Oscillospirales; family Acutalibacteraceae; genus Ruminococcoides. Next base: position 9,232 of record JBJEOU010000069.1, on the reverse strand, counting down.
TGAGATAAGGGTCACAGCCCACAACACTCATACCAAGGGCTGTTGCCGCATTGGCAACCTTGATACCGATAGCACCAAGACCGATAACACCAAGTGTTTTGCCTGTAATTTCAGGGCCTGCAAAGTTTGACTTACCCTTTTCTACCATTTTGCCAACCTGGTCGCCGTTGCCCTTAAGGGTTTTTGCCCACTCAATGCCGTTTACAATCTTTCTTGATGACATCAAAAGACCTGCAATAACAAGCTCCTTAACAGCATTTGCGTTAGCTCCCGGTGAGTTGAAAACAACAATACCCTTTTCTGCACAATCCTTAACAGGAATGTTGTTAACACCAGCGCCTGCCCTTGCAATAGCAAGGAGGCTCTCGGGCATTTCCATCTCGTGCATAGATGCTGAACGAACAAGGACAGCATCAGGTGCGTCACACTGGTCGGTTACATTGTAGTTATCTCCCAGTTTGTCTGTGCCACACTTAGAAATCTTATTTAAAGTAAGTACATTAAACATTTCAGTAATTCTCCTAACAAATATGTTTTATACCAATCTAACCTATGAATTTATGCGTTTTCCTCTTCAAACTTCTTCATAAATTCAACCAGCTTTTCAACGCCCTCGTATGGCATTGCGTTGTAGATAGAAGCTCTCATACCGCCAACTGAACGGTGACCCTTGATGTTTACAAATCCTGCTTCCTTAGCCTCGGAAACAAACTTTGCGTCAAGGTCCTTGTCGCCTGTGACGAAAGGAACATTCATAAGGCTTCTGTCCTCTTTAACAACAGTACCCTTAAACAGCTTTGAGCTGTCAAGGAAACCATAGAGGAGGTCTGCCTTCTTTTCGTTAAGCTCCTTCATCTTTTCAAGTCCGCCAACCTCGTTCTTAATCCATTCAAGAACAAGCTTAGCCATATAAATAGTGTAGCATGGAGGTGTGTTGAACATTGAGCCTGCGTCAACATGAGTCTGGTAGTTGAACATTGTTGGAGTGATATCCATTGCGTTGCCAACCAAATCCTCACGAATGATAACAATAGTAAGACCGGCAGGAGCAAGGTTCTTCTGAGCACCTGCAACAAGGCATCCAAACTTGCTTACATCAATAGGCTCGCTCATAATGCAGGAGGAAATATCTGCAACAAGCGGAATATCTCCTGTGTCAGGCAGTTCGTGATAAACTGTGCCGTAGATTGTGTTGTTCATACAGATGTAGAAGTAATCTGCATCCTTTGAGAATGTGGACTTATCCAGCTTTGGAATGTATGAGAAGGTTTTGTCCTCTGATGAAGCAACAACATTAACCTCTCCGTATCTTGCAGCCTCTTTTGCTGCCTTCTTAGCCCACTGACCTGTGATAACATAGTCGGCTTTTCCGTTCTTTGTCATAAGGTTCATTGGAACCATTGCAAACTGTGAGGAACATCCGCCCTGGAGGAACAGTACCTTGTAGTTGTCAGGAATGTTCATTACCTCTCTCATAAGAGATTCACATTCCTCTATAATTCCGCCGAACTCCTTACTTCTGTGTGACATTTCCATTACGGACTGACCACTGCCCTGATAATCCAGCATTTCTGCCGCTGCTTTTTTTAATACTGACTCAGGCAGCATTGATGGACCTGCCGAAAAGTTATATACCCTTGACATTTTTATTATCTCCTTATCATAAATCATATATATTAACCCATTGGGTTATACTAAAAGGTTATATTAAATTATATTCCTTTAATTGGTTAAAGTCAACTATAATTAAATGAACATAGTTTTAAATCAACTTAGATTCATTTCCCCTATTACGGATTTCAGGTCATCTCTCATACGGATTGCCTCTCTCCTTGCGGCTTTTGCGTAATCCATTTCGTCAATGCCCTCCTCTTTTTGCCATGCGCACATGATTCCACGGGAGGAGTTAACAACTGCGCCAATTCCGTTTGTATCAAAAGCACCCTCACAGTCCTTTGCACCGCCACCCTGTGCACCGTAGCCGGGAACAAGGAAGAAAGTCTTTGGCAGTTCTGCTCTTAGTTCTGTAAGCATCTCCGGATATGTAGCGCCAACAACAGCACCAACACCGGTGTAGCCGTATTTTCCCACAGTTGATTCGCCCCAATGCTCACACATTTTGCCCATATGGAGGTAAACTGTTTCGTCACTTCTGAATTCAAGATTTTGTAATTCACCTGAGGATGGGTTTGAGGTTTTTACCAGAACAAAGATGCCTTTGTCCTTATCCTTGCAAATGTCAAGGAGAGGACTGATTCCGTCAGTACCCAAGTAGCCGTTTACTGTAAGTGCGTCTGCGCCGAAAGCCTCTTCCTTAACTCCGTCCACATCGGTTTCCCCAAGGTGGGCAACTGCATATGCCTCCATTGTTGTGCCGATGTCGTTTCTCTTTCCGTCTGTAATAACAAACATACCCTTTGACTTTGCGTACTTTATTGTTTCGTCTAAGGCACGAACACCGTACCAGCCGTACATTTCGTAATATGCACACTGTGGCTTGATTGCAGGAACAACATCACAAAGCTCATCAATAAGTCCCTTGTTAAAGGTCAAAATTGCATCAGCCGCGCCCTCAAGGGTTTTGCCGAATTTTTTAAAGGACTCCTCCTTGATTTTCTCAGGAATGTATGCAAGCTTCGGGTCAAGACCTGCCACAGTTGGGTTTTGCATTTCTACAATTTTTTCAATCAATCTATCAAATGACATTTTTATTCTCCTATTATACTCCGTATGTTTCTCTGTACTTCTTCATAGCTTCAAGGTGTTCCTGGCCCTCAACAACACCCTTTTCAATGGCTGAGATAATGTCGTCCATTGTTACAACAGAATGAACCTTGATGCCGAATTCATCTTCAACCTCCTGAACGGCTGACTTTTCTCCGCCCTTGCCTATTTCCATTCTGTCAACGGAAATCACCATATCGGTAACCTTGGCTGAGCACATACCCTTTATCTTTTCCATAGATTCTCTGAGAGCCTTGCCGGAGGTGATAACATCATCAACGAAAATAAGTGTGTCGTTATCCCCAAACTGATAGCCGATAATCATACCGCCCTCACCGTGGTCCTTGACCTCTTTTCTGTCAAAGCAGTAGTTCATATCAACGCCGAACTTGTTGTTAAGGATAATTCCTGTTGCAATTGCAAGGGGAATGCCCTTGTAGGCAGGGCCGAAGATTGCGTCGCCCTTGATTTTGTTGTCCATAATACATTCGGCATAAAATTCCCCCAGCTTGGAAATCTGTGAGCCTGTTTTGTAGTTGCCTGTATTGATAAAGTATGGAGAAATTCTTCCGCTTTTTAGTGTGAATTCTCCGAAGCGGAGGATTCCTCCCTCTACCATAAATTTAATAAATTCCTCTTTGTAAGTAAGTTCTTTACCCATCTTTCTTCTCCTTATTTATATATTTCATCAAGGAACTGCACCCTGTACATTTCACTTGAATTTTGTCTTTACTTAATCCTGAAAGACAATCTTTCCCCCAAGGATAGTCATAACCACCTTGCCCTTCAACTCCATACCGTGGAAAGGTGTGTTCTTGCTTTTTCCGTGGAGCTTTTCTCTGTCCACAGTCCAGGTCTTGTTTACATCAACTATGGCAATGTCGGCATCTGCACCTGTCTTGATTGTGCCTGCATTTATTTTCAGAATATTTGCAGGTGCGGTGCTCATCAGCCCTGCAATATCCAAAAGTGAAAATTTCCCATTGTGATAAAGCTGAGTAAGTGTGACGGCAAGGCTGGTTTCCATACCAATTGAGCCGTTTGGCGCTTTTACAAAGTCAGCCTTATCCTCTTCTGTGTGAGGTGCATGGTCTGTTGCAATACAGTCGATAGTGCCGTCCAAAAGGCCCTCTATTATTGCCTTTCTGTCCTCCTCTGTCCTAAGGGGCGGATTCATCCTGCAGTCGGCATTTTCATTTTCCAGAATATCCTCGGTAAGGGTGAAGTAGTGGGGTGCTGTTTCGGCAGTCACCTTAACTCCCCTTTTCTTCGCTTTTCTGATAAGCTCTACCGATTCTTTTGTGCTGACATGGCAGATGTGAACAGGGGAATCGGTTTTTTCTGCAAGGATAATTTCCCTTTCCGTACCGTTGTTTTCGGCATCATTTGGGATTCCCTTGATTCCCAGCTTTTCTGACATCTTGCCTTCATTAATCTTGCCACCCTCTGCAAGGGACAAATCCTCACAGTGGGCAACAACGGTCATACCAAGCTTTGGGGCATTCTTCATTGCCTCTGCCATAATGTTGGGGTCGAGGACAGGTCTGCCGTCGTCGGAAAGTCCTATTGCACCGGCTTTTCTAAGGGACAGAAGGTCTGTTGCCTCTCTTCCCTTTAAACCCTTTGTTATTGAACCGGCAACATACACTCTTGACTTGCAATTCTTAGCCTTGTCAAGGATATAACTGATAACACCTGCGTTATCAATGGTGGGGTCGGTGTTTGGCATACACAAAAGGCTTGTTACTCCTCCTGCGGCTGCGGCATTGGTGCCGGAAACAATGTCCTCCTTGTCTGTCTGACCCGGATCCCTGAGATGCACATGAAGGTCAACCAGACCGGGCATAGCCACAAGGCCTGTTCCGTCAATTACCGTGTCACTATCCTCTGCCTTGAATGGGTCGGAAATTTTCCCCATTCGGATGTAAATATTTGAGATTTCGTCTTTGTTTTCAGCAGGAGAAATTACCCTGACATTTTTAATGATAAGATTACTGATTTTAATCACCCTCAAAATTTTCTGGAGGAGTTTCCTCTGTCATTATATGAATCATTCTTTGATGACTTTCTTCTGTTTTTATTTTTTCCCGAATTTCTTTTTTCCTTTTCCCCAAGAAATTCACGGTAATTTGTATGCTCTTTGCCGTATTCCTCTGTGTTGTCGTAAATCTCCTTGGTGGAATATTCCTCTGCGTTGCGATGTGCTTCTCTGATAAGCTCACGTTCAATTTTGTCTATACTTTCAGAGGATTCAAGTCCGTCAACTCCGTCAAAGAAAGCGTCCGGTCTGTCTGCGCCGGTGGAAGTGTTGCGGTTTTTCCTTGTTTCCTGTACGGCACGGCGTTCTTCTCTGTCGCCTACATACAGCTCGCTGTCCATAGCCCTGAGCATATTTTCTTTTCTTCTCTTCTTAATGAGCATAAATATAATTAGTGCAACGATTACAACCACAATCACAATCACAACAACCCAGATAAAGGTCATAATTGTGTCATTCAGCTTGCTGTCACCCTCAAGCTCAAACACAGCACTTTCAAGGATTGAATTCATAAGCTCCTTGTCCGCCTGGTCAATTTCGCCATCCTGTGACTGCAATGTAAAGTGGACATACATTCCGTTAACCAGGGTATCCGCCTGTGTTACATAGATTGTTTCGTCGTCCTTTTGCGTGTTGATAATGGAGTCAAAGTAAATAATGTCGTTGTACTTGTCCATTGAACAGCTTTTGCAGTTTTCTTCTTTAATATAATTTTCTTTAATTTCGTTGAGCTGTTCTTCGCTTAGTGTATTATAATTCTTTACTTCCTTGCTGTTGTCGTCCTGATTCATAGTAAGGGTAAAGACCTGACTGTTGTCCTGAAAAAAAGCCTGGAGATAAATATTGTAGTCCACAAGGTTCTCAATATTTGTCTGATGCTTTTTATACACCTCGTCATTTGTGGAAACATTCCTTGTTACCACATCCATTGAGGATGGGAGCTTAAGGCTAAGCTTTAGCTCGTCTATGGTGTACTGGGTTTGTTCCTCAGCCGACACAGACAAAACACCTGTGCCGAGAACAATTATCAAAAGCAAAAACAGCGAGGCTATTCTTTTCACAATGTTATTTTTCATCAAAAATCCTCCACGAAAAATAAATACGCTTTATGCGTAACGATATCCAAGGAAACACTGATTAAATCATTTGCACAGATTGTGCCGTCAGATTTTTCGTCAGTTTGTTCAAAAAACCGCAGGAATGCTGACGCATTGTGAGGATTTTTTGGGCAAAATGGCGGAAAATATGCAAACAAGATGTGTAAATAAATTTTAATTGTGATTTATTCAGTGTTTCCTTAATTATATCTTTTTTTTGCCAAAAACACAAGGCAAGAAAGGAATAAAAATATATTTGTCAGTACGCACAACTTATATACCTTATATTTGACAATATTATACAATAAAACATTAAATTTTTTTGAATGAATAAAAAACTTTGTGAACGAATTCTAAACATTGTATTATTAATTGACCGATGATATAATTGTGGTAAAGGTGAACGGAATGAATCAATTAGCAGACAAAATAAATCGTGGGTTTATCTCGGGCAATGCACTAAAGCTGTTTGCCCTTGTATGTATGACCATTGACCACATAGGCTCACATATCCTGAACGACTACACCCCTTTTAGAATTATAGGCAGGCTGGCTTTCCCGATTTTTGCTTATATGATTGCCGAGGGGTGCAAATACACCCATAACAAGCTTAAATATTTCCTGACAATATTCATTGAGGGCGTTATTTTGCAGGTTTTTATTTTTCTGCTGTCCGACTCCCGCAATATGAATGTGCTTATCACCTTTAGCATATCAATCGGATTAATCTACGCTGTGGACTACGCTATGCACAGTCAAAGTCCATACAGGTGGATACTGCCTATGGCGGGGATAGTGGGGACTCTGTTTCTATGCGGTAAACTGCCCGTGTCGTTTTTTAACTTGGACTTCCACATTGACTACGACTTTTTCGGCGTTATGCTGCCTGTTATGGTGTACATATTTGAAAATAAGGTGTTAAAGCTTTTGATGTTCACTTTAGGTCTTGTTTTCCTAAGTATTTCACTTGCACCAATAGAGTGGTGGTCGCTACTCAGCGTAATCCCCATTGCTTTTTACAGCGGAGAACGGGGAAAGCTGAAAATCAAATATTTTTTCCACATATATTATCCCCTGCATGTTGTCATAATCCTGGCAATAGAAGAATTTATAATTAATCAGCGTTTTGTATAAAATTGTAATAACGGAGGTTTACTATGGGACCATATTACTATGTTGTTGAAAAAATCAGCGGTGACTATGCCTTTTTGAAGAGGACAGACATTGAAGAAAATGACCTTATGCAGGTAGCAATGGCACTTTTACCGCCGGATATAGAGGAAGGCACATCCCTAAAGTGGGAAAACCTTGTTTACACCATAGAATAGCAACTTGTATTTTGGCATAAGTTACTGTATAATTAGCCTATGAATAATATCCATTATAAAATGTGAGGTTTGTATGACGCTAAGAGGAAAAATTGCAATAAAGCTCTCAAAATTTGTTGCCAAGCTGTGTCTTAAGATGGGCAGACAGGGTGTTACCTGGGCAGGTTTGATTGCAAGAAAAATTGAGCCGAATATACTTAAAATTTTGTCCGACCAAATCAGAGAAAAGGTGTATATTGTGTGCGGTACTAACGGAAAAACTACCACAAACAATATGCTATGCACCACACTTCAGTCACAGGGCAAAAAGGTGATATGCAACAGAACAGGCTCCAATATGCTTAACGGAGTTGTTTCTGCATTTGTCCTTGCCACAGACGACGACTGCACCTTAAATGCCGACTATGCCTGTATTGAGATTGACGAGGTTTCCACAAAGCGTGTTCTGCCAACACTAAAGCCTGACTATATGGTGCTTACCAACATATTCCGTGACCAGCTTGACCGCTACGGAGAGATTGACATAACCTTAAAAATACTGGATGAAGCCATTAAAATGGCACCGAATATGACCTTGGTTATTAACGGTGACGACCCACTTTCCCATTCCTTGGCTATAAAAAGCGGAAACAAATTCATCACCTACGGCATCAGCGAAAAGGTGTTTGACGCAGACGAAAACGCCGAAATCAGAGAGGGCAGATTCTGCGCTATGTGCGGTGCAAAAATACACTACAACTATTACCACTACAGCCAGCTTGGGGACTATGTTTGCCCGGAATGTGGCTTTAAAAGGCCAAAGATTGACTACCCTGCAACAGAAATTCACCACGGCGACCATCTGGAATTCACTGTTGAGGGCACACACATAAAGGCAAATTACAAGGGCTTTTACAACATTTACAACATTCTTGCTGTCTATGCTGTGGCAAGCCACTCAGGTGTTGATATGAAGGGCTTTCAGTCAATGCTTGACCACTTCAACCCGGAAAACGGCAGAATTGAACATTTTAAAATAAAGGGAACTGATGTTGAACTTAACCTTGCAAAGAATCCTGCCGGATTTAACCAGAACATCAACGCTGTTATGGCTGACCCAAAGGACAAGGATGTAATCATTCTCATTAATGACCGTGACCAGGACGGCAACGATGTTTCCTGGCTTTGGGATGTGGATTTTGACCGTTTCAAGGACGAAAGCATAAAGTCAATTACCGTCAGCGGAATAAGATGTCAGGATATGAGATTAAGGCTAAAGTATGTTGACATTCCGTCACACCTTGAGGGTAACATTGAAACAGCAATAAGGAACAAAATTGCCGACGGTGTGGGCAATCTGTATGTTCTTGTTAACTACACAGGACTTTACAGCACACGAAACATTCTCAAGAGAATGGAGGGTGAAAAACAATGAAGATAACCATTGGACATCTTTTTCCCGATTTGCTTAACCTGTACGGTGACAGAGGAAACATCCAGTGCCTTTTACAGCGTCTTAAATGGCGTGGAATTGACGCTGAGGTAAAAACCTTTAGCATTGATGAAGAAATCGACTTTTCTGCCCTTGATATTGTTCTCCTTGGCGGAGGCTCCGACAGAGAGCAGATGCTTGTTTGCAACAGGCTGAAAGAAATCAAGGATGAATTCAAGTCCTATGTGGAATCTATGGGAGTTGTAATAGCCATCTGCGGAGGATATCAGCTTTTGGGTAAATATTACGAAACCGACGAGGGCAAAATCGAGGGACTTGACATTGTGGATATGTACACAGTCCAGGAGAAGGGCAGGCTCATCAACAACATTTTCATCAAAAGTGATTTGTTTGAAATGCCTATCGTTGGGTTTGAAAACCACGGAGGAAGAACATATATAAACGACAACAAACCCTTGGGCAAGGTGGTTTTCGGCAATGGCAACAACGGAAAAAGCGGATATGAGGGTGTTGTATACAAGAATGTAATCGGCACTTATCTCCACGGTCCTCTTCTTCCGAAGAACCCCCAGCTTTGCGACTATCTCCTTTCAAAGGCACTTGAAAGAAAGTA
>JBJEOU010000068.1:0-11616 GCA_051880875.1 Ruminococcus sp. | reverse complement strand
AATCTTTACATCAGATTATTTGATAATTCCCTGGAAAATCTTTACCTTGAGGATTTCCAGGACAGCGTTGTCAAGGGCTTCCTCGGTTACGGTGCCGTTATTGACTGCACTTGTGAAGTACTTTACTGTCTTTTCCAGATTCTTTGGCATTACAAGTACCTGTGCGCCGTCGTTGAATGCCTTTACAGCCTCAGCGCCTGTGCTTGTCTTTTCTTCGCAAAGCTTGTCCGAAGCCTGGAGGGTATCGCCGTAGGCAAAGACCTCTTTATCTCCGTCCTCCATTATGAACAGAGGTGTTTTTGCATAGGATTTTGTTTTCTTCACCATCTGGGCAAAGTCATCGTCGTCCTCTTTGTTCTGCTCAAAATAAACAATTCCCCCAACAGGGTACTTTGCAAGCTGTTTCTTTGTGGTATCTCCTGCAACGGTGGCAACGTCCACACCTGTAAGCTCCTCAGGTGTTACAACGAACAGCTGGCAAATCTTTGCGTTTAAGTCCATCTTTTCAAGTAGCTGTGTTGCCTGAACTGTGGTGGGGTCGGCAGGAGCTGTGGTGGTTTCCTGTACGGTGGTAGTTGTTGGGGCGGTGGTGGTTGTGGTGGTTGTTCCCTTGACTACATCGTTGTAAACATCTGTAAGCTGTTCTCTGAATACAAATGCGCCCACTGCAAGTATTGCAACAATCAGCAGTATTACAATAAAAATAATCAGTCCTTTGTGATTTTTCTGTGCGTGTCTTCCTTTTGTTGACATAATAATTCACCTCGTTATTTTTCTATTTAGATTGTATCATATAATTACTTAAACAACAATGCGAAATTTGTAGTTACCAAAATTATTTTGAAATATTGTATTCTTTAATGCCCTCGGCTATACCCTTTACCATTTTCTGCTGAAAATCCTCCTGAAACATCAGCTTGTCCTCGTCGGGGTTGGTCATAAAGCCAAGCTCAATGAGAACAGTTGGAACTTCTGAAAAGTTAAAGCCCACCAAATCGTTTCGTGCAACCGTTCCTCTGTCGTTAAGTCCTGTGGATTCTATGTAATTTTTCATTATAATCTGTCCAGCTTTTTCGCTTGTTTGGGACAGCTCTTCCCCTACATAATCGGCAGAAGGGTACAGCATAGACGCTCCCCTTACACTGCTGTCGTCCACACCGTCGGCGTGTATTCTAAATGCAAGGTCAACCTTTAGTCTGTTGCCCATTTCGGCTCTGTCCCTCAGGCTCATTTCTGTTCCCTCGGTTGTCCTCACCATATAAACATCTGCACCTAACTTTTCCAGCTTTTCTTGGAGCAAAAGGGCAACCTGAAGTGTCAGCTCACCCTCACGCTTGTGGGTGGCAACTCCTGTTGCACCGGTGGAGGAATTTTCCACTGTGGTTTCCGTTGCACCGGGATATTTTGGCTCAACATATTCCTTGGTACATCCGTGTCCGGCATCAATGAGGATTTTAAATCCTGCAAGCTCTCCTATATTTTCCGCCTTGGTTGTGGCGGTAGTGGAGGAGGTTTCCTGTGTTGTAGCCGTAGCTGATGTTTTGTGGGCTGTGGTTTCATTTTTTGCGTCTGTTGTTTCAGCTGAACAACCGACCGCAAAAATAACAGTCACCACAAGGAAAAGAGAAATTAAAAGCTTTTTCATTTTATCCGCCTTATTTATTCTGAGGGTCTGTGATTGGCTTCATATAGTACTTTGGTGTGTTTGCCTCGATTCTGTTGGCAAGCTCCTCGTTGCCCTCAAAGCGGAAAAGCTTCATCTGAATGTCAAACAGCTCCTTGTTAACTGCAAAGCCTGAGCCCTGCTTGTATGCAAGAAGGGTGGCAATTCTGTTGTTCTGCATAATTTTTGAAAGACGGTAGTAGTCCTCATTTTCAACAAGATTGCGGATAAGCCCCATCTTGGGCATATAGTAAAAGTAAAGTCTTGCCCTGGCGCCTGTTCGCTTAGCCAACGCCCAGATTTGATTTTTCTGGCGGTCATAGTAGGAGGAGATAGCTTTGATAAACATTTGTCTTGACTTCTTTCTAAAGTATTTTTTCCAGATATCGTCGTGCTTTTTCATTGCCCTTTCAAACTGCTTGCAGGAAACATTCAGCAGAACAATGTTGTTTGCGCCTGAGGTGGAGTTCTGTGCCTTTTTCTTCCAGCCTCGTGAATATTCTCTGCGGAGAACTGCGTCTATCTTGTAGGAAATGCTGAACTTTTCCCCCCACAGCTCCACAGTATTCACCTTTTCAAGGGGGTCAAAGGGGAAATCAAACAGGGTCTGGTTAAAGGTTTTTATGGAGCAGTTTGAGTTTATCTTTCCGCTGTGCCCCTTGGCTATCATATCAAAGATAAAACGGCTCACCCTCTTTTTCCCTGCAATTTTCATCAGGTTAACAAATGGAGTGGTGAGGAAATATTTACAGCTTTCAATGGATGTCAGCCTGCAAAAGTGCTTTTCCCATCCGTGCTCAAAGAACCTTAGCTTAAAGTGCTTCAGCATACTGTTTTCTTCCGTTCTCAGGGGTACAATTTCAACATAGATTCCGCACCTAAATGCGTTGCCCCTTTGGGCAAGGGAAACATTGGTGGTTTCGGTGTTGCTGTACCTTGCGGAGTAATCCATATAGTTTGGATTGTTGTGCATAGAGTCAAAGCTTCTGTGCTTAATCCGCTTTTTCTCCATAATTTCGCACAGCTTTACAAAGTCGTCGTTCCTCACCATAATTTTTGCAAATGGCTCGTCGGTTTCTCCTAAGACAAGCGCCTTGGCGGCTGTGCTGTCAAACAGGGAATATGTGATGTTGTTTTCGTCACAAATATCTCTGATTTCACACAAAAGCTGTATCAGAACTTCCTGTATTGTTGTGTTACTCATCAAAATCACCTTCTTCAATAAGGTCTTTATCGTTGTGCAAAGGACCGTCCACCTTGTTCTTGAGCGGGTCAAGGTCCTTAAGACTTATGCTTTCTGTTTCGCCGGAAATTTTAAGACTGTCAAGGAGAATTTCAAGGCTTTTGTAATCAAGTGAAGAAATGACATCGTCCTCACCCATTATGCCCACATTTCTAAGGGTTTTTGTAAGGGTTTCGCCGTCTTTAAAGGGGGCAGTCCATTTGCCGATAAATTCACACAGCACCTTTTCCTTTTGTGCGTCATTTGCAGGCTGTTCTTCTCCTGTTTCAACACATATGTGGGTAAGGCTTTGGGCATAGACGAACTGTTCCTTCAGGAATTTTAGCTGAGCGTAGAACTTTTTTCTCAGCAAAGCTAAAAGCTTTTCGTCATTTGTGCCTGATGCTTTAATATAAAGAGAAACAGCGCTCTCTGTGTTGCCCTTTTTGTACTGAATTTCCCCTTGCAAATAGGATTTCCAGAATTCATCCTTAAGGGACTCTGTCTTTTCTTCAAGTGCATCTAACCTTGAATAGTCGTTGCAAAGCCTTATCTCAGTCATAAGGGAGGCGGTTGCTTTGTCACCTGCAAGGCTTGTGCATATTTTTTCCGTATATGATTTGTAGTCCTCCCCAAGAACCTCCTGATTGTCCTTTGAGAATTTCAGCAGTTCACAAATACATTTGGTGTTGCCCTCGTCTATGGTAAGGTCAATAAACCTTTCACAAAGCTCCCTGTTGTCCCTTAGGATTTCAAAGGCTTTTTCTACACTTTCAGTGGTGTTAAAGGAGTCCATATGCCTTAGCATAATGTCCTCAATGTCAAGGCGGACAAGTCCGTTCAGGGTTTTGTGGTAGGCTGTCATATACTGTGGTACAAGGGACATTTCGTTGTCGCCGTTGTTATCCATATCAAGGCGGTATTTTATAAGCTCGCCGTCGTCGGGGTACTGCTCAAAGCCTCTGTCTATCAGCGAGAATATGTCCCTTCTGTACATTTCTCTGTCAAGATTCATCAGGACAATAATCCTCAGCTTGATTACTCCTATGGAATAGGGGTGTGTTTTATCCAGCTTGTAGGTTTCAAAGTCGGCAGAGGAGTGCTGACCTATGCTGACAAAGTGGACAGCCTCTCTGAAAGACAGGATGTCGTCCTTCAGACTTTCCATAAATTCGGTTGCTCTACCCTTATTCTCATAAACCGTTATCATTCTGTAGGCTTTGGAGATTTTGTTGCGGTTGAACAATGTGTAGACCGCCTTGTCAGCCATATCATCCTGAATTTTTATGATTATAGGGTGGCGGTACTTGTAAACATTGTCGTAGTCGTCCCTGCCAAAATAGTCCTTGTCAAATTGCAGGGCGAAAAATTCGCTGAAAAATTCCTCCAGTCGGATATAGTTCTTGTACCTGTATGCGTTGTGGATTTCTCTTCTGTTTTTTTCAAAGTAATCGGTAAAATACTTTGACTTTTCCCTGCCCGTAGCAAGAATGTTAAGGTTTTTGAGAAGAAGCCACGGCGCCATAATCTGCATAGCAATTGACTTTTTCCTAAGGAACTTTTTAGTTTCCTGCTTTGGACTGATAAAGTGGTTGATTTCGTTTCGTATAACCTTGTAGTCAAGGTCAAGGGAATAGATGGAGTTGTGACCGCCCTGTTCCGTTGCAGGGGGAACAAACATCCATTCGTCCTCGTAATGCTCCACAAGGTAGTCGTTTATAAAGTCGGGAGCCTGTCCCATTGTGTCAACAAATTTTACATTGTTCTTGCTGTTGCCGAAAATATCCTTGTCAAATAGCAGAGGTGTTCCTCCCCAGCGCAAAACAAGGTAAGGGCAATCCTCCTCCTTGTAGCTGAACATCCTTTTTTCCAGTCTGTCCAGCACCTTATCCCTGCCGAAAATCCTCATCATAAGGCGGTAAAATCCGTAGCGGAGCTGGTTTGCGCAAAAGCGGTAGGAGTACACAATACAGGGGTTGATAAGGTCGCTGTACAGGGTGATGTCCTTGGTGTACTGTTTCCAGGCTTCTTCTGCATTTGGGAGATAGTCGTAGCATATGATGTCAATCATATCCCCTGCTGTGTCGTCGGCAATAACCTGTGTGGAATGCACAGCCGAGGTGGTTTTGTCGGTGTAGCGTGCAATCACATTGTGAAAGTTGTGGTTAAGCTCCTGACACTCCAGAACTCTGTTGTCGGGGAGCTGTGTTCTGCACACCTCCACAAACCTTTCCCAGTTGTTCCTTGTCATTGTGATGTCCATATCGTCATCCCAAGGGATAAATCCCCTGTGCCTTACAGCGCCGATAAGAGTACCCCCTGCAAGCTGGTAATCAATATTATTTTTTCTGCAAATTTCGTCAACCTCTTTAAAGAGGATGTATAAGTGTTTCTGTTTATCTGTCAGCATTGTTCTACCAATTTCCTGTTAAAAATCAAATACTGATTTGTCGTTGTATCCCTGATGGTCAAGGTGAAATTCCTTTTCGCTGATTTCTTCCATATAGCAAATGTCCTCGTCAAAGGTAATTTCCTTATCCACCAGAGTTTTGTAAAGCCCTGTGATGATTTTATTGTTCAGCTTGGTATCTTCCTTAATCTTATATTTTGCAACAAACTTGCCTGCACGGTTCTTGGAGAAAGCACCTGTCTTTGCAAAAATATTGATAAGGGTCATAGCGTCGGGGTAAATCTGCGCCATTCTATCCTTGTAGTCGGTGATAAGGCGTTTTTTGTTGTTAAGGGCTTTAAGGGCAGATTCTTCCTTGTCAAGACCGATATTTTCCAGAATTTTGTGGGTGAATCCACCGTTGTAAATTGTGGTCAGATCCCTGCACATCTCTGTAAGGGAGGTGATAAATCTTGAATTGAGAATGTTGAGAAGATACGGGTCTGATGTGGCATTTAAACATTCAATAAAGATTTTGTATGCCTCGTTGGTGTTGCCCATATAGTAGACAGCGTCACCCTTAAGCTGTAAGCAGTAAAGGTACTCCTCACCTTTGCTGTCACAGCTTTTCATATATTCTTCAATTCTTCCCAGAATTTCAGGGAATTCGTTGTAGTCCTCACAGGCAAGAAGCTCTGCCGATGTAAGGGTTACGAATGCGCTGTGGTTAATGCTTTTGTAGTATTTGTAGTACCATCTTGTAACAAGATTTTCAATTTCAGCAAATTCATTCTTGCGGAACTTGCTGATGTACTTGTCCCTTAGTGACAAAATGCTCTGAACCAGCTCAAACTGTAGCTTTGCCTTCTTTGCCGGGGCGTGGGCATTGTTGGCAATCTCCTTCATAACAAGGAACTTGCAGTCATACACATCTGCATTGTCCTCCAGAATTTCCTCCAGCTTTGTAATAAGGTCAAATGCCTCATCGCCCTTTTTGTCCTTTGCAAGGCTTTTTGAGTGTTCAAGATAAAAGCTGAGGTTTTCCTCAATAATGTCCATAATATCCAGCCTTATCAGGCCGTTGTAGGTCTTGTACCATGCGTCAATATAGCCAAGGAGAGTTTCCTCCCTGTTTTGTGAAAGCTGTGTATCAAGAAGGAATTTGATAAAGTCCCCGTCCTCGGGGTAAAGGGAAAGACCCCTTTCAGCCAGAGCTTTGATTTCCTCTGCTGACTCATTAAGGTGGGTTTCCTTTGACAGAAAGCTAAGCTTTAGCTTAAGGACAGGAACACTCTTGGGGTACTTCTGGGAAAGCTCCTGAATCAAGGGCAGACTTTCCTCACATTCCTTGGAGGCGAAGTGGGATACTGCTTTTCTGAATTTCAGAATATCCTCTTCAAGCTCCGCCATAAATGGTGTTTTTTCGCCTTTGTTATACTCATAAATTTCAATAAACCTCTTTGCAACAGAGATACTTCCTGTGTTAAACAGGGTTTCCAGCATAAGCTCAAACATTTCTTTTGGAATGTCCATAAGTATGGGGTGGAAGTACCTGTGTGCGCCGGAGTAGTCGCCTCGTCCGGCAATATTTCTTGCGTTCTGAATATTTACAATATTATCAAAAATTTCCCTCAGTGCAGGGTAGTTCTTCTCTTCCTTGCACTTCTGGATTTCGTCGTATCTGTCACGGAGGGACTGGGAAAATTCAAGGTTCTGTGCAATAACATTGATTTTGTTACCCATATCCTTTAAATCCTGCCATCTGTTCATATGGGTGATTGTAATGTTTTTGCGTATTCTGTACTTTCTCTTAACCTTTTTCTGAGAAACAAAGTGGTATATCTCTCCCCTGATAACAGGGAAAGGAATTTCCGTGTTGAACACAGCCTCATGGCTCTGCTGTTCCGTAACAGGAGGGATGAACATCCACTCGTCTCCGTAGTGGTCAACAAGGTAGTCAAAGGGTCGGTCGGGGCATTGTCCCATTGTTCCGTCAATGGGAATGTTCACACGGCTCTCCCCAAAGGTCTTTTTGTCAAAGACAAGGGGAATACCGCCCCAGTGGAGTACAAGGTAGTCGCACTCGTCCTCATCGTACTTGGACATCTCCTGCTCCAGCTTGTTCAACACATAATCCTTGCCCTTAATACGCATCATAAGTCTGCATTTAAGGTACCTGAAGGCATTGATTCTGTATCGGTAGGAGTAGATAAGGCTTTCGTTAAGCAGGTCGCTGTAAAGCATAAGATCCCTTGTGTATTTTTCAAGGGCTTCACCTGTGTTTGGCAAAGCGTCATACACCAGTATGTCAATAACAAAGCCTGCAATATCGTCGTGCATAAGCTGGGTTTTGTGCAAGGCTGTTGTGGTGGTGTCGGTGTATCTTGCCACCATATTGTGATAGCCTCGGTTATTCTGCTGACACTCCAAAGCTCTGTTCTTCGGCAAAGCACCGTTGTTGCAAACCTCTAAAAATTTGTTCCAGTGCTTTCTTGTCATAGTAATATCCATATCGTCATCCCAAGGTATAAAACCCCTGTGACGGATAGCGCCGATGAGTGTTCCCCCTGCAAGCTGATATTCTATGTTGTGTTCTCTGCAAATGGCGTCAATCTCCTTGTATAATTCAAAGAGTTGATCCTGCATATCAGTTCTCATATGCCCTCCAAGTAAATAGTAAAAATTCTGCTTTTACCGTCAGTTAAAAATAATCATATCCGCCTGTGATTTCAAGCAGAGTTCCGTTGATAAAGTCGTTGGTCATAGTGTCGTACACAAGCTTGGCAACCTCCTCGGGAAGGGCAAAGCGGTGAAGATTGATTTTCTTGTTGATTCTGTCGTAGCTTTCCTGTGAACGGCCGTTCTGCCAAGGTGTTTCCACAAATGACGGGGCAATTGCGTTAATTGACACATTCTGTCCGTCAAATTCCTTTAACAGACATTTCGCAAGGTGGTGAACACCTGCCTTTGAAACTGAGTAAACCAGAGAGGAGCTGTATGACAAAGCCCCTGCAAGGGAACCCATAAGGATGATTTTACCACCCTGATTAAAGTGAGGCTTTAGCTTTTGAATCATAAATGTGGGGACAGAAAGGTTTGTCCTTAAAATTTTATCCCACAAATCGTAGTCGTATTCTTCAAACTTTTTGTATGTTCCGATAGCTGTGTTGCAAACAAGCCAGTCAATTGTTGGAGAAATTTTCAATACTTCCTCCACAAAGCTTTCCATACCCTCATAGGTGGACATATCTGCATAGACAAATGTCACCTTCTCCTTGTCCTCATCAGAAAGCTCGGTGAGCATCTGCTCCACCTGATCCTTTTCAAAATAGTTTATAATCAGCTTGTCCTCTCTGTCCTTGGATTCACTGAGGAGCTTGTTGGCAATTGCCTTTCCAATGCCGGAAGTACCGCTTGTTACAATCATTGTCTTTGACATAATTTTAACCTCTTTGTATTAATATTATTTTGCGTAAAACAGTGGTAAAAAAATATATAATCTAACTAATACATTTTATCACAAGGCAATAATGTAGTCAATAAATGGTGGGTTACAAATTACTTACAAAATCAAAGTTTACAAAAGAAAATACCCTTGGAGTTTTTCTCCAAGGGCAGGTACTTCAAAATTATTCGTTTTCACCGCCGTCAAGGTTGTTAACATTCTTCTGGATTTTCTCGCATATAGCCATAAAATCCTCAAATTCCTTTTCGCTGACACCCTGAGTTATTTCCTCAGTAAAGGCGGTAAGGGCATTAAGCTCCCTTTCAATAAGAGCCTGAGAGGTTTCGTTGATTTTCAGCCTGACGATTCTCCTGTCGTTTTCGTCGGTTACAGCGGTGAGGTAACCGTCGTGGCGGAGCTTTTCCACCTCTCGGGAGCAAAGTCCCTTGGATACATTAATACCCAACGCAATACTGCTGATTGTATCATTATAAGGCTTGTGGTAAATGCTTACCAGAATTGCTAATCCTGTGGGACTGATTACCTCGTCGTTAATCAGAGTTTCCTGGGCGCAATTCCTGAAAGCGCTTATTGTTGATTTGCACAGCTTGTTGAGTTTAATGGTGTGTTCTGCAGAGATATTTTTTACCATTTTTTCACTTCCCCATTTTCAATATGATTATTTGTAAATCTTTGTTATATATATTTTATACATAAGTATATATGTACCACAAAGAAAGCCTATTGTCAACCGCTTTCGGGGTTTATTTAACAATTTATTAAATTTTGATTTCATTTGAAAGTTTATGACGGATTTTCTGACTGCAATTAGTCATTTTGCTTTGACTTATAAATAACAGTATGATAAAATTATTGACAATAATATAAATTTTAAACAAACATAGGAGAATAAAAATGATTTTTAATTTTGAAAGTATGGAGAATAAAACAATCCCAAACTTTAAAGGCGGAGAAAAGGAGATTACCGCTCAGATGTTCTGTGACGACCACGGCAGAATAATGAAAGCAACATTAATCCCCGGAGCATCCATCGGCTACCATAAGCACGAGGACAACGGTGAAGTAATCTTCGCCCTTAAGGGAAATGCCAGAGTGCTTTACAACGACGGTGAGGAAACTCTTAAAGAGGGGGAATGTCACTATTGCCCCAAGGGAAACAGCCACAGCGTAATCAACGACAGCGACAGCGACTTTGTAATGCTGTGCGTTGTGCCCAATCAGGTTTAATTAGGCAATTTAGAATCCCCCACAGCCAATGACGGTTGTGGGGGTAGTTTTTCGTTATTTTAAAAGTTCCCGGGGAACAATGTCCGCCATCATTTTGTATGCGTCCTCTGACGGGTGGAGGTGGTCACCGCTGTCAAAGCCTTTCTTAAAGGCGGAGTGGCGGTTTTCGTCACGAAGTGCCTTGTCAAAGTCAACACAGCCGTCAAAGTCAGAGGTTGTCCTTATCCAGTCGTTTACTTGATTTCTAAGTTCCTCTCTGAAGTCGGCATAGGTTCTCCAACCCTCAATGGGCAGGAGTGTTCCGCCGTAAACCTTTAGTCCCAGCTTTTTGGCAATTTCTATATATTCCTTTAGTCCGTCAATGATTTCGTCAGCCGTGGGCAAATCACTCCAAGGACGGAAGATGTTGTTTTCGTATCCCACAGGGTGGATTATGTCGTTGATTCCGTGCTGAATAATTACTGCATCTCCGCCGGAAACAGACTTGACTTCCCTTTCAAACCTGTTCCTGCCCTTTAGCCCGTAGCTGTCGTACTGAATACACTCGTACTGTCTTAATATCCTTGTACCGCAGACAGCACGTCTTACAATTGAAGTGTTTTCAAATCCCTTGTCAAAGCACCTTTGGGTCAGGTAGTCAGGCCAGGACTGTGCCGTTATGGAGTCGCCGTAGCAAATAAGTGCCTTGTTACTGCTGTCTGTAAGCACCTCAATATTGTTCAGAAAGTAGAACCAGTTGGTGTTCTTTGTCTTTTCCACAGGAAGAACAGGGGAGTGGGTGTTGTCCCCAAGGGAATAAAAACCCTTGGAAAGAGGTCCTGTCACCAGCACAGAGGACCTTGTTTCGGTAAATTCCCCTAAATAAATGCTTACGGATATGTAGTCATTTCTTTTGACTTCAAGGCTTATTTCGTCACTTTTAATCTCTGTTAACGGCTTGATTTTTACGCTTTTTCCGCCGTCAAAGGTGATTTCCCTTATGGTGTCGCTTTCAAGCACACCCTTTTCGTCGGACACAGCAACAGTTGCCCCTGTGATTGTTATTGGCTCATTTCCGCAGTAGTTGGAAAATGTAAACCTCAGCTTGCTACCACCAAAGGACATCATAACAGGATAGCGCAGGGTTAAATCTTTTGTGTAATTTTCCACCTGACGGGTGAGTATTGATGTTGCGTTACACCAGGCGGAAACCCATTTTTTATTCTCCATAGTCTTTCCCCTTAAAAATCTTCTTATGATAGAATATACCAAATGAAGAAATATGTCAAAAAAATTTGAACTTTTTGTTGTGTTATTGTATTATGATAGGCGGAAGAAAATTAAATTTGTCACCTTATGGAAAAAAGCAAGAGGATGAGATTATTCCTTACATTCAGTATAACACTCACACCTTGTCATTCTGAGGGAGTGAAACGACCGAAGAATCTGAAAGGAAAGCAGTAGTGCATAAAACGACACTAATAGGTTATAGGAAAGTATGATTTCTCTAACAAAGTTAGTGGTAGAGGTAGGGGATTCCTCGACAAGCTCGGAATGACATAGTATTAGTGTGAAAGTTATCAACTAATTAGATGATTTTCAGATACACCCTAAGTAAAAGGAGGAGAGCCTTGTGTCGGTACTGTCGGCTTTTGATTTGGGAGTTACAT
>JBJEOU010000067.1:0-2700 GCA_051880875.1 Ruminococcus sp. | reverse complement strand
ATTAAAATAAAATTCCTGCTTCGCCGTCAACGCTGTCAAGGACAAAGTGAAGTCTG
The DNA here is from genome assembly GCA_051880875.1 of Ruminococcus sp. GTDB lineage: Bacteria > Bacillota > Clostridia > Oscillospirales > Acutalibacteraceae > Ruminococcoides. The sequence continues at coordinate 2,644 of JBJEOU010000067.1, read as the reverse complement.
CCGGCTTCGTTTTCCGCAACTCCGCCGTTGCCGTTGGAAAGAATTGAACGACAGCCGGGAGCAAGAGTACCTGTTGTTTTAACCCTTGCATAGCCTGTTGTCTGAACAGACGCATAGCCGTTTCTTACTGAAAGGCAAACGCCTAAGACAAAGCTGTTATCCGGTGCAAGGGTAGCTGTACCCTGACCGTTAATTGCTACGGTAACACCCTGTGTGCCCTCAGGAAGAGTGCTGTCTGCCTTTAATGTGATAATATTTTCGTTGTATCCTTTAAAATCAATATTCATAAAAACCTCCTGTTAAATAGTAAAACCTTCGTTGCTTTCTCTGTTATTGTTGTTTCCTGCATAGGTCTGAGGAACAGCAGGAACAACAGAATCAGCTCTTTTTTCGTAAATATCCCTCAGCTCACACAACTCCTTTACGGACAATGAATTAACGATTGAATCCATTGTTTCCGAAGAAATTCCGCATTTGCTAAGGAGAGAAAATTTCTTTACCTCAGCCACAAGGGTATTTCGGTATTCTCTGCCGTCCTGTGCCTCTTTTTCAAGGGAACGGATATAGGAGAGAATTTCCCCTTTCTCTGTCTTGCCAAGGGTAAAGTCCTTTTCTGACTTTAAACATTCAATAATGCTTTCCATAGATTTTTCTCCTTCTTTAAATGATTTAATCACGCCTGCATTACGCTGTGCAGGCACAGCCACAAAGCTCCATTCATAGGCGTCTGTGGGGTTAGTAAGCTCCCCAAAGCAAAGTGTACCGTCATAGGTTTTGCCCTTTTGGTGGGAGCAGGCTACAGAATGAATATCATTTCCGCAGATGGAGCAGACTGTCCTTTCAATTCCACACCCAACGCTTACTTCCCTCATAATCCCTGTGTCTATCTTCTGGATAAACTCATCAAGGTTATCACTTTTGGGAATGTACGCCCTTGCCACAAGACGAAAATACTGGTCGCCGTTCTGGGTAACCTTACCCTCAACAGACTCAACCTCTGTATAATAAATCCTTGCAGTCTGGTTCTTGGCTGTTGGGTTATGGTCAAGTATTCCCGTCTTGCCCAAAAACAGCTTTTGCAAAGCAAACAGACCTTCAACTGTAAACCTTTCAAAATCCCTGTCAATGTCGTTGTCGCACAAAACCACCGAAAATGTGTAAACCTCATCCTTGTTGAGTGTTCGTCTTGAATACTCGTTGATGAGCTTCATATCGCTGTCGGTATTTTCTCCCGACTTTACTACCAAGCCTTTCTTCATTTCACACCTCCTCAAAAGTTCCGTCCTCAGCCTGTTTCACACCAAAATCCCTTTCAACCTCTTTTTCGATTTTCAGGGCGTTTGCATTGTTGAGCCTTGCTTCAGATAGCTCCAGCTCATCCTGTAAATTGATGTGGTTCCAGCTGACGGACAGCTTTTCATCAATACCCTTAAGGTTCAGATACATCCTTGCAATTTTCAGTATCACAGGGTTGAGAATTTCTCTGTAATACTCCAGCTCGCTTGTGAGAATATCAGCCTGCTGACTGCTCATTCTTTCCGTTGTGCTCCAGCTAAGACCCAAAAGGAATGGCGGTACAGACAGCTTTGCCACTATCTGCTCGGTAATACGTCGGATAGGCACATCGCAGTCAAGAATCTGATTATCTGCACCGATGGTTTTGATTGAAACATCACCCACCGACACAAAGTCACAGGTGTTGTTTTTGTCACCCATCACCCTTGACCACTCGTCGGCAATCTGCTGTGCATTTTCCTTTGTATATGCGGAAGTACCTGAGTTGCTGTCTGGCTTGTAGGTAACTGCAAAGCGGATGTTACCAACCCTGTCCCAGTTCTGACCTACGGAATTGAAAATTTTAAGCAAAATCTCGCTTACAAAGGGCAGTCCTTTCAGTATTGATGTACCCCTTGCTCTGCCCGGCTCAGGATTCAGCAGGGATGTGAGAATCAAGGACTGATAAGGAAGCTTTTTCTCCACTCCGTTATCGTTTTTGTAAGCCTCAAGCTCCATAGTGGTTTTGTCGGGGTACAGGGTTACATCCTTTAAGTTTGTGTTGTAAAGGGCAGTTATCCCCTTTCTCCCGCTGTCCAGTACAATCTCCCCCACAGCCTCGCCGTAGGTTAAAAGCTGGTCAAAATAGGTGGAAATGAAGGTGACTATCCCCCTGTTGCCCTGGCATACATTTACATCACGAAAAAACTCCTCAACCTGTTTCTGAGTTGACTTGTTCTCGCAGACAACAGTAAAAGTACCCATAAGGCGGTTCAGCTTGCCAATGGCGGCGTCGATGATGGGAACAGCCTCTCTTAGTGAAGAATAAAGCTCAAGCTCAACATTCCCCAAGGGTTGATAGGAACTTATCAAAGAAAATGGATGTTCCTTTCCCCTTACAGGCGCCGACTGAATAATCGCTTTGCTGACCTTTTTCTTTCTCTTAAATAAACCCATAATTCTCCTATCTTCTTGTAGCAATGGCAACAAAGCCACTGCCACCGTCTAAAATCGTTGTTACAAAATATCTTATATCGTCCATAGCGTGGTCGTTTTCTTTGATTGGATTGTCCATTCCGTTTTTTTCATCCCAGCGGTAAAGGGAAAATTCCCTTATGCTGTCACGACAATTGGAGCAGATTTTTATTTC